>DAOOCD010000023.1:0-26118 GCA_035408225.1 Cyclobacteriaceae bacterium | reverse complement strand
GATCAATGAAAAGCAGGGGAATAAGGCCGAGGCCAAAAAATACTTTAAAGAGGTGAAAAAGAAGGCTGGCCGTAAAGATGAAGCCTATAAAGATGCCAAGAAGCGGCTGAAGAATATGGAGAAGGGGGATTAGCGTCTAGACTTTTCTATGCACAGAACAAGTAGAAATAATGGAAGTAGAGGAACCGTCAGTTTATTCAAATAAAACGCGAACTGTTTCTTTTGATCAGTTTGAAGCGTGCCTTTTGTGTGGTTCAGCACTACTAACTTCGTTAAGCGGATATGAGCAGCATTATTTGGTACAGTGTACAGTCTGTGGTTTTATTTTTTGCAAGCGAAAACCAACGATGGATGAGTTGAACACTCATTATGCCTTGTATCCTCGGGCACGGGGTATTTCGGATATTACGCTGAAACGCTACAATGAATTGCTAGATAAATTCGAGCCTTATCGAAAAACCAATAATCTTTTAGATGTTGGCTGTGGAGATGGTTTTTTTCTGATCGAAGCCAGAAAAAGAAATTGGAAAGTATTTGGCACAGAGTTTACCCGTAAGGCAATTGATGTTTGTCTGCAAAAGGGTATTCAAATGACAAATAGTCCGCTAAATCCTCAACATTACCATCCAGAATCATTTGACGTGATCACCTCTTTTGAAGTGATTGAACATATTAATACCCCGCAAACAGAATTTCAATCTTTTTATTCGCTTTTACGTAAAGGCGGAGCATTATATATCACTACGCCAAACTTCAATTCCCTCTCAAGAATTATTTTGAAATCGAAATGGAATGTTATTGAATATCCAGAACACCTGAGTTACTACACAGTACAAACACTGTGTGCATTGGGACGTAAATACCGTTTTAAACGTGTAACAGCAAAGACTACGGGGATTTCGATCAATCGTTTTCGGGCAATAATTTCCAATCCGCAAAATTCTGAAATGGGTGATTCGGATGAAGAAATTCGGCAAAAAGCTGATAAGAGAATTATCTTCAGATTATTGAAATCGATGATCAACGCAGTACTGAATGTAACACGCAAAGGAGATGCGATGAAAGTGCTCTTTAACAGGTTATAAAGCATTATGGAACTTCGTGACCTGATCGTAACGCCCCTGCTGTTCATTTTAATTTATGGGGTGGCATACTTCGTTCGTCCGCAGGTTACGGATTCGGTGACCCGTGCCTATTATTTTCCAGCGTTAATGGTAAAACTCGTTGGTGCCATTGCGCTCGGTATGGTATATCAGTTTTATTATAGTGGTGGAGATACTTATATCTACCACACCTACGGAAGCAGGATTGTGTGGCAAGCTTTTATAGAATCGCCTTTGGCAGGATTTAAGTTACTTTTTTCAGATGGTGCCAATCAGGTTGGAATTTATAAATATGCCTCCAAAATCTATTTCTTTAATGATCCGCCTTCATATGCTGTTGTTCGATTGGCTTCAATTTTTGATTTAATTACCTTCTCATCGTATTCAGCCACAGCGTTACTTTTTGCTGTGTTTAGTTTTGTTGGCATGTGGATGTTCTTTCTCACATTTTATAAACAGTATCCACACTTGCATCGCAGTCTGGCGCTGGCTGCATTCTTTATACCTTCGGTATTCTTTTGGGGTTCAGGTGTTTTAAAAGATTCGGTTACGCTGGCATGTTTAGGGATAGCAACTTATCAATTTTATAGAATCTTTTTTGAACAGAAAATAACGATTGTAAACTTTCTTCTTCTGCTCGTGGCGTTGTATGGAATATTTACCATTAAAAAATTTGTGTTACAAGCTTACTTGCCAGCAGCCATTCTATGGATTTTTGCGAAAAATTTCCTTCACATTCAGTCACTTGTATTGAAAATGATGCTGATACCTTTTGCTGCTATAGTGGTGATCGGATCTGCCTATTATACTGTAGTGAAGGTAGGTGAGGATGATGCACGGTACTCTATTTCCAAAATCGCTGAGACGGCAAAAGTCACTGCTTACGACATTCGGTATTGGAGTGGGCGTGATGCGGGTTCGGGTTATGAATTGGGGGAATTGGATGGTACTATTGGTTCAATGGTCCGACTGGCACCGCAAGCAATTAATGTTTCCTTGTTTCGTCCTTATATATGGGAAGTGCGAAATCCGCTAATGCTTTTATCAGCAATCGAAAGTTTGTGTTTATTGGTGTTTACTCTTTATGTTATTGCAAAGAAGCGTACCTATTTTTTTAAAGCATTCACTAACGCGAATGTACTTTTTGCGATGACCTTCTCACTATCATTTGCGTTTGCTGTTGGCGTATCCACATTCAATTTCGGAACATTAGCTCGATATAAAATTCCTTTACTTCCATTTTTCCTGGTGGCTTTGATTCTGATTTTAGATTATTCAAAAAGTGACAAAAAGTTATCTGAGTTTGAATCTAAAGAATAGTTATTCGTGATTTTTAAACGACCTGCATCACCTATTCTTTTACGTAACTCATGGTCTTTGATTAATTGTAATATTTTTTCTTCCCATTGGCTTAACGACTGGCATAAGAACCCATTTACGCCTTCGTCAATAATATTCTTATTTACGCCCACGGGCGAAGCAATAACTGGAATACCAATTGCCATATATTGAAGCGCTTTAAACCCGCATTTACCCTTTGCCCAAAGGTCATCTGTTAATGGCATTAAGCCAATGTCAAACTTAAGCAAATCCTGAATCTCAGTTTCTTTAGACCATTTAATGAAGCGAAATGAGGAAAGCCCGAAGTTTGGGTTTTTATCTGCAATTACGTGAAATTCAAATTGGTCGTGGAGCTTTCTCTCTAATGATTGAATGACCGGAATTATCATGTCAAGATAGGTTAGCGTTGAGTGTGATCCAGTCCAGCCGATAACAAACCTATCTGATTTTAACTTTGGAGGAAATAGATTTGGGTTGTGAACTTCCCTTAAGTCAATTGTGGTTGGATTTACTATTACTCGTTGATTGAATTGCTTTGCAAAAGATGCCAGGTAATTGTTTCCACAGCTAATAGAGAAGCTCCACCTGCAAATCGATTCTATTTTAGATGGCCACCTAAGTTTTGCAGCAAAAGAATTCTCCTTACTGGTTGGTGCAAGCCAGATCGCATCATCAAAGTCGTAAATAACCTTCTTTCGAAGTATCTTTGAAGTGATCCACTCAAACCAGGGTGGCCCCAAGGGAGTAGCTTCGCGATGAATGAAAACGAAATCAAATCCGGGAATAGTAAACAATGTCAAAACTCGCTTTATAAAGCCTGTTAGTACTCCGATCACTTTCGGGATAACGTTGCCAGGTTGATAGATCAGATGCCATGTTGAAAGTGACAAGAAGGAACGTGCTTCTATTGAAAAACCGCTGGCTTGTAGTAATCCAAAATATTGTTCAAATCGAAACCTTTGCGATGGTGATTCACCTATTGGATAAGGGCAAATAAAAAGTACTCGTATTTTATTTTTGTGCATTTTTGTGGCTTGATCTGAGACTCATCATGGACGCGGATAAAAAAGATACTTATTACGAAATAAAGCCAAAAATAGCGTTCAGCTTTAATCTAAGAGAGTTAATCGAGTACAAAGAGCTTTTTTATTTTTTTACCTGGCGGGATGTAAAGGTAAAATATAAACAGACTGCCTTGGGTTTTCTTTGGGCCATACTTCAGCCTTTGGTGATGATGGTTATTTTCACATTTTTTATTGGCAAGTCAATGAACATGCCATCCGATGATATGGGGTACCCGATTTTTGCTTTTTCGGGGTTGATTTTGTGGACGCTATTTTCATCGGGCATTACAAATGCTGGCAATAGCATGGTGAGCAACGCTCAGATTATTAAAAAAATCTATTTTCCAAGACTTGTAATCCCGATCTCTTCAATCCTGGTTTCAGTTTTTGATTTCTTGATTGCTTTTATTGTTTTGATTGGGTTGATTCTGTTATTTCAACAGCCAGTGAATGTACCTAAAGCAGTGATCTATTGGCCTGCTGGTTTGGTGATTGCCATCATGGCCACGTTTGGGCCGGGTTGTTTGCTGGCAGCACTTAATGTTAAATATCGTGATTTTCGGTATGTGATTCCTTTTCTAGTGCAAGCCCTTCTTTTTTTAACACCGGTAATCTACCCGATTTCAATTGTGTCGAATAGTTGGTTGAAATACCTACTTGCCATTAACCCCATGTATGCTGCCATAACCATTTTTAGAATGCCTATGATGAAGACTGTACCCGATGCATCGATGATTTGGATTAGTTTGTTTTCGGGTGCAATTTTTTTTCTCGTAGGACTCACCTACTTTCGAAAAACCGAAATGTATTTTGCGGATTTAGCATGAAGCCCATTTTAGAAGTTCAGGCTATCTCAAAGAAATTTAGGATACACCATGAGGGGGTACCTTACTTGAGTTTACGCGATAAACTTGCGGAGTTAGTTCAATTTAAAGCTTCTCGAAAGAGCGATGAAGATTTTTGGGCCTTAAAAGATGTGAGTTTTAATGTAATGCCAGGCGAATCCATTGGGATCATTGGCAAGAATGGAGCCGGTAAATCGACTCTACTTAAAATTCTTTCAAAGATTACGCCCCCAACACATGGTAAAATTATTGGCCGGGGAAGAATTGCAAGTTTACTTGAAGTAGGTACAGGGTTTCATCCTGAATTATCTGGGCGTGAAAATATTTACCTGAACGGCTCGATACTTGGAATGAAAAGGAAAGAGATCGATGCCCGATTTGATGAGATTGTTGATTTCGCTGGAACGGAAAAATTTCTGGATACACCGTTGAAACATTATTCCAGTGGCATGCAATTGCGGCTTGCTTTTGCTGTAGCTGCTTTTCTTGAGCCTGAAATATTGGTAATTGATGAAGTGCTAGCCGTAGGTGATGCTGAGTTTCAGAAAAAGTGTTTGGGCAAGATGGAGGATGTGAGTAATAATGGAAGAACTATACTATTTGTAAGTCACAATATGTCTGCCGTTGAAAGTTTATGCACCAAATCCATTCTTCTTAAAAATGGTCAATTGCATTTTAGTGGATCCTCTGCAGAGGTTATTCAACAGTATACTAATTTAATGGAGGGTAGTTTGTTGGGAAACACTGGAACAATTCAACTCAATTTGAATGATTCATCGAAGCCTGTTCGAAAAATTGAATTGCTATGCGATGGAAAAAATTCCAGTAGTGCATACATGGGTTGTAGACTGGAAATACGTGTTCATTTTAAAACAGATGAGGCATTTGAAGCACCAGTGCTTGGATTGATTTTCAAGGATAACCAAGGCATCCCCATGATTGGCATAAATAATAAACACTACGTTGGCAATCTTGCAACTCAACCTGTTTCGGAAGGATACATTTCTATGATTATTCCGTACACGACTTTGTTTGAAGGCATCTATCATATTGATATTCATTTTGGAAATGCCTTTCAGGATATCGAGGTACTACGCGATTGCTTTCAATTCACCATTGAGCCCATGAAGTTCACTACTTCTGGTGAAATGCCGGATAAGAAAATTAATCGACTTTTTATAAAGGAAATTTCGTGGGGGCTTAACGCCAAATAATAGTATCAGATGTTAAATAGGGTAATTCAGAAAATTAGATTTCTTTCACTTCGAGCTGGAGTTGGTTCGTTTGATCAGTTTAAAAAGATAGCACCGTTTGATCAGTTGAACTCCCAAGCCATTGAACAGAATAAGCAAAAGCTAAAACTATATTACGAGCAATATGTAAAGGAAGTTTCGCGGGCTGACATGGCGGCCTCTCTTGAACTGGCAGCGTTCATGTACACCCTTTGCCAAGTAAATCGCTATACAAAGTTGTTAGACATGGGATCTGGACTAAGTTCTTTTGTTTTCAGATTGTATGCAAAGGAAAATCCTGAAGCAACTGTTTTTTCCATTGATGATGATACTGCCTGGCTAGAGAAGACAAAGGATTATTTACGACAACATCAATTGGGAGTTGAAAATATTTTTACGCTTAATCAATTTCTAAAATCGAAGGAAGAAGGTTTTGATTGTATTCTTCATGATCTCAACTTTGTAGAAGTTAGAATAAATTACATTGAGCATATTATGAGAATCGCTAAACCGAAAGGATTGGTTATTCTCGATGACGTTCATAAACCCGATTACCTTCTTTCCATATTAATCAAGTTGCAAAAGTTGAATGTGAAGATGTATGATTTAAAGCCTATGACGTTTGATAGTTATGGCAGATATTCGCTGGCTTTGATGAAAGGATAATAATTCATGCAGGTAAGCATCATCATACCCACAAAAGACAGGGGATCGGTTTTTGACGAAGCGCTGCAAAGTGTAATAAAAGCCATTGAAGGATTGGATGCTGAAGTGATCGTCATAAATGATTCCAAGACTTCTAGCCCAAATATTCCTTCAGTATGGAACAATGTAATACTAGTTCATAATCCTAAAAGTGGAGTAGCTTCAGCACGAAATCTCGGTGCATCAATGTCGCAAGCCGAAATTCTTTTGTTCATGGATGATGATTTCATAATTCCACCAGACAGCATAGTACGAGCGCTAAACGTAGCAACTCATGATTCGCTAAAAATTCATTTATTCAATTGGATATATCCACCAGCACTTCAACAGCATCTTACTCAATTCCAATTTGGTCGTTACTTAATAGCGCAAGGATTTACGAGCGTTCAAGGATGGTTAGGTAAAGGATGGCGTGAGGATATGGTGTTTGAACTAAAAGATGGAGCAAGTTATTTTCTGCCTATACGAAAATCTATTTTTACAGAAGTAGGGGGGTATAATGAAAATTTTCCTCACGCAGGTGCCGAAGATTATGATTTTATTCAGCGGGCCAAAGAAAAGGGTGTGCGGTTTTATTTGGATAAAAGCTGCACCCTTTATCATAACGAGAGAGATCGCCTTGAACTGAGAAATTGGTTGATGAGAAAAGAAAGAAATGGAGTGACGCTTCAAATAGCTGTGAGTTTTGGTCATGAAGAACTTGCGTTAAACTATTCTATCTACAAAAAAATAATCATGGCAACTCTTTCAAAAGCCAAACCAATACTCTTTTGGTTTCTGAAACTGATTCCAAATGCAAGAATGTTTGATAGACTTTATTTTAGTCTCACAAGTTTACTTTTGTCCATATATCTTTTTATTGGGTATTCAAAAAAGATTTCTGGTTAATGAAATATATTCTAAAAAAGATCTATTCGGCATTGCCTTTTAAGAAACAAGTTTTCCTTTTGTTGCGGTTATTTTCGTTGCCTGAAGGAGTTTTTAAACATTTACATTTTGAAGGTTTAATCTCTGTTTCGATTGAGAACAGAAGCTTTAAAATGTATCATTACGGCTATCAGTTAGAAAATGAACTTTTCTGGAAAGGTGTTGATGGAGGGTGGGAGAAAGTCTCTATGCAAATTTGGATTGCAATGTCGATTAGATCAAAGTTCATTATGGATATTGGTGCAAACACAGGAGTATTTGCCTTAGTATCTAAGACGGTAAATCCAGGTTCGAAAGTCTTCGCTTTCGAACCGGTCAAAAGAGTATTTGAAAAATTGAAGCGAAATGTAGAAGTAAATCAATTTGATGTGATTTCAGTTTGTAATGGTATTTCTGATTTTAAAGGGTATGCAACTATTTATGATTTGCCAACTGATCATGTTTATAGTGTTACGATTAACGAAAACACAAACCCGCCAGATCGAGCTGTCATTCCCACACAGGTGGAAGTAACTACACTTGATGATTATTGTGAACAAGCTAAATTGAAACAAATTGATTTATTAAAAATTGATGTAGAAACGCATGAGCCTGCCGTATTGCGAGGGGCACTGAAAGTGTTGCGAAAGAACAGACCAGCCATGATTATTGAAATTTTGAATGAAGATGTGGCGAGCCAAGTCAATGAAATATTGAAGGAGTTTGACTATCTATACTTTTCACTAAATGAAAAAACTGGTCCTGCGCGTGTTAAAAAATTAGGAGCTCTTCATTATGGTAATTATCTGGTATGCACAAAGGATGATGCAGAATTCTTAAAGCTTTTGGAATAATGAGTAAGCGACTAATTGATTTACCTAAAGAAATTTTCAAGGTGCCTCTGCTTGAAAGGATTTTAGCTACTCTAACGAACAATAAGAATCCCAATCAATTCATAGCCCGGCTTCCTCCGCTTTATCGGGTATATCCAAAAAATTCGTTTCGTAAAGTAACTCGCAATGGTGTAAAGTACGAACTGGATATAAGTGATTATATGGAATGGCTGGTTTTTTACGGTATCCAGGCAGAGCCGCGTAATGCATTATATCAATTACTAAAAGAAGGAGATGTGGTGTTCGATGTTGGCGCTAATATTGGAGAGGTTACGTTTGGCATGTCAAAACGTGTAGGCAATTTGGGGATGATTCACTCCTTTGAGCCTGAGCCCTTTATATTTTCGAAGATATCCGGAAATCTTAGTTTAAATTCCTTCACCAATATTCGCCTCAACAATGTTGCATTAGGCGATATAGAGCAGGAATTATTTCTCAAAGCTCAAGTAGAAAATAATAGAGGAGGAACCCGCATTTACACGAACAGCAAGGAAGGAAAAAAAGTGAAGGTCACAACTTTAGATTTTTATGTTCAACAAAACGATTTAAAAAAACTGGACTTGATAAAGATTGATGTAGAGGGTTTTGAATTGAAGGCACTGCAAGGCGCTCAAGAGGTACTTCAAAAATTCAAGCCACTGCTTTTTATTGAAGTGAATGACAATAATTTGAAAGAGCAATCGGATTCAGCGCAATCTTTAATTGAATTCCTTTTTAAAATGGGATATACAAAAATTGAACATTCTGAAAACAAAACAATAATAACTACCAGCACTGATTTCAGTAATTGTCATTTCGATATTATAGCACAATAGATTATGAAGCAGAAACATATTGTGTATATCGTTTCGCAAGTTCACAAGTCTCTTGCCTTTGAATGGATCGCATCGCGATTAAAGAATGACTATAGGATTACATTTATCTTACTCAACGCCACCTCCTCTTCACTTGAAGATTTTCTGATAGATAAGTCAATAGAGGTTAAACGATTCTTCTATCGCAACAAGCGGGATTTTCTATTCGCTTTTCTTAAAACATTCTTTTATCTCTTTATTAAAAGACCCCAGGTTGTTCATGCTCATTTATTTGATGCCCAGTTAATAGGACTAACAGCCGCATGGCTTACTGGCATCCACAAAAGAATCTATACGCGACATAACAGCAATTATCATCATGTGTATCACCCACACGGTGTTCGGTTTGATATATGGAGTAATCGGATGGCAACAGATATTATTTCAATTAGTCAGGCAACCGACAAGACGCTTTTTGAGCTGGAGCATGTGCCACGATCAAAAGTGGTGAAACTACCACATGGTTTTGATTTGAATGTTTTTGCCGAAGTGTCCCTTGAGCGTACTGAACACATTCGAGAAAAATGGCAGATTCGGAAGTACCATCCTGCTGTAGGTATTATTGGCAGGCACATTGAATGGAAAGGAATTCAATTTATAATTCCGGCATTCCAAAAGTTTCTAAATGAGAACCCTAATGCGTGCTTGATTATTGCAAATGCTTCGGGGCCTTACCATGGTGTTATTAAAGAACTGTTGAAATCAATTCCAGCCGATCGCACGATCCTTATTCCTTTTGAAGAGGATGTCGCAGCGCTTTATGCTGTCTTTGATCTTTATGTCCATACACCTGTTGATCCGATATGCGAGGCATTTGGACAAACCTATGTTGAAGCGCTCGCTGCTGGCATTCCTTCCGTATTTACCCTATCTGGCATTGCTGCGGAATTTATTCAACATGACCGAAATGCTTTGGTTGTTGATTTTAAAGATTCAGAAGGTATTTATAATGCACTGGATCGGCTTTGGACGGACAATGATTTAAGAGAGCATCTTGTTGAAAATGGCAGACAAGATGTATTTTCGCGGTTCGGAGTGGAGCGTATGCTTGCTTCGCTGAAAAAACTCTATGACAAATAATCCTTTCTTTAGTGTTGTAATTCCCACCTACAACCGTGCTGGGTTTATCCGAAAAGCCATAGAATCAGTATTGGCTCAATCGTTTCAGGATTTTGAAATTATTGTGGTAGATGACGGCAGTACGGATGATACGGAAGCTATTGTAAAAGGTATTGTAAGCGCTAAAATCCATTATTATAAAAAAGAAAATGCTGAGCGAGCGGCAGCCCGGAATTTTGGTGCGAAAGTATCAAGTGGGCAGTATGTCAATTTTCTTGATTCCGATGATGTCGTTTACCCGAATCACTTGCAGGTTGCCAGAAATTTCTATGACTCGCATAAAGAAATTGAAATCTTCAATTTAGGATATGACATTAAAGATGAGCATAGCAAGGTTGTACGCTCGGTAAAGAATATCCATTCCATCAACAGACAGATTCTTTCTGGTAATATTTTGAGTTGCAATTGTGTATTTATAAGAAGGGATGTAATCATTGTAAATGAATTTAACGAAGACCGGGCATTATCATCCCTCGAAGATTGGGAGTTGTGGATTCGGATGAGTGCGCGATATCTTTTTTTAACCGACAACACCATTACTTCCACAGTCATTCAACATGATGAAAGAAGTGTGATGAGTGTGGATACCTCTAAAATAAAATTGAAAATTGACCGGTTTATTCACCACGTCTTGCTGGATGAGATGAACAAAAAGCGCTTTGGTGCAAACTTAAATAAAACTGTGGCTAGTGCATGTACTTATGCTGCACTTCATCTCGCCATTGCAAATGAAAATAAAAAAGATGTGCTTCATTATTTGTTGAAAGGCATTATTCGCTTCCCCGGTGAAGTGTTTAAAAAGCGTTTTTTGGTTATTTTCAAACTGCTAATAGGGTTTTAAATCTGTTGGGATGAAAAACATTTTAATTTTAACCTATTGGAGTTACCCCGATGCACTGATTCAAACTTATACGTTGCCCTATTTAGGCATAATTAAAAGGAACGTACCTCCCGGCAGTTCAATCTATTTAGTCACACTTGAAAAGGATCAAAGTGTATTTGAAAAATCAAAACGTGAAATGATTGCGAGAAAACTGGAGCAGGATGGTATATACTGGTTGCCATTTATTTATAAGCCCTTTGGTATTGCTGCATTTGTACTATGGATAGGAATTTCTTTAAAACTGATCTCGCTTATCATCATAAGAAAAATTTCTGTGATTCATAGCTGGTGTACACCACCAGGAGCTATTGGTTACTTCTTATCTGTATTACTAAATCGAAAATTGATATTGGATAGCTATGAGCCTCATGCAGAGGCCATGGTGGAGAATGGCACATGGAAAAGAGAAGGCCTGGCTTTTAAATTACTTTTTTGGCTAGAGCGAAAGCAGACTGAACGTGCATCCTGTGTCATTTCGGCCACAGAAGGTATGCGTGGGTATGCAAAGAGCAAATACCATGTTGATATAAAGAACTTCTTTGTAAAACCGGCATGTGTCGATTTGACGTTGTTCAATGAAGAAGTTATGAATGATCAAGCGCTTCGTCATCAACTTGCCTTGGAAGATAAAATTGTTTGTGTCTATGCTGGAAAGTTTGGTGGTATTTATCTGGCGGATGAAATTTTTGACTTCATTAAGGTTGCCTCAAATCATTGGGGCAATGCATTTCGGTTTCTTATTCTCACCAGTCACTCCGATGAAGAAATAACGGTATACTGTAATCGTGCCGGAGTTGATATGAATTGTGTTCTGATGAAGTTTGTTCCGCATAGTGAGGTTCCAAAATATATTGGGCTTGCTGACTTTGCCTTGACACCTGTAAAACCAATTCCAACAAAACGTTACTGCACTCCTATAAAGGACGGAGAATATTGGGCTCTCGGGCTACCCGTTGTTATTCCGGCTCATATCTCAGATGATTCAGCTATCATAGAGAAAAATAATATAGGTGCTATCCTCAATGATTTTAATCAGAGGGCCTATCAAATGGCTGTAGAAAGTATAGATACAATTCGAAAGCAACCTGATATCCGTACTAAGATTCGCCACATCGCTAAACAATACCGGAGCTTTGAGATTGCAGAGAATGTGTATAAACATGTATACCACTCTTAATTTTAGAATTGTTTAGTGCGCTACGGTCTTCATAAAAACTTGTCTGGGTCTTTGTACATTTGTGCGAAATAATATTGTGTAATGAACAAGGTTTTAATTACTGGGGGTGCTGGTTTTATTGGAAGTTCTTTGGCAGACAAGTTGCTCGAACAGGGAAAATATTTTGTCGTTTCGGTAGACAACTTACTAACCGGTGATATCCGCAAAGTCTCAAGGAACCAAAATAGTAGGTTTATTAAGTGTGATGTGAACAATTACCACGACATCGCGGCCATCATGACGAGCTTTCAGTTCGATTTTGTTTTTCATTATGCTGCGGTGGTTGGCGTGAAGCGCACCATAGAAAACCCTATTATGGTCCTTGAAGACCTACAAGGAATCAAGAATATTCTAAGCTTAAGCAAAAATACTGGTGTTAAGCGAGTTTTTTTCTCCAGCTCATCAGAAGTGTATGGTGAGCCGGTAGAGCTCCCGCAACATGAAGAGACTACTCCGCTTAATTCCAGACTACCCTATGCCGTAGTAAAAAATGTAGGAGAAGCTTTTTGTAGGTCTTACGAAAAAGAGTATGGCTTGCCCTTCACCATTTTCCGATTTTTCAATACGTATGGACCCAAGCAAAGCACCGATTTCGTTATTTCTAAGTTTGTAAATGCCGCCCTTAAAAATGAACCCATTACCATTTACGGGGCAGGTAAACAAACCAGAACCTTTTGTCACATTGACGATAACACCAATTGTATACTCTCTATTCTGGAAAATAACCTATTGATCAATGATGTTATCAATATAGGAAACGAAAAGGATGTTACTATTCTTCAGCTGGCTGAATTAATCATCCGACTAACCAAATCAAAGTCCAAAATAGAGTTTTTACCACCACTCAAGGAAGGTGATATGACCAGAAGACAGCCTGATAATAGTAAAATGAAGTCCATTCTTGAACGTGAACTTATTTCACTAGAGGCTGGCCTTCATAAAATTCTGGAGCACGGATACTTATTCTGAAGCCGGGTACTCAAATGAAGGTCCGCTTACCTCTATTTTTTTGCCTTTTAATTATCGGTGGCCAAATTCATAGTTTTGCTCAATGTGCTTTAATAGATTTTTCAATAAACCCAGCTGTATGCCTGAATGAACGTACTGTGGTGGAGGATACAGGCATGGCTAGCTTGAGAGATTGGGATTTCTGTTCAGGAGATTTTAATCAAAGTCCATCAGCTCAGTTGGATTATACACTATCGGCAGCCTTGGGAAGACCAGGTATTGACTTTGTAAAAGATGGTAATCGCTGGTACGGTTTTGTTACTGGCACTTGGTCAAGTATTTTATACCGGCTTCAGTATGCCAATGGAATAAATAGCCCACCCACAGCAATTGATAACTTAGGAAATTTGGGTGGGGCCCTTAACCAACCAGGTCAGATACGCATAATTAAAAATGATGATGGTTGGTTTGGCCTAATTCACAATGCAGGTTCAACCGGTGGTGAATTGCTTAAGCTTTCTTTTGGTGACAAACTTTCAAACCCTATTACAATTATCACGCTTGCTTCTGGATTTACCAACGTAAACTCAGGCTTGGCAGTGGGCCGTGATGAAACAGATGGCTGGGTTTGTATTTTATCCAGTGCAACCAACCAGTTTACCATTGTGAGGCTTGGCTTCGATCTAAGCGCTCCGGCTCCAACCGACATAATTAATTCAGTAAATGTACCTGACCAGAATAATCTTGGAGATGTTGATCTGATCAAAGAGTGTGACGAATGGTTTGGATTTGCCACAAACTTCGGAAATGGGAATCTTTATCGATTGAAGTTCGGCACGCAGCTTTTCAGCTCTCCCACAATTGAGAAACTTACGGGCACCGATGTTGTAAACGGAGGCCGGTTGCGCATTGTGAAAGAAGGTGCCGAATTTTTCCTGTTAAGCACTTCGCTCGGTGGAGCATTTTACAAAACGAGTTTTGGTAGCGATCTAAATAACCCAACTCCGACTATAATCAACGAGGGAAGCTTTGGTGCTAGTTTACAGAATTCGTACGGACTTGGTGTTGCAAAGGAGAATTCCGTCTGGAATGTTTCGGTTGTTGACCAAGGAACAGGTAAAATTTCAAAAGTTAAGTATTCTCCTTCCTGCCCAGTAGTTGTTGATGATCCGGACTTTGCGAAACCCATCGTTCATTATTCGTTACCGGGCATGTATACCGTAGCCTTAACAAAATCACTCACTGGCGTTTCAGTCTCAAAGTCAAAGAACATTTCCGTTTCAAATTCAATCGCTCCTGAAATAGCTTTTACTACACAAAATAATTGTGCGCAGAACGATGTTCTATTTCAGGCGCAAGGCAACACTGCTACCATCACGAGTTATGATTGGGATTTTGGAGACACGAATACATCTGCCCAATCCAACCCAACTCATCAATATGTTCAGGCCGGAGATTATGAAGCAATACTAATAGTAAACTCTAACAATGGCTGTAAAAATCTTGTGAAGAACTCTGTTACCATGTATAACAAACCAATCGCTGATTTCATATTGCCAACAGCCAATCCTTATTGTACAAATCAATCTTATAATTTTGGTAATACATCTTCTTTTGATGTTGCTTCTAATCCCGAATGGGAGTGGAGTTTGAATGGGATTATAGTTTCATCCAACTTTGATTTGTCAGCGCAATTTTCTTCCAATCAACCTCAACAGATCAAGCTAAAGTCTATGATCCCTGGGTGTGAGAGCGAAATAATAAAGAACATCAGTTCTGTTCAGGTCGGGGCGGCCCCTGATTTTGAATTTTCAAATGGTTGTCAGGGTGCCTCTATCACGTTCACCAATACAACAACCGGAGCAGTTGTCGATTATGTCTGGGATTTTGATGATGGAAATATTTCGTCCCAGCAAAATGGAATTAACTCATACATGAATTCTGGCCTGTATCAGGTAACACTGCAAGCAACTAATGCATCCGGCTGTCAAAATTTTGTAACGAAACCCATCACCATCTACTCCCAACCTCAACCCAACTTCTCGCTCGATCTCCCTCCCTTTTCCTGTGCGGGGTCACCCTCACAATTCAATGACTTGACTCCGCCCTTAACCGATAGTAATATTACCAGCAGGTTGTGGAGTTTTGGTGATGTTAGTAATGGAAGTTCAACACAAACAAACCCTACCTATACTTACAATGAAGCGGGAGATTACCAGGTTTCACTGGGCGTATCTTCTAATTTTGGATGCAGTAACACGATTCAGAAAACAATTACAATACAACCTTCACCGACAGTAAATTTTTCAAATACTCCGGCATGTTTGAATCAGCCTACACAATTTACTGATGCCTCGGGTGCTGATGTCAAGGCTTGGCTATGGTCTATTCAAAACATCTCCTATACGACTAAGAATGTAACTCATGCATTCAACACCACCGGACTTCAGAATGCCATGTTGACGGTTACCGGAAACAATAACTGTGTGAGCCAGATTTCAAAAACCATAACCATTCCTGTACCGGTTTCAATTGATTTCAATTCACAAAGTACGTGTGCCACTAAGCCATCTATCTTTACGGAAACAAATTCTGGTGGAGTTGACCCAGCAGTTTCCAGTATTTGGGATTTTGCAGGACAACCAGGCAGCGGATCTCCAGTGCAACATGTATTTTCATCGGTAGGTAGCTATCCGGTTAAACTAAATTCAACTCGCTTATCAGGGTGTGTGTATTCAGTTACTAAATCGATAAATATTGTTCAGCCACCGATCGCCCGGTTTACAATGACACCAGAGAACGGGGGAGCTCCATTAACGGTTGACTTTACAAATACATCTATAGCGGCAACCAATTTTTTATGGAATTTCAACGATGCAAGTAACTCAACCAGCGCTCAGTTTTCGCCTTCCTTTGTATTCGATAAGTTGGGAACTTATGCCGTTGAATTAATTGCCAGTAATGCTATTGGCTGCACCGACAGCGTAAAAAAAGATGTTCAGGTAGTAGTACCCCAAATTAATGCGGTTCTTTCTGAATTTAGGTTAGAAATCAATACAGGTGGTACATTAATTGCAACCGTAACGGTTGAGAATAAAGGTAATATCACCATTACAAACCCTGAAATTTATCTGGATCTGTCAGGTAATACTGAAATTAAAGAAAGGCTTACCGGCACTATTCCACCCAATCAGTCCATAACCCGTACGTTAACCACATCTATTCTACCAGATAATCTTCGCTATGTGTGTGCCGAGGTATTAATCGCGGGAGATTCGAACGCTTTTGATAACCGTGAGTGCATAAATCTTGAAAATGAAATAACTTTTATTCAACCTTACCCTAACCCGGCCAATGATATAATCTATCTTGATTGGATCAATCAGGACCTTGAATCGCTTCAGGTTATTATTTACAATTCATCGGGTCAAGCAGTTTTGAATCAAACATATTACAATCTATTGCATGGCTTAAACCAGGTAGAAATAAATGTAAGTCAACTAGCGCCAGGAATTTATTTGGCTTCCTATTCAACTGGAAATAACCCTTACACTTTTAAGTTTTCCGTTATCCGCTAGAATCTCATAACGAAGAATTTTATATCTTGAGATAGTACCAAGCCGGAATTTTATTTTAATTTTACTATGGCGTAATATTAAAACTTACCTTTTCTTTTGATGAAGCACAAACTTGACCCTACCGACCGTAAGATTTTAGAAATCTTGCAGGCGAACTCAAACATTACGAATGCTCAACTAGCGCATGAGATCGGATTGTCGCCTGCGCCAACACTGGAAAGAGTAAAAAAACTTGAAAATTCGGGTGTTATCAAGAGTTACCATGCCGTGGTTGATATGGCGGCTGTAGGGTTAGGGGTTTCTACTTTTGTCATGGTATCGTTGAAAGGGCATAACAAAGAAAACATTGCCAAGTTTGTAAGCGCAATCCAAACCATCGAAGAAGTTATAGAGTGTCATCATGTAACAGGTCAGGCAGATTTCATTTTGAAAATTGTCGCCCCGGATATTCCTTCGTATCAGAATATCATGCTCGAAAAAGTTACTACGATAGAAGTGGTGGATAACATGCAATCAACCATTATTCTTTCTACTTTCAAGGACAGCAAAGTTGTGCCATTGCCATGAGTCAAACGTCCGAAAAAACATTGATTCTTAATTCTGATCAGGTTGATCAAAAGATCAGGCGTATTGCTTACGAAATTTTTGAAAATAATTTTAAAGAGAAGACTCTTGTATTGGCAGGCCTCGATGGCCAGGGTTATTCATTTGCAAAACTTCTGGCAACAGAACTTGAAGCTATTTCTCCTATTGCTTTGAAGGTGGTGAAGGTAACGCTGGATAAGCTGGCTCCTCAACAATCTGAAGTTACATTGGATGTTGAGGCTAAAGAACTTAAAAAGAAATGCATCATACTTATTGATGATGTGTTGAATACCGGCCGCACGTTGGCGTATGGAATGAAACCATTCTTGATCACCGAAGTCAAGAAGATTGAAGTAGCCGTATTAGTAAACCGGAGTAATACCTTGTTTCCGATAACTCCTACGTATACGGGATATCAGTTAACGACTATTCTCAATGACCATGTGGAAGTAGTCCTCGGAAAAAAATCAGCTGTATATCTCCTCTGACTTCACTAAACTAAATCCCTTGTCAGTTCACAAATCAACAGATGTAAAAAGGATCACTACCCACCAGCTTCAGGAAATGAAGAACCGCGGTGAGAAGATCGCCATGCTTACGGCATATGATTATAGCATGGCTCGCATTATTGATGGGGCTGGTATTGATGTGATACTGGTTGGCGATTCAGCCTCCAACGTGATGGCGGGCAATGAAACCACGCTACCTATCACCTTAGATCAGATGATTTACCATGCCTCGTCTGTAGTGAAAGCGGTAAAGAGAGCGCTGGTGGTCGTGGATATTCCATTTGGCTATTACCAGGGAAGTTCTGGTGAGGCCTTGCGGTCTTCAATTCGAATCATGAAAGAGTCGGGTGGACATGCGGTTAAGTTAGAAGGAGGGAGTGAAGTTAAAGAATCTGTTCTGAGAATATTAAGTGCCGGGGTGCCGGTAATGGGCCATCTGGGCTTAACCCCACAATCCATTTACAAGTTTGGAACCTATACCGTTCGGGCTAAAGAAGAGGTGGAGGCAAACAAACTCATCGAAGATGCTTTGTTGCTTCAGGAATGTGGTTGTTTTGGTTTGGTGCTGGAGAAGATTCCAGCCGAATTAGCAAAAAAGGTAGCCTCGAGTTTAACCATACCTGTTATTGGAATAGGGGCTGGCCCCGATGTAGATGGGCAGGTACTTGTTATGCAGGATATGCTGGGTATTACCAAGGATTTTAAACCACGCTTTTTACGCAGGTATGCCGATTTACATACTGTAATTACCAAGGCGGTAGGTAATTATGTTAATGATATTAAGGCGAAAGATTTCCCCAATCAGGAAGAGAAGTATTGAGCGGTAGTTTCAATTACCTCGATAATTTCTAATTTCGCCCAATTATTAGCCGATTTCAATTTTAATCAATAAGAAAATGAGCGATCAGAAAATTACCATCAGCAACGGAAAACTTACAGTTCCTGAAAATCCCACCATTCCATTTATTGAAGGTGACGGAACAGGACCCGATATCTGGCGTGCTTCGCAGCATGTATTTGATTCAGCGGTAGCAAAAGCCTATGGCGGCAAGAAGAAAATAAACTGGAAAGAAGTATTGGCAGGTGAAAAGTCTTTTACCAAAACAGGCAACTGGCTTCCAGATGAAACTCTGGATGCTTTCAGAGAATATTTAGTAGGTATAAAAGGACCACTTACTACTCCTATCGGGGGTGGTATTCGTTCTTTGAATGTTGCACTCCGCCAGATTTTGGATTTGTATGTATGTCTCCGTCCGGTGCGTTGGTATCAAGGCGTCCCATCACCAGTTAAAAACCCAGGCGCAGTAGATATGGTTATCTTCCGTGAGAACACCGAGGATATCTATGCAGGTATTGAGTTTGCATCGGGGACACCCGAAGCACAAAAGGTATTGGATTTTATCGAGAAAGAGTTTCCTAAGGAATTCAAAAAGATCCGTTTCAACACGAAAGCGAAATCTGAAGAATTCTGGAAAATGGTTGGTGCTCCCAACATGAACAACGATGTTCAGGTGGGTCTTGGTTTAAAAGCAGTAAGTTATAGCGGTAGTGTTCGGTTGATCCATAGTGCTATTGCCTATGCGATTAAATTTAACAGAAAGTCGGTAACACTTGTGCATAAGGGTAACATCATGAAGTATACCGAAGGTGCTTTCCGCGATTGGGGCTATGGAGTTGCGAAAGAATATTTTGCTGATAAAGTGTATACCTGGAATCAGTGGGAGAAGACCAAGAAAGAAAAAGGCGAAGAGGCTGCCAATGCCGAACAAAAGGCTGAACTCGCAAAAGGTAAAATTCTAATTAAAGATTCCATTGCAGATATCACACTTCAACAAGTGTTAACCCGCCCTGAAGATTTTGAAGTAATTGCTACATTAAATCTTAATGGTGATTATTTAAGCGATGCGTTGGCTGCCCAGGTGGGTGGTATAGGTATAGCACCGGGTGCCAACATCAACTACATTACGGGTCATGCAATCTTTGAAGCTACCCATGGTACGGCACCGAAGTATGCCGGGCAGGATAAAGTAAATCCGGGCTCTGTAATTCTTTCGGGTGTAATGATGCTGGAATACATGGGCTGGCAGGAAGCTGCAGACCTGATTAACCGCGGTCTTGAAAAAGCAATTTCGACCAAGCGCGTAACGTATGATTTCCATCGTCAGATGGAAGGCGCAACGTTACTGAAGTGTTCTGAGTTTGCTAATGAGATTGTGAAGAACATGTAAACAGTAATGATACCATAAAGAAAAAGGGAATCAATTTTGATTCCCTTTTTTTCCTTTTATAGATTATTCTTATTCTTAGAATTCCAGCATCTTCACTACCGTCAGCGCAGCTTCTTCACCTTTGTTGCCCAACTTACCACCCGCCCGATCCATCGCTTGTTGCTTGTTCATAGTAGTTAATACTCCAAAGGCAATGGCTTTATTTGTTTTTAAACTTACTTTCATTATTCCGTACGTTACACCCTGGCAGATATAATCAAAGTGTGCAGTATCACCCTGGATCACGCAGCCTAA
The DNA here is from genome assembly GCA_035408225.1 of Cyclobacteriaceae bacterium. Classification (GTDB taxonomy): domain Bacteria; phylum Bacteroidota; class Bacteroidia; order Cytophagales; family Cyclobacteriaceae; genus ELB16-189. The sequence continues at coordinate 5,815 of DAOOCD010000023.1, read as the reverse complement.
ACAGATAACCGCATCAATATCTTTTTTTTCCGCCATCCATTGTGCTGCCAGGGGTAACTCAAAACTACCAGGTACGGTTTTGCGAACGATGTGTGATTTCTTTGCGCCTAAATTTATGAGTGCATTGTAGGCTCCCTGAAATAAAGGTTCTGTGATTTCCTCATTCCACTCAGCCACTACAATAGCGAATTTCTTTTTCGATAAATCGATTTTGCTCTTTGATGAAACAGATTTAAGTGTGCCGGCCATTAATTTCTTCTTTAATTGTTTGTGGATTACGACTGGTATGTAAAACTCCCAATATTGTTAGCGTGGCATCTTTTTCATTTGTTCTGAAATAAATTAAATAAGGGAATCTTTTGATGCGTGAGGTGCGAATATTTTTAAACCGAATGGAGTAGTGTCTGGGGTTTTTGGCTAATAAAGATAATTGAGCATTTAGTTCTTCATAGAATTCAAATCCCAAGTTTTCCTTCTCAAAATTATACCACCGAATAGATTCAATTATTTCCTGATTCGCTAGTGGATAGAAAACCAGCGAATAGTTCATCTCATTTTTTCTATTTGAGACTTAACTTCTTCCCAGGAAATTACATTCTGGGGGTTTCGCTCGTAATCTTCTAGTCTTTCTTCAATAATTTTCTTATGCCAGTCAGGAATCTCCAACTCTTGTTTGTCAGCCAGAATCATCCCATAGATTAATGCGAGGAATCGGTCATCAGCTGCATCGATATAATCGTGAAGTTCCTTTTTAATAGCTGTCGTATCCATGTACAAAACGATTTACTATAAAAATAAGAAATAAAAAAGGGATCGCGGTAAGCGATCCCTTTCATAATAATGAAATGATCTTAAGAGTTGCTTTCCAAACGCGCCTTAAATTTCCTTGCATTTTGTAACTCGCTTGATTCCCAATATTTATCAATAATAGTTTGATAAGCCTCTTTGGCTTTTTCGTTCTTATTTAGCTTTTCATAGGCCAACGCTGCTTTCATTAAATAGGTTGGTGAAAATTCTTTATTAGGCTTGAACGTAGCCGCTTTGTCGTAATACTTGGCCGCATTTTCGTAATCCTTCTGCTCCATATAAGCATCGCCCATCAGGCTGTAAGCACGCGCCTGTACAAGTAAATCGCTGGCACTAAAATCTTCAAGGTGGAAAATAGCCAATGGGTATTTTCCCTGTTTCAAATAGATAGCACCTGCATAGTAATTGGCCAGGTTACCGGCATCAGTTCTGCCGTAATCATCAATGATTTGAAGGAAGCCAAGATTGTTGCCGTCACCATTAAGCGCAAGATTCAAACTATCGGCTTCAAAATACCGTACCGCCTGGAACATCTCTTTCTGCGCAATTCCATCTTGATTACCGATATAATAACGGTATCCAAAGAAGGCCCCAACGATTAATAAAATTCCGGCTGCAATACCAAGAGCTGTTTTAGGGTTGTTTTCAAACCAGCCTTCAACGCTCACCAATTTCTCCTGAATGACTTCAGGATTTTCCAGTAAATCCTTGTGTTCTTCCTTCTTTGCCATGTTTCTTAAAATAAAAAGTCCCGTTCGGATGTTTTCAGAACGGGACGCAAAACTAAGAATTCGTACTTATTAAACAAAAGCAGGATCAATCCATGATAAATGGATAGTTGGGTTCAGCATAGATGTCCTTTAACGCTTCTGAAGGATCGGGGAAATTAGACTCTTCCGCAAACTTTACGCTTTCGGCTACTTGCGCATCTACTTTTTGTTCGATGGTTTCAAGCTCTTTTTCAGTAGCAATTTTTTTCTCAAGAATAGTGTGACGCACCTGTTCAATTGGGTCGCGCTGTTTATACTCTTCAACTTCTTCTTTCGAACGATATTTTTGAGGATCGGACATTGAGTGACCCTTGTAGCGATAGGTTCTGAACTCTAATAAAGTTGGTCCTTCACCAGCACGGGCTCGCTCGGCAGCTCTTTCAACAGAATCATGAACCGCCTCAACATTCATGGCGTCAACGGGTTCAGAAGGTATATCATAAGATTCTCCAAGGGTATAGAGTTCGTGAACATTGGATGTGCGTTGCACAGATGTACCCATGGCATATCCATTATTCTCGATTACAAAGATCACCGGAATCTTCCAGAGCATGGCCAGGTTAAGTGCCTCGTGAAATGCGCCTTGACGAACGGCCCCATCACCCATATAGCAGATACATAGGTTCCCGGTCTTATTATATTTTTCAGCAAAAGCGATTCCCGCCCCAAGCGGCACCTGAGCTCCCACAATTCCATGACCACCAAAGAAATTATGTTCTTTATCAAAAATGTGCATCGAACCGCCTTTTCCTTTAGAAACTCCGGTTTCTTTACCATACAACTCGGCCATGATAGCATTTGGGCTGGTACCCAAAGCCAATGGATGTGCGTGGTCGCGATAGGCGGTAATGTATTTGTCGCCCTTACGTAAAGCGCTAACTGCACCCGATGCGCAGGCCTCCTGGCCAATATATAAATGACAAAACCCCCGGATTTTCTGCATGCCGTATAACTGACCTGCTTTCTCTTCAAATTTTCGCATCAGAAGCATGCTCTCGAACCAGAACATGTAAGTTTCCTTTGAGTAGGGTTTCTTCTCTTTTTTAGGTGACGTTCCTTTAGCTTGGGCTGTTGCCATAATTGCTAATTTTGATTGAAAATGTGAGTTGCGAAAATACGCCACCCATTGCCAATCGCCAAATAGCGGTCGCTTAATTAGAATATTTATAATTGTAGCTGTGTTCCTTCAAAAATTAAGACTTTATAATTTTAAGAATCACCAGGAGGTGACGTTAAACTTTGAGGATAAAATCAATTGCTTTTTAGGAAAAAACGGCATCGGAAAAACCAATTTGCTGGACGCTATCTATTATTTGTCTTTTACTAAAAGTGCCATTAATCCTTACGACCTGCAAAATATCCACCATGGTCAAAGTGGATTTTTGATTAAGGGTACCTTTGCCATAGACAATAAGCAAAAGGAAGTGATGTGCTCCTTTCAGCAAGGAGAAAAGAAAATAGTTCGGGAGGATGAACAGGAGCCTGTTAAATTTTCGGAACATGTAGGGAAATATCCAGTTGTGCTAATTGCTCCACAGGATATTGAATTGATCTGGGATGGCTCGGAACTCAGGCGCAGATTTTTTGATTCGCTGATAAGCCAGTTGGATCGACATTATCTCGATTACCTGATAGTTTATAATCATCAGCTTAAGCAGCGTAATAGTCTGCTTCGTTCTTTTTCAGAATCCGGAAAAGTAGATGCTGACTTGCTCGATAGTTATGATTTAAAATTAGTTGAGTCGGGAACGTATCTCCATAAAATCCGAAAGGGATTTTTAATGGAATTCATTCCAAAATTCAAGCAACACTATGATTTTCTGGTACAAGAGTCTGAAGAAAAGGCCAATATTCAATACCGGTCTGACCTTGAGGAGACAAGTTTCAGCGCACTCCTCAAGAAGAATCTTCAACGCGATCTGATCCTACAACGAACAACAACGGGCATACACCGCGATGACTTCCTATTTGTGCTTAATGAACAAGAGTTAAAGCGTGCTGGCTCACAAGGGCAACAAAAGTCATTTCTTATCGGATTGAAACTGACAGAGTTTCAGATTCTGGCTGAGCAAAAACAGGTTAAACCGATTCTGCTCCTGGATGATATTTTTGACAAATTGGATGATTTAAGGATTCAACAATTGATGAAACTGGTAAGTCAAGGTACATTCGGCCAGCTTTTTATCACTGATGCCCGGCAAGGCCGCAGCAAACAAATTCTGAGTGAGGCCCGAATAGGCGCCCATCTATTTGTGTTGGAAAATAGTACCTTCAACCAGGAATGGCTAAAAATTTAGATAACGACAATAATTCGATGCACATTGGGCAGGCTATACAGCAATTGCTTAATAGGTACCATATCAAATCAAAGTTTGATGAAGCTAACCTGATTAATTCGTGGGAGAGCCTGGTTGGCAAACCTGTGGCAAAACGAACTAAAAGGCTCTATATCAGAAACAAAGTTCTTTTTGTAGAATTAGAGAGCCCGGCTCTTAAAAACGACCTTTCTATTCATAAATCCAAGATTATCGACTTACTTCAAAAAGAATTTGGGCCCGAGGTAGTCAAAGATCTGGTGTTCATGTAGGCCAGTATCCGTCTCCTTTTGCATTTCCTGCTATTTATTAGCCGATCGGGTTTGTCTAAACCGAAAAACCGTATAATTTTGCACTCCTATTTTTTTAGCGAAAGCCAAAATCATGGGTACAAAGGGTTAAACAAAGACCTGAGACACGTTCTTAATAATATTAAAAATCGTTGGGGGAGATACTCAAGCGGCCAACGAGGACAGACTGTAAATCTGTTGACTTATGTCTTCACAGGTTCGAATCCTGTTCTCCCCACAAGTGATTTTAGATTCTTGATTAGCGGTTTGAGATTTGGGTGGAGACAGCCGATTCTAAAATCAGAAATCGTAAATCTGAAATTGTAATGCGGGAGTAGCTCAGTTGGTAGAGCGATAGCCTTCCAAGCTATAGGTCGCGAGTTCGAGCCTCGTTTCCCGCTCTGAGTTAGATGTTAGAGACAGACAGCGAACAATTGATAACCAACAACTAAAAAAGCTGTTGTAGCTCAGGGGTAGAGCACTTCCTTGGTAAGGAAGAGGTCGAGGGTTCAATTCCCTTCAACAGCTCTTGAATGTTGATGTTTTGAAGTAGAAAACAGTACTTATTCCGGTATCGATCGGGATAATTTGAGGAACTTGAAAATTTGTAGAAATGAATCTTTGATCACTGGTAGCTAGCAACTATCATTTAAGTGCAAAAAGATTTACCGAATAACCCTTATTCGAAAGGCTTAACATGTTTAGGGTGTATAGTGCTTCTTAACGAAGAAGCTAAGATTAGTAACTTACTTAAATTAATTATACACTTTTAAACTTTAACCGGAATTTTCAAATATGGCAAAGGAAACATTTGACCGCTCGAAACCACACGTAAACATTGGTACTATTGGTCACGTTGACCATGGTAAAACTACGCTCACCGCTGCAATCACACAGGTACTTTCTAAGAAGGGCCTTGCTGCAGTTCGTGACTTTTCTTCTATTGATAACGCTCCTGAAGAAAAGGAAAGAGGTATTACAATTAACACCTCACACGTTGAGTATTCTACAGAAAAAAGACACTACGCACACGTAGACTGTCCTGGTCACGCTGACTATGTTAAGAACATGGTTACTGGTGCTGCCCAGATGGACGGAGCTATTCTTGTAGTAGCTGCTACTGACGGACCTATGCCACAAACCCGCGAGCACATCCTGTTGGCTCGTCAGGTAGGTGTACCTGCACTGGTAGTTTTCATGAACAAGGTTGACTTGGTTGACGATACTGAATTGCTTGACCTGGTTGAGATGGAAGTTCGTGAATTAATGACTTATTATAACTTCCCTGGCGATACGATGCCTGTAATCAGAGGCTCTGCTCTTGGAGCGCTTAATGGCGAGGCTAAGTGGGTTGAGAAAGTTGAAGAATTGATGAAGGCTGTGGATGATTTTATTCCACTCCCGGTTCGTTTGATTGATAAAGATTTCTTGATGCCTGTAGAAGACGTATTCTCGATCACGGGTCGTGGAACAGTGGCTACCGGTCGTATCGAACGTGGTATTATTAAGACTGGAGATCCAGTGCAAATCCTTGGAATGGGTGCTGAGAACCTGACTTCTACCATCACCGGTGTGGAAATGTTCCGCAAAATTCTTGACAGAGGTGAAGCTGGTGACAACGTAGGTTTGTTGT
>DAOOCD010000022.1:0-26247 GCA_035408225.1 Cyclobacteriaceae bacterium | reverse complement strand
CGACCGGCACCTTCTCCAGTCAGAATGCCATCTCAATTTTGTCAATGCTGGGGGTTAGCAACGGGAAAATTCTTTCCACGCCAACACCATTCGATACTTTTCTTACGGAGAAACTCTCACCATTAGTGCCTTTTCCTCTGCGATATAGAACAACGCCCTGGAATTGCTGAATACGCTCCTTGTTTCCCTCACTGATTTTTACGTGCACATTTATTGTATCACCTGGCTTAAAATCGGGGATATTAGTCCGTTTTGCGGCTAATTCTTTTTCTACTTCTTTTATTAAATCGGCCATGACGCTCGGTTTTTTAAATGGTCTGCAAATATAGGGGTAAAAGCCAGAATAACTGAGTTTGCCTGAGAGATTTTTTAGTCCTTCAGGAGATCTGGCCTCCGATTTTGGGTCCTTTCAAGTGATTTTTCATGTTTCCACTGTTGAATTTTTGATTCATGGCCTGAGAGGAGGACATCAGGTACTTTCCAGCCTTTATATTCTGCAGGCCGGGTATAAACGGGGGGTGCCACCAGGCCATCCTGAAAGGAATCGGTAAGGGCAGAACTCTCATCTGAAAGAACGCCTGGGATCAGTCGTATGACAGCATCTGAAACGACAGCAGCCGCCAGTTCACCACCCGAAAGCACATAGTCGCCAATGCTGATTTCGCGCGTAATGAGATGTTCACGCACGCGTTCATCAACTCCTTTATAATGTCCGCACAATAGGATAAGGTTCTCTTTAAGGCTGAGTTCATTGGCAATTGTCTGCGAAAACAATTCGCCATCCGGACTCATATAAATCACCTCATTGTAGCTCCGTTCTGATTTTAGTTTGTTGATACAGTTGTCAATTGGCTCAATCATCATCACCATACCGGCTCCACCGCCAAATGCATAATCATCGGTAGAGCGATGTTTACCGGTACCATATTCGCGTAAGTCATGGACGTGCACTGTAACGATTCCCTTTTGCTGAGCCCGCTTCAAAATGGAATCTGAAAAAGGACTGTCGAGCAAGCGGGGAAGGCACGTAATAATGTCGATGCGCATAGGGCTAAAGTACGTTAGCTCGATAAGAAATACTAGATGTCTAAGAAACCATCCGGAAGTTGGACGATGATTTTCTTTTTGGTCTTATTTACAGAGACAATAAAAGGTCCGTTTACCGGGATGAGTACTTCTTTCCCAAGATAATTCAGGGCAAGTAATCGGTTGGCTCCTGATTTCATGACTTCTTTAATAGTCCCTAATGGCTGAGCGTTTTCATCTTCAACCGCAAAGTTGATGACTTCATCATCGTAGAATTCGCCTCTTTTTAGTTTTGGACGTACATCCTTACTAAGATAAATGCTGCATCCCTTAAGCACACTGGCTTGTTCAATGGAATTGACGTCTTCAAACTTCACAAAGGCCTTGTCACCCCGGTCGGAGGCAGCTTCAATAAAGTAGGGTACCAGGTTATTTTTAGTCTCAACAAAAACTGATTTAAGAAGAGCGAGATCAATGGGTTCTGTAATCACAAGCGTGACTTCGCCTTTAAGGCCATGGGCTTTTGCGATGTACCCAATTTTGAAATGCGTTGCGTTATCCATTTTGTATCCTAGCATAAAATAAAAAATGCCAATACAGAGCATTGGCATTTTACTATTAGTATAGAGTGAGATTATGCTTGTGCCTCTGCAGGAGCTTCTCCTTCAGCAGGAGTCTCAGCCGGAGCGGCAACAGGTACTTCAGCTTTCTTACGAATTGCTTCTGCGCGAGCCTCTTTCACTTTAGTCTCAGCTTCCTTACGGGCTTTAGCAGCCGACTGCTTAGCCTTTGAAATGCCTTCAATTTTAGATTGAATTTTTTCTTCTTTGGCTTTTACCCATTCAGCCAATTTAGCATCAGCTTGTTCTTGAGTAATGGCACCCTTAATAACACCAATTTGAAGATGTCTTCTAAGTGTAACGCCACGATAGGATAACATAGCCCGAACCGTATCAGAAGGCTGCGCGCCTTTCATAAGCCAGTCGAAGGCCTTATTCTCATCCAGAACTATGGATGCTGGCACTGTTGAAGGATTGTAGGTACCTATTTTTTCAATGAATTTACCATCACGAGGCGCTCTTGCATCTGCTACAACTACATCATAAAGAGCTAATTTCTTACGACCTCTGCGGGATAACCTGATTTTTACTGCCATTTTCTTAGTGTTTTAAATGTTGGATCTCGTCCGTTTTTTAAGGACTGCAAAGGTAGCCTATTTTCTAATTCTACCAACCCTTGAGCCATAGAAAGCCAAGGAAAATGATTGAATCATTATATTTGAATAAGCGATTATTAGGTTTTTTTATTTTGGAGGCTCTTTTTACATTTGGTTCCTTTTCAAAATCAACATGGACAAATTTTCATACATCTCAAATGCAGACGTGGGCTACCTCGACCAGCTGTACCAAACCTATAAACAAAATCCTGACTCCGTGGATGCCACCTGGCAGAAGTTCTTTGAGGGCTACGAATTTTCGCAGCAGCGCTATGGCGAGAACGGTCATGCGGCTGTGGGAGACAGCGCAAGCATAAAAGAAACCCAGGTAAGGAACCTGATTTTTCAATACCGCACGTTCGGTCATTTAAAATCAAATACAAACCCTGTTCGGCAACGCAGAAACCACAATGTAAATTTTGATCATAAAAGTGTTGGGCTTACCGATGCTGATTTGGATGCAGAATTTGAAGTAGGTTCCGAGATTGGAATGGGTAAAACAACCCTTCGCAAAATCATTGCTAAGCTTCAAACTGTTTACATTGGCCCCATTGGCTTTGAGTATAACTCCATTCGCAATGATGATGTGCGCCAGTGGTTTTTTAATAAGTGCGAAAACGAATATTACAATAACAATCCAACCCTTGAAGAGAAGCGGAGAATCTTGGGAAAGCTGAATGAGGCTGTAGTATTCGAGAACTTCCTGCACACCAAGTTTCTGGGTCAAAAAAGATTTTCGCTGGAAGGCGGAGAGAACACTATCCCTGCGCTTCAAACGATCATTAATAAAGCCGCTGAGTTGGGCGTGAAAGAAACCGTAATTGGTATGGCACACCGTGGAAGACTCAATGTGCTCACCAATATTCTTGGAAAAACCTATGAACAAATTTTTACTGAGTTTGAAGGGAATACCAATCCGGATTTAACGATGGGGGATGGGGATGTGAAGTATCACCTTGGATATGCCAGCTATATTGACACACCATCTAAAAATAAAATATATGTGAAGTTAACTCCTAACCCTTCGCACCTGGAGGCGGTCGATCCGTTGGTGGTAGGGTATACCCGTGGCCAGATTGATGATGAATTTGGTGGGGAGTTAAGGAAAGGGTTGGCGATTCTTATTCATGGCGATGCGGCCGTGGCCGGTCAGGGCATTGTGTATGAAGTGATTCAAATGTCAGGTTTGCCAGGCTACACTACAGGAGGTACAATTCATTTTGTTATTAACAACCAGGTTGGATTTACCACCGACTACGATGATGCCCGTACCAGTATATATTGTACTGACATCGCTAAAATTGTAGATGCCCCTGTTCTTCACGTAAATGGTGACGATGCAGAGGCTGTTACCTTTTGTGCTAACCTCGCAGTAGAATATCGGCAGAAGTTTGGTAAGGATATTTTCATAGACTTGCTTTGCTACCGCAGGCATGGTCACAATGAAAGTGATGAACCAAAGTTTACACAACCAAAGTTGTATAACCTTATTGCCAAGCATCCGAATCCGCGCGAAGTATATGTAAAGAAACTGATCGAACGCGGAGATGTAGATGCTACGCTGGCTGAAGATCTTGACAGAAGTTTCCGTAATCAGCTTCAGGATCGATTGAATGAAGTAAAACAAAAGCCGCTTCCGTACAAACCTCAGAAGATTGAAGAAGAGTGGGAGAAGTTAAGGACCGCCAAGCCAGCTGATTTTGATCAATCACCGGATACCAGTATTACGCAGGCAGTGGTGGATAAAGTAGGCAAGGCGCTTACAACCATTCCTGATGGGTTTAAACCATTGAAGCAGATTGAAAAATTACTAAAGGATCGTAAGGAGGCATTTTTTGACACTAAGATGTTGGGTTGGGCTGAGGCCGAACTACTTGCCTACGGATCTCTGCTTACTACAGACGTTCCCGTACGGATGTCTGGTCAGGATGTTAAACGAGGTACGTTCTCGCATCGTCATGCATATTTCTTTGATGCCAATACCAACGAGGCTTATTGTGGATTGGATCACATCGAGAAGGGTCAGCGCAAAATGCATATTTTCAATTCGCTGCTTTCTGAGTTTGGTGTTTTAGGATTTGAATATGGGTATGCCATGTCATCTCCTCATGCCCTTGTGCTTTGGGAGGCGCAGTTTGGAGATTTTGCTAATGGAACACAGGTAATAATCGATCAGTTCTTATCCAGCGCAGAATCAAAATGGCAAAGGCAAAATGGAATGGTGATGTTGTTACCACATGGGTATGAAGGCCAGGGGCCTGAACACTCCAACGCACGGCCTGAGCGATTTTTACAACTGTCGGCTGAGTACAACATGATTGTGGCAAACCCAACAACGCCTGCCAATATATTTCATTTGTTAAGACGACAAGTGATGTGGGAATTCAGAAAGCCTTGTATTGTGTTTTCTCCTAAATCGTTGTTGCGTCATCCGCTCGTGGTTTCACCTCTGAAAGAATTTACGAAGGGATCATTCCAGGAAGTGATCGATGATGCAGCCGTGGTCGCAAAAGATGTAAAGAAAGTTGTGCTTTGTACTGGTAAAGTATATTACGATTTGATGGAGGGCATGCAAAAGAAAAAAACCAGGGAGGTAGCACTGGTTCGTGTTGAGCAATTACATCCATTTCCTGAAAAGCAACTGAATGCTGTACTTAAGAAATATAAAGGCGCAAAGTTAGTCTGGGTTCAGGAAGAACCCTCCAACATGGGCTACTGGTCTTATATCCTACGCTACCTGAGTGGACTTGAATTGATCTCCAGAAAGGCGAGTGCTTCTCCGGCTACGGGCTATAACAAAGTGCACAAAGCTGAACAAGAGAAAATTGTATCACAGGCATTAGAACTATAATCTTCAATCACAAAAATTAATTATTGAAATGGCTCAACAAGTAAAAGTTCCGACCGTAGGCGAATCAATCACGGAAGTAACCATTGCCAACTGGCTAAAGAAAGATGGAGATGTGGTGAAGATGGATGAAGTTATTGCAGAACTCGAATCCGATAAGGCAACCTTTGAATTAACGGCTCCGCAGGCTGGAGTTTTAAGAATTGCAAAAGCAAAAGGAGAGGTGGTTCCAATTGGCACAGTGGTTTGTGAAATCACCGATGCTGCTGGTGCACCTGTAGTTGCAAAGTCTCCTGAAGCAAAACCGGCCGCTGCTACCACACCAACAACTAAAGCTACGGGTGGAGTAAAAGAAATGAAAGTTCCGGCAGTGGGTGAATCAATCACAGAAGTAACAATTTCCACATGGCTTAAGAAAGACGGTGACTTCGTTAAACTTGATGAAGTGATTGCGGAAGTAGAATCCGATAAAGCAACCTTTGAGCTTCCTGCTGAAGCCAATGGAATTCTGCGAATTATTGCAAAAGAGAAGACAACACTCCCGATCGGAGGGTTGATTTGTAAAATTGAAATTGCAGAAGGCGGTGCAACTGCCGCTGGCCCAACTACATCGGCATCAACCGCTGCTCCGGTGGCCGGAGATAAAACCTATGCTTCGGGTCACCCATCACCTGCGGCTGCTAAAATTCTTGATGAGAAAGGAATTCCAGCGGCACAGGTTTCTGGCTCAGGGGTTGGTGGACGAATTACAAAAGAAGACGCTGCCAAAGCGCAAGTATCTGCAGTAAAAGTTGATGCTCCTAAAACGGCAGCAGCCTCCACTCCTCCGGTGATTTCATCAGGTGGAGGACGAAATAAGCGCACCGAAAAAATGACTTCGCTGCGCAAGACGATTGCCAAGCGACTTGTGTCTGTTAAGAATGAAACCGCCATGCTTACCACATTCAATGAGGTGGATATGAAGCCGGTTATGGATCTCCGATCTAAATACAAAGACAAGTTTAAGGAGAAGTATGGAGTCGGGTTGGGCTTCATGTCATTCTTTACAAAGGCGGTGTGTGTTGCTTTGAAGGAGTTTCCAGCCGTGAATGCGCAAATCAATGGTGATGAGATTATTTACCATGACTATTGCGATGTATCGATCGCGGTATCCACTCCAAGAGGGTTGGTAGTACCGGTGATTCGCAATGCGGAGTCGCTTTCGTTTGATCAGATTGAAGCCGAAGTAGTTCGTTTGGCCACTAAAGGTCGTGATGGAAAACTTTCAATTGATGAAATGCAAGGGGGTACCTTCTCAATCACCAATGGTGGAGTATTTGGTTCAATGCTTTCTACACCAATTATTAATCCTCCACAATCAGCAATTTTAGGAATGCACAATATTGTTGAGCGTCCTGTCGTAAAAGATGGTCAGGTTGTAATCAGGCCGATTATGTATTTGGCACTTTCGTATGATCACAGGATTGTAGACGGCAGAGAGTCGGTGAGTTTCCTGGTAAGGTTGAAAGAATTGCTGGAAGATCCAGGACGTTTAATTCTGGGAGTTTAACAAGTGAAATCTTAAATCTTGAACTTGAAATCTTAGAGTATGCAATACAACGTCACAGTAATTGGTTCGGGTCCTGGTGGATATGTAGCAGCAATTCGTTGCGCACAGCTTGGTTTTAAAACGGCCATCATCGAGAAATACGATACACTCGGGGGCACATGTCTTAATGTGGGATGTATTCCATCCAAAGCATTGCTTGATTCTTCTGAGCATTTTCACAATGCAGCCCATACTTTTAAGGAGCATGGTATAGACATCAGTGAGCCGAAAGCAAACATTACTCAGATGATCAAGCGCAAGGCCGGTGTGGTGAAAGCCAATGTAGATGGTATTGCATTTTTGATGAAGAAGAATAAAATTGATGTACTCACCGGAGTGGGATCATTTGTCGACAAGAACACGATTAAGATCACCACCAAAGACGGCAAAGAAACCCAGATAACGACTGAGAAAGTAATTATCGCAACGGGATCAAAACCTACACCACTTCCCTTCGCTCCGTTTGATAAAAAGAGAATCATTTCAAGTACTGAAGCTTTGGAGTTAAAGGAAATTCCAAAGCATTTGATCGTAATAGGTGGCGGTGTGATCGGAATGGAGTTGGGATCTGTATATGCACGTATCGGATCGAAAGTAACGGTGGTTGAGTTTTTAGATAATCTTATTCCAACCATGGATGGAACTCTCGGTAAGGAGTTAACCAAAGTGGCCAAGAAGCTAGGAATGGATTTATACCTCGGCCATAAAGTGACTGCAGTAGAGAATAAAGGAAAAGAGGTTGTGGTGAAGGCTGAGCCCAAGAATGGTGGCAATGTGGTTGAGTTGAAAGGTGATTATTGTTTGGTCAGCATTGGCAGAAGGCCGTACACCGAAGGACTTGGTTTAGATAAAGCCGGTATAGAATTGGATAAAGGAAAAATTCCTGTCGATGATCATTTAAAAACCAAAGTGGATAACATCTATGCCATTGGCGATGTGGTTCGCGGTGCTATGCTTGCACACAAAGCGGAAGAGGAAGGTGTACTGGTTGCAGAGCAATTAGCCGGACAAAAACCACACATCAATTATCTGTTGATTCCAGGAGTAGTTTACACATGGCCGGAAGTTGCCAGCGTAGGTTACACCGAAGAACAATTGAAAGAATCAGGTCGTTCGTACAAATCAGGAAGCTTTCCATATAAAGCTTTGGGCCGTGCCCGGGCATCCATGGATTTAGATGGATTAGTAAAAGTATTAGCCGATAAAACCACAGATGAAATTTTAGGCATTCATATTATTGGCGCGCGTGCAGCGGATATGATTGCGGCTGGAGTAACTGCAATGGAATTCCGTGCTTCTGCAGAAGATATCGCAAGAACTTCACACGCGCATCCAACTTATATGGAGGCTGTGAAGGAAGCCTGTCTGGCAGCTTCTGCCAACAGACCTATTCATATGTAATATTTGTTTCAGACAAGTTCTAAATAGTCATTCGTTAGAATGACTATTTTTTTTGATGTTACTTAACCAACAACTTCGAGATCGCCCAGCTTCGAATGATTAGAGCTATAACAATCGGAATCAGAAAAATATTAAGCTGTTGCGGAAGTAAAAACCAGAATGCAAGAGTTGCTACTAACAAAATTGCAACCCCTGAAAAATATTTTACCAACCATAGTTGGGGACTTTTCTTTAACAAAATAATTCCAGCAATAGCATGTAACGGAAGTGCCCAAAGTAAATTGAAATTTTTAGCTGCGGCCTGGTGATCAGTAGCTGTCCATAGAAGTAACAACAAAACGCCAATCCAGCCAACTACTGAAAACACTATTATATCAAACCATTTTGACAGTGTTTTTCTTTTCCAGTCGTAATAGGTTAGACCAGCAGTGACTAGCAGGAAGACTCCAAAAACAATCCATGGATGAATGAAACTAAAGGGGATTCCTTCCGGAATTTCTTCATACACTGAGATTTTTTGCTTTACTATCGGATGCGAACTTAAGGAAGCATGATCAAACGAGGATTCGATGTAATCGGGTAAGAACATGTATTCATAGGGAATCGCTGTTTTATCCATGGGCAGACCCAAGCAGATATCTATCCCCAGATCACCCCAGGGCTGCGGACTTAAATACAGATCAGTAAGCTCCCGGATTGTATAATCAGTTTTAATGAAAGAACCATCAAATTTTATTTGACCCTGAAGCACTTCAGCAAGTACATCCCTGATTTTGGTTGCGCAGTTGTTATAGAAATAATCGTAGCGATAGGTTTGATTTTCGGGCCGTGCATTCCACTGCAGATAGTCAAAGACTTTTTGCTTTTGTTCAGCAGTTAATTCCAGTATTTGTTCATGAACAAATCGGTTGTAAGAAATGTAATAGTCCCTGAAGAGAGGATAAGGATAAACGCCTAGTTTGTAGTAAAGATAACCGCGTGCAAAATTCAGGTAGAAGTTAGGTTGGTCAAAATCAAATACTCCATAATTGTAAGCATAATCGATTTTTAAGACAGGGTCGTACACGCGAATGGCGCTATGACCAAAGGCTGCGTATAATTCCTTTTTATACGGACCACACGTGATAATGGAAACCTGAGCACTATCCGTCAGGGATACATCTTGAGAGTAGCCATAAAGCGAAATAAGTATTAAGGAGAGAATTAATATTTTACGCATAGTGAAATAAATAGCCTGAAAGATAAAACAATCGGACTCCAAAAGGTAATTTTGATTTTACTGCATGATTGGAAATTTTAACGATAGCTGGAATCTGGTTAAGAAAATGACACCTGTTCGCATGGCCAATGCCGCAGGCATTTTATCCAGTTATCACTATTCCCGATTATCTAAGAAGCCAGTGCATTGGGCTATGCCCATGAGTATTGCCATTGAGCCCACCACTTCGTGCAATTTGCGCTGTCCCGAATGCCCATCGGGTTTGCGTTCCTTTACCCGGCCTACCGGAATGTTGCAATCGGATTTATTTAAAAAGACGATCGATGAATTAGCCGACACGCTTTCGTACCTCACTTTTTACTTTCAGGGCGAACCATATTTGCATCCACAGTTTTTGAAATTAGTGCAGTTTGCAGCTTCGCGAAAAATTTATACGGCAACGTCTACCAATGCTCATTACCTGACTGATGAGATGGCAAAGAGAACAATTGAATCGGGATTAGATAGATTGATAATTTCTATTGATGGAACCACTCAGGATACGTACGAAGCCTATCGGGTAGGTGGAAAACTGGATAAAGTAATCGAGGGGGCAAAAAACATTATCCGCTGGAAAAAAGAATTGAAATCAATTACACCGTTTGTGGTTTTTCAGTTTTTGGTAGTAAAGCCTAACGAGCATCAAATTGAAGCGGTGTATAAACTGGCTAAAGAAATCGGTATTGATCATGTCGCCTTAAAAACCGCTCAAATCTATGATTACAAAAATGGTTCTGATTTAATTCCAACGATTGATAAGTATTCACGATATCAGAAAATGGAGGATGGTACATATTCAATAAAGAATGAATTGCTAAGTCATTGCTGGAAGATGTGGCAGAGTTGTGTGATTACCTGGGATGGAAAAGTCGTGCCATGTTGTTTTGATAAAGATGCTCATTATGTAATGGGCGATTTAACACAACAGTCCTTTAAAGAGATCTGGAAAAGCGAAAAGTATAATTCCTTCCGGGCTTCAATTTTGAGATCGCGAAGTGAAATAGAAATGTGTAAGAATTGTACAGAAGGGACTAAGGTGTGGGCTTAATAATTTTCTGCCAGCCAACGACCAAGGAATACATCATATACACGATAGGAACTTCCTTCCAGCGCCACCATTTCTCTTTCTTCAAGCGCTTTTATTGATCGTTGCACACTACTGGCACTTAACTGATACGTGTTTAAAAATTTCTTTTGATTGATTTTTGCAACACTTCCTTCTTTAGCAATGGCTCTAAGTAAATTCCATTGCTGGCTGCTTAATAAATTTTTATAACTGATATAGTAAGGTTCATTTTCTTCAAAGATTTCACGTTTAACTTCAGCTAATAATTTTTCATCCACATTTTTTTCTGCCTTGGAAAAAACTTTATGACAGAACAATTGAACATAAAATGTATGTACGTGAGCCCACGCTACTATTTCGTCAATAATTTTATCTTCAATTTTCTTTTTTGACTTAGTAAAATGGGATTTAATGAATTCTGCATAATCCTTTTTTTCAATGCTTTCTAAAAATAGAAATTGAGTACTTTGATAAAATGGGCGACTTGCATCACTGAACATGGATGTTAAGATATGCTTGACGCTGCCTGCAAAAATAAATCGTACACTGTGTAAATTCTGGATGTATGATCTTAATAGTGCCTCAGTTTTCTTTTCAGGGTAATATGAAATTTGTTGAAATTCATCGATTGCTATGACAGTCTTTTTCTTTCGTTTCATTAAATAATTGAAAATATCCTCTAACGTATCTTCGGCTTCACTTTCATTCGAGATACTTAAATCAAAGGCGGGTTGTCCCGAAAGAGGATCGATTTTTATAGAGGGCTGTATTCTTTTAAAAATTGATAGAACTTGATTCCACGATTTTCCGATTGGTGTTTCCAGTTGATTGATAATTGCCTTTCCAAAAATTAAAGTAAATTCTTTTAGGTTAGTCGTGTGCAGGATATCCACATATACACAATCCACTTTCATTTCTTTAAAGGAATGATGAATAAGCCCGGTCTTGCCCATTCTCCGTAAAGAAATGAGCGTTAGATTTCTTCCGTTTTCCAGCGTGTTGAGTATTTTTTGAGTCTCTTTTTGGCGATTGCAAAAGTACTCTTTGCCGGCATAGCCTTGTGTTAAAAAGGGATTGTCCAGTGCCATATTTATACAAAATGCGTTACGCAAAATGCGTTACGCAAAATGCGTAATTAGGCTTTTAAATCCAAATAAGTAGGAAATTTTAAAGCTGTGTTTTTGATTTAAGAGACTTCTCAATCTTCTCTAAATCCAGTGCTCCACACTTTGCACAGCCCGATTGGCAAGTATTCTTCGCCTGAAATGAGCGATAGAGAAGCCTGCCTAAATAGGCGGAAGCTCCTACAAAAAGGCCAATAACTATGATTTGCTGAATCATGATGTAAAACTACCGAACGGGTAGTCATTTAAACAACTACATCACTAAAATGATTCGTCCGATATCGGACGAATGACTCCGTATTTGAACAATTGATTTCCCTAAAACCTCAAGCACTTCATTGAAAAGAGCGATTTTAGCCATGGCATCAATATGGTATAGCATTCCGGATCAGATTTGAAATGTAATTAGAACTTATTGCCTTACCAGATCATCTTTTATTCAATTCCAGAATTATGTTTAAGAATTATTTAGTCACGGCTTATCGCAATCTGTTGCATCAAAAGTCTACAGCAATTTTAAATGTAGCCGGTCTTACTTTAGGAGTAACCGGAAGTATTCTTCTTTTCCTGCTACTTCAATACCATCTCAGTTTTGATAAATTTCAAAGTAAGTATGATCGGATTTACCGGGTGGCAACAGCATCAAAAGGGAATGATGGAGGATTAAATTATACGCCTGGGATTCCTTCTGTTTTGCCTCCCGCATTCCGGATCGATTTTCCACAGGCCGAGGAGGTTCTTTTTACACAATATAATTCCGGAGCACTGGTACTCATACCACAGCCTAATGGGGAGTTCAAGAAATTCTCTGAACCTGCAGGAGTAGCTTTCAGTGAAGCTAATTACTTCCGGATTTTTGATCGGCAATTAATCAGAGGAGATGCAGAAAAATCATTGGATGAACCAAATGAATCCGTAATCAGTCAATCGCTGGCAACTAAGTATTTTGGTCGCGAAGATGTACTGGGAGAAGTAATTAAGTATGGCGACCGTGAATTTAAAATCGGAGCAATCGTGGCTGATGCCCAGACCAATACCGACATGCCTATTAATCTTTTTCTATCCTATGAAACGATTCGCAAGGATAATGAGGAACATGGCTGGGGCAGTATTTGGAGTGATGAGCAATGCTATTTTTTATTGAAGGAAGGAGAATCTGTTGAAGCGATAGAGCAACAGATGGCCTCTTTTATTAAGAAGCATCACACAGAGAATAATCGTGACGAAACACAATTTGTGATAAGTCCCCTTGCTGATCTCCATTTTGACGATCGGTTTGGTAACTACAATTACAACACGGTTAGCAAGGCCAATCTGATCGCATTAGGCATCATCGCTTTATTTTTAATAGCAACAGCCTGTATCAATTTTATTAATCTTGCTACCGCGGAGGCAGTAAAAAGATCTAAGGAGGTTGGAATTAGAAAGTCATTAGGCAGTTCGCGCACGCAATTGATCTGGCAATTTTTGGGAGAAACAAGTCTGGTAACTTTTCTGGCCGTATTATTCTCACTGGGGTTTGCACAGATGTCGCTGGGTTATCTTAGTTCTTTTTTAGAAGTGCCGCTTACGCTGAATCTATTTAGCAACCCCGGACTTATTGTATTCATTGGTGCTATCTTCTTCCTGGTTTCCTTCCTCTCCGGACTTTATCCGGCCTTGGTTATTTCGGCATTCAAGCCAGTGGTTGCATTGAAAAATCAAATCTCGAATCGCAATTCATCTGGTTTTCGGTTACGTCAGGGCTTGGTTGTAGTTCAGTTTTTTATCTCGCAGCTTCTGGTAATTCTCACCATTGTGATTATTTCTCAGATGAATTATTTCCGCAATAAGGATTTAGGATTTAAGAAGGATGCGATCGTTACCCTTCCTGTTCCAGAACAAGAAAGACCCGGCTCAGACTCAACAGGTACAAGTAAGATGAGAACATTGGCAAACCAGCTTTCTCAATTGTCCGGTGTTGAAAAATATAGCCTCTGTTTCTCTCCACCCTCATCAGAGAATATTATGGGAACCGGTTTTATTTTGGAAGGTCAGGGTGATGATATGCGCAAGGATACGCAGTATAAGCCCGTTGATGGAAATTATCTGGATCTGTTTGAATTGAAATTGATAGCTGGACAAAATATAGAAGATTATGATACAGCCCGGAGCGTTTTGGTGAACCGAAAGTTTACTGAGATAGCGGGTTTTGAAAAACCGGAAGATATTATTGGCAAACGAATTCGGGTTATGCGAAAGGTTGTACCGGTAGCCGGTGTCGTGGAAAACTTTCATACTATGTCTTTAGGCAATGAGATTGAACCAACGGTTTTACTCAACCGTATTGATCGCTATCAAACCCTTTCCTTGCGGATAACCCCACAATCATTTCAGTCATCATTACCGGAAATTCAAAAACTATGGGAGGCAACTTACCCGGAGTCTATTTTTGAGTACCAGTTTATGGACGAATCAATTCGTAACTTTTACCGGAGCGAGCAACGTGCTTCTGTGATGTTGACAATCTTTTCCTCACTGGCAATCGCGATAGGCTGTCTTGGATTATTTGGATTGGCAACCTTTATGGCCAATCAGAAAACAAAGGAGATTGGGGTACGCAAAGTATTAGGGGCTTCGGTAGAAAGTATATTATTATTATTTTCTAAAGAGTTTGTGATTTTAATCGCCATTGGATTTTGCATGGCTGCCCCATTAGGCTGGTTTTTTGCCAAGCAATACCTCGATCAGTTTGCATATAAGATCAGTGTTGGACCTTCCGTATTTTTGATTGGTTTGTCGGTAACTTTCCTGATTGCTTTTATAACCATCGGATACCGGTCTTTGAAAGCGGCTCTTGTTAACCCTGCACAGTCATTAAAATCGGAATAGGGAATTCATCAGTCAAACCATTTTTCGCGAACAACGGCAAGCATTTGGGAATGGACTTTACCGCCTGCGCATAATTCATTTCCATGCAGGTAATTTGTTCCTCCGGAAAAATCGGATACACTGCCACCTGCCTGCTGAACAAGAAATGCGCCACCGGCTACATCCCAGGGTTTTAAGTTATATTCAAAAAATCCTTCCAATCTTCCGCAGGCCACATAAGCCAAATCAATAGCTGCACTGCCCAGTCTTCTGATTCCATGGGTTTTCTCAAGAAATATTTTTATGATTTCGAGATAGTCTTCTTTCTTTTCAGAGTGGTAGTAGGGAAATCCGGTTGCCAACAAACTCTCTTCTAACTTAGTGATCGATGAAATACGTATTTCATTTTGATTACAATAGGCAGGGCCTCCTTCAATAGAGTGAAAGCATTCTTTATGACTTACATCGTATACAATACCTAAGATGGTAGTATCATTTTTCTGCAGCCCAATGCTAATTGCGTAAAGCGGTAAACCGTGTAAATAATTTGTCGTTCCATCCAGCGGGTCGATAATCCAGCGGTACTCATTGGTGCCCGCCATTTCAGTACCCTCTTCTGCTAAAAAGCCTGATCCAGGCAATAATTGACTAAGTCGGTTAACCAATCTCTTTTCCGATTCTTTATCGACATACGAAACCAGGTTACTAAAGCTACCTTTTTGTTCAATTTTAGAAAGATCAAAGCCTTCTTGCTCATTCCGCATAAAGTCACCTACTTCTTCGCAGAGTTCTATAACATCGCGTTCTACTAATGATAAGTTCATTTTTTACGAGTTTGATTTTTTACAAACGACAATAATATAATTAACACCGAGATCCAGGCAGCAGTTCGCGCGATCAACTCCCCCTGGTTCATATATTTTTCTGATACAGAGGATCCATGTGTATACAACGAAATCATTTCACTACGACTAATACCTGTTGTTTTTGTTTGATAGGAAAAGAGGATTGGTACAATGATAAGGGCAATGCCAGCAGTAAAATAATACCCATTAAACTCTTTTTTCTGAAAGAATGACAAATAGAAGATCAGATTGACCACTAAAATCCATAGCGATGCGCCCAGGTAGCCGACATGATCCGTCCAGTTTAGCCAGGATGCCTGAAGCTGCATCGCATCTGCAAGAAAGAGGGTTTGTTCTGACCATGGCAGTTTTAACAGGATGTATTCGACCCCTAGCCAAAAAAAGATAATTGTGAATTTTCCTAATCGACTACCCAGGCTTTGATAGGCGAACGAATATCCAACAAACGTGAGCGTAAATAGGATTGCCTGAATCAATATAAACACAAGCATTTGAGTATCGAAAAGTGTAGCTGCAAAAAGGGAAACAGTAAGAGACAATAGAATTAACTCAAACCGATTCCACGGAGATTTATGATCCTTTGCCTGATCGGTTATAGCAAAGAGAGGTGCAAAACCAACAAAGATGAATAGGGGGAGCGATTTCATTAACCAACCTGCTGATAGTAGCAGAGTAGCAACTGTAAAAAGAACCCATGAGTTAAAGAGTTGACTATTCTTTTTTGCCATCGATTACGATTACAATTTCGCCTTTTACATCCTTCTTTTTGAAATGCTCTAGCACTTCTTTTACCGTACCAGTTCGTGTCTCCTCGTGTAGTTTTGTCAATTCCCGTGAAACTGAAACCATCCGATCAGGTCCAAAAAATTCAATGAGTTGTTCGAGCGTTTTAATAAGCCGGTGCGGAGACTCGTAGAGTACAATGGTTCGATCTTCTTCAGATAGCTTTTTCAGCAAAGTCTGTCTTCCTTTTTTATGCGGCAGAAAGCCTTCGAAAACAAATCGATCTGTAGGAAATCCTGATTTCACTAAAGCAGGTATCAAAGCAGTGGCACCGGGTAAGCAATCAATGTGTAATCCGGCTTTTAATGCCTCCCTGACCAGCAGAAAACCCGGATCAGAAATACCCGGTGTACCGGCATCACTTATCAAAGCCATTACCTCACCTTGTTGAAGACGGGCTATTAATCCAGCCAGTGTTTTGTGTTCGTTGAATATATGAAAACTTTGAAGGGGTTTCGAGATATCGTAATGCTTTAGAAGATAGCCTGATGTGCGGGTATCTTCGGCTAAAATGGTGTCTACTGATTTTAATACCTCTAAGGCCCGCAGCGTAATGTCAGACAGGTTGCCTATGGGTGTAGGCACTAGGTAGAGAGAGTTTTTTTCAGATTCCACTTTTATACAAGTTGATCAATGGCCGTGGCGAGTTTCCGATCCTTGTCTGTAACAACATCTCCCGCATCGTGTGTCGAGAGTTCTATGCTTACAACATTATAGACATTGGTCCAGAAAGGGTGATGATCCATTTTCTCCGCTATCAAAGCAACTTTAGCCATGAAGCCAAATGCCTGTGTAAAATCTTTAAACTTAAAGGTCTTTTTAAGACGGTTGTTTTCTTCTACCCACATAAATTTCGAATTAGGCTTATAAAGTTAGAAGAAACCAAGAACCCTTCGTAAGGTTTTCCCGATATCATTTACAACGCTATGATTCCTTCAATTTGCGCAGCTGTCTGGTAAATTTCAATAACTGCTTCGCTGGAGGGCATCATCATTTTGAATGTAATGCTGGTATAGTTGCCGTTTTTGGAAGGCTTTTCGGATGAGGTATGCTTTGGAAATAACAACTTCACCTCTTCTTCTTTGCCCCTGGGGACAATAAATTTAAACGTATATAAAGCAGGCCAGGCATGATAACGGTCCAGTTGTTCACGAAAATTATTGAGCCATTGCTGATCCATCGTAAAATAAAAAGCGTCCCGGAGTTAAGTTTCCGGGACGCTGGTTAAGGTGAAGTTTCTAATTAAAAGTATTTATAACGCTTGTCCTGGATATTGGCACCCTGTTTCAAGGCTTCGGAAATGCTATATCCAGCTCTTCCGTTCAATCCCTGGAGCAATTGATTTTTGAACATTGCATAGTCACCAACTGCAGGAGCCACTGTCTTGTTCTTCAATTCAACTACCAATACACCATTTTCTCCTGCAAAGGGTTCAGATTGTTTGCCGCTTTCAAGCGAGAAGATTTTACCAACCGCTATCGGATCGAGACCCACACTAGGTAATGTGTTCGAATTTAATTTCAGATCGCTGGACGAGTTTACGATTGCATCGGAACCAAAAGCTTTTGCCATTTCTTCCAGTGTACCTTTCTTGGTATTGAGCGTTTCGATGATTTTCTTACCTTTTACTTCATTGAGTGCAGCTGGTCTTATTTCTTCTTTTACATCGTTAAAAGATCGAATACCTTCTTCCGTTTCACCTGTCATAACGGCTACCGTATAATCGGCATCGAGGTCAAATACGTCAGAGACTTTTCCAACTTTCGCATCGCGGAAAAGCCAGGTTATCATAGCACGAGCTTCCCCAAGGTCATTAATTCTGCGATCGGCAGTTTTAAGGTCGTTTGCATTCATCACCATCAAACCTTCTTTTTTTGCTTTTTCTGTGAAATCTTCTACACCAGATAGATCACTGGCGAACGTTTGGGCTTTTAAGAAAGCTTCGTTTTGAGTTTCATCACTGGGTGAAATCGCAATTTCGATTGTAGCAACTGAATACGTTGTATAGTCGGCTAAACCCGTAACATCAATAATATGGTATCCGAATTGGGTTTCAACAACATCATTTAATACACCCGTTTTTTTAGCACTGAAAACGGCTTGCTCGAAAGGCTTTACCATTTGCCCGGAAGAAAACCAACCCAAATCTCCACCGCGGCTTGACGTACCATCAGTTCCAAATTCACGAGCTTTAGCAGCGAAGTCTGCGCCCGCCTTAATTTCGCCCAGGATTTTTTTAGCTTTTTCTTTGGCTACTTTCTTAGCAGCATCGGTTTCAGCATCCCATCTAATCAAAATATGACTGGCCTTGGCATTGCCAACTGTGTCTTTACCGAATCGAACTACCTTTACTACTTTATACGAACCACCATCTAAGAAGGGACCTATTACCGTACCCGCGGTAAGTTTTTCTTTCTGATCGGCCAGGAAGGTTGGAAGTGTTGAGTTAGAATATTTGGTGAAAGGTTCTGTGCCTTCGGTGTTTGAGGCTGCAAAAACTGAATCTTCAGTTACTGTCTTAAAATCGGCAGCCAGTTTTTCAAGTTCTTGTTTGATCTGAGCTGAGTCAGCGGATGAAGCCCGGATGGGGAAAGTCACGTAGCTCAAACTACGGGTCTGCTCCGCTTTATATTTTCCTTTGTTGCGATTGTAATAATCCTTGAGATCACTATCAGCAACGGTAGAGTCGCTAATTACAAAAAACGGCACATAGAGATACCGAACTTCCGCAACATCATTTTGGGTGTGGTAATCTCTTTCGGCTTCGGCTTCGGTTACGTAATTGGTCTTTATGAGAAGGTTCTCATATTTAATCCGCTCACGTCCTAATCCAAGGTCACGTTGAAAGGTGCTCCAGCGATATTTTGCTTCCTGCCATCCAGCAAGCGCCTGCGGATCGATGGGTGCAGGCGAATTGAATTGATTAATGTATTCTATCAATCTTCTGCGATCAAAATTCCCTGCAGAATCAAGGAAAGATGATTTGACGTTCTCATCAATATTTTTTCCCTGAATCATGTCCCAGATTTCATCGGTGGTAACTTTGACACCCACTTTTTCAAACTCAGGCTTAATCGCTTTCTGCGAAATCAACATGTCCCATGCCTGCTGTTGCAAAAGTGGTCTTTCACGCTCGCCTGGCTGGCGTCCAAAGTTCAGAATGTAATTGTTTTCACGCTCCTGAACGGCAGCCTGGTATTCTTCAAGTGTGATGGTAGTTCCACCTATTTTTCCTACTGTATTTTCATTTCCGAATACAGAGCGAGGTCCATTACCAAATAAGTCGTTTAAGATAAAGGCCGAGATGGCTACAGCTACAAAACCCACCACCCACTTGGTCATCTTGTTCCTCAACGTTCCAATCAATGCCATAAGAGAAATTTATAAGTTGAATTGTTTGTTTATCGTTTTTTTAAGGCCTTTCAATACAACCGGCCCCTCTGTTTAAAGAACCGCAAATTTAACCCGTTAAATCAATTCGGCAAAGGAGAGTTTTAATAATACTTGAATTTAATAGAGATTGGTAATCAGCCACTTATGTAGAAAATGAACTCTAATGGGCTACCTCTTTTTTCGGTACGCATAGAGGAAAAATAGCATCACTGCCATCATTACCAGCCAGTAGGCTTGCCCAATGCCAACAGCCATTATTTCGTAAATGGCAATGATGACGAAAAAGGCAGCTAATGAAAGTATGATAATGTCCCAGAGTTTCATAGGTAACAGCTAGTAATGTGAGCCAGGTAATTATTCTTCAACAACAAATTCACCTTCAGGATTTTTAATTTGATAGGATGAAAGGTCCTGGGCTGCATCCAGGCCGGTACCATAAATGACTTCGTTTTGAAGTTTGATTGTTACGAATTTATCGGTGAAGATTTTTTTTGTATCCTGTTTCCAGAATAACTCCTCCGTATTGAGTTGTTCCTGCTTTTCAATGTTAACTACTTCCACAGCCCCACGACCACGCCATTTGTTTTCTTCTTTAAAGTAATAGGCACTATTTGCCTTTAAGGTGGAAGTCATCTTTCCAAACTCATCAAAAAACTCAATATAAATTCCTTCCGGAAATTCCCGGTCTCCATTTTGGAATTCGAAGATCTTCTTTGCCTTAAGCATAACCTTTACCACTTCTTTTTCGGAGTAGTACATCACTACATCTTCGGCTTCGCTTAGCGGACCTTCATACAATACGGGTTTAGCAGTTTCCTGTGTAGTGCAGCCGGAAAACCAAATACCCAAAACAATGATCAGGCCTGAAAGCGGGATATTTGATTTTATGTTGAATGGGTTCACCGTATTCATAAACTAAGAAGGCTAGCCTATTAAGCCAGCCTTCTATGAAGTTTTATTAACTATTTATTCTTTTCCTCTGGTCTTCAGGACTACTGTTTCACCAATCCAGCAAGAGATCGATTTGGTATCTCCTTCTTTCCAGTTTAACTCGAACAATTCAGTAACCGAAGGGAACTGTGCACGAGCCGCATTCATTTTCTGTTGGTCACCAGCCTTTACATACATCTCATAAGCCGCAAGATATACCAATCTGTCTTCTGCCAGACTTGCCCCCTTTGCGCAATCTTTAAATGATCCCATATACAAGTCACCGATTTTTTCGTAACCTGCTTTGCTGCTGGCATCTACAGCAATGGCTTTGCGATAAGATTCACGAGCAGCCGATTTACTTCCCTTCTGGGAAAGGATATCGCCTTGTAAGGTATAGGCATCTGCCTTATCCTGGTTGGTTGTTGCCAACGTAACGGCTTCTGCGAATAGGGCTTCTGCTTTTGCCATGTTGCCATTTTTCGCATAGATTTTACCCATATTTTTAGCTAACCCATAATCCGGGCTAACTTTATGTAGCTCTTCTGCGGCCTCCAACCAAAGTGGATCTTCAATGCAGCCGCCCATAGTCATGAATTGGAAGATCTTTTTAGCAAGTACGATGTCGCTGGGGTTTTGCTTGAATTTAGGAGCCAGATTCTTCTTTACGAAGTCGCAATCAATCTTTACACCGCACTTAGGCAGGATATCATCAATTGCCTCCTTGCTCTTTTTCAGGCGATCAACCACATCTTGTTTATTCTCAGCCTGAGCTTTTTTGATTTTGGCATCAATTACCGCTGAAACCTTATCGTAACGTTGTAAAATTTGTTCTTCGCTCAAATTCTTAAGCAAGGCAACATTCAATTGAACAACCTTCATGTAGGCTTCAAGGTTATTATCCTGCACATTGTTTCCGCTGATCTCATATACCCTGTCATACAGGGCTAACACCTCTGCAGTTTTTGCTTTATTCTGGCCGTTATAAGCAAGAGCATATAAGGCTTTTCTATTCAACACATTAACCTCGTCCCCACAATTGGCAATGCGCATGTCATAGATCAACATTAAAGAGTCTATGAGTACTTGCTTTTTAACAGGGTCTTTTTCGGCCGTTGCGAGTTTATTGTAAATCTCAGCACCTTCAATGTATAGTTTTGTATTCCATTTAGGTGCATTTTTTACCATCCATTGCCAGGCAGGCACAGCAGCCCGGTAGTTACCTTGTTTGTAGGCATCACCATAAACAGCTACTTGTTCTTCTGCTTTTGCCTTGTCTTCAGGCCATAAGAATTCCTTGCACTGTGAAAAACCGGTTACAGTGGTGAGGACGATGAAAGCGAATCCAAGTAGCGATGATTTCATTTTCTTTTTCATTGTTCTTTACGTTATTTATTCAAATCTCCTTCTGATAAACCATTGGTCATTAAAAGTTGCACCAAAGTAAATCTTAAAATAGTTTTCTTCAATTGTATTGTCCTGCAGATTTCCTCTTTTTCCGATTTTGACTGCAAAATCAAGACTGGATCTACTGGTTGGCAACGATAACCCAAAATTAATGCCAAAATCCTTAACGGGCATGCCGTTAATCAAATACGGGTATTTGTCATAGCTTACGCCTGTTCGGTATGTCATTCGCTTCAAATAACTGGTCATAGCGGTTACATCTGGGGTAAACTCGGTGCCCAATGCTAACTTCCAGCCCTTGGTCGCTTCCCGAATATCACTTTTGCCATCGCTAAACTGCGTATAATCAAGCAAAACGAAATCAGTGCCTACTACCCACTTATCACCTCGGCCAAAAGATAAACCAACTGCAAGAGCCTGGGGTAGCGTTATTGAGCCGGGCTCGTTTTCGTATAACGTAATTGAATAGAGGGTATCCGAAACATTTCTTTGTTCAATGCGCGCGGTATATTGAGTCTTTAGGTCAGTTTTAAAATCGTAAACCACACCCAGATTAAATTTATAATTTTTTCTGAACAACGAATCTTTGTGATACGAGAAGCCTAATGTGAAATCAAAGTCTTTAACATAGGTTCTTTCGTAAACTGTAGGGTAATATTGAATCGGTTGTGCACTTTGAGTAAGTGTGTTAGAGTATTCGTTAACGATCGAGCTAAATAAATAGGTCGCCTTTACCCCAACTGAAATATTCTTATGCAGGGAAACTCCATTAGACCAGGCAAACTGATTAATGCCACCACTCCCGGTTTCTTCAACCTGCACGGTATTCGTACTTCCTTCAATAGCATCAGTATAGTTGAGCCTATAATTAACAGTTGAGTAGGGTGCCAGGCCCAGGGACGTTGACCAACGACCAAGCTTTACAGGAAAGCCCATCATCAGATAATTCAAGTTTGCATTGCCATTGGTCTCTGATGTACCATTACCAATTACCGTTCTTCGTTCACCAATAAATCCAGCTTCAAACGTAGTGAACCTGTTAAAAACAAGAAGGGCCGGATTTTGATTGTTAAGATAAAAATATTGCGGGTTGCTGACTCCCACCCCAGCCATCCCTTGATTATTGGCCAGTGCGTTTCCATAATATTCGCCTATACCCAGGTAAGAAAAAGGAGTCATGGCCGCCTGCCCTAAAGCCCCGATTGCGGAGAACAAGGAAAAAACAAATATATAAAGGGTATTCTTCTTAAAATTCAACATGATAACGCAAAATCCTGTTCAAACCGATCAAAACCAGATCAGGGGTTACAAATATGGGGTGTTTAAGCCTGTTTTCAAAAAACGAATAATCGCCACCACACAATATTATCCTTAACTCTGTGAATAATGACTTGTATTCTCCAATGATCCCATTCACCTCTGCAACAACTCCATTCAATACACCACTTTGCATACAGGATTCTGTGCTATCTCCAATCAGTCTGATTTCATTAATAGGCTTAATTAACGGTAGCCGGGAAGTAAACGTGTGCATGGCCTCAAATCTCATTGCGATACCTGGGGAAATTCCGCCCCCCTGATAGATTTTATTACGACTTATAAATTCATAATTAATGCATGTACCCGCATCAATTACCAGGCAGTCTTGTTCAGGGAATAATTCAAAAGCACCACAGGCTGCCGCAATCCGATCAACTCCTAAAGTATCAGGGGTTGCATAAGAAACTGAAATAGGAAATGTCAGTGACGATGTGAGCACAATTTTTTTTCCCTTTGAAGAGGACCAGGTAAGAATTTCTTGCGGATCATGATTGACAGAACTGACAAGCACATGATCAAATGAGTTTTTAGTCATGAACTCTTTTAATTCTTCAGGAACAACAAAGTATTCCTTTAGAACCAACGCGGAGCCATCGAACACTCCCACTTTAAATCGTGTGTTACCTGAGTCAACAACCAGATTCATATTCTCGAAAAGATCTCAAAAGTAAGCAAAGAAGTTCCAACCATGATTTTAAATATCTTTGAGGGTTAAAGTTTATAGGATGAAAGACCTGCTTCAAAAGTTTGAGACCAAACGACCCGAAATTGTATTTGAATGGAAAGACAGCGAGACCGAGGCTGTAGGTTGGGTGGTTATTAACTCGCTACGCGGTGGGGCTGCGGGAGGGGGCACCCGCATGCGCATAGGACTGGATAAAAGAGAGGTTGAATCATTGGCCAAAACAATGGAAATTAAATTCACCGTTTCTGGACCTCCGATTGGCGGAGCCAAATCCGGAATTAATTTCGACCCGAATGATCCGCGTAAAGCTGGTGTACTTCACCGATGGTATGGAGCTGTAATGCCCCTGCTAAAATATTATTATGGTACGGGTGGCGATTTAAATGTAGACGAAATCCATGAAGTAATTCCGCACACGGAAGATGTTGGTATCTGGCATCCGCAGGAAGGAGTTTTTACAGGGCACTACAAACCCACCGAACCGCAAAAAGTAAATCGCATTGGTCAGCTTCGGCAAGGTGTTATTAAGCTAATTGAAGATGAAAAGTATACACCTACCCTTCACAAAAAGTATACGATAGCTGATATGTGTACTGGATTTGGTGTGGCTGAAGCAGTACATCATTACTATAATCTCTGGGGCGGAAAACTGAAAGGTAAACGAGCCGTAGTGCAGGGTTGGGGAAATGTAGGCGCTGCCGCGGGATTTTATCTTTCGCAGATGGGGGTTAAAATCGTGGGCATTCTTACCCGCGAAGGTGGTTTAATTAATCAGGCTGGTTTTACACATGAAGAAATTTGCAGCCTGGTAATAAACCGCGAAGGCAATCGATTGGTAACAGATGAACTTTTGTCATTTGAAACAGTGAATCAAAAAATCTGGGATCTTGAATTTGAAGTTTTTATTCCGGCAGCAGCCTCGCGATTGGTTACGAAAGATCAGATTGACCGCATGATTGAATCGGGAGTTGAAGTATTTTCATGCGGGGCCAACGTACCCTTTGCCGATCCGGAGATTTTCTTTGGACCCACCGGTTTATATGCAGATGAAAAAATTTCGGTGATCCCGGACTTCATTGCCAACTGTGGCATAGCCCGGGTATTTGCTTACTTTATGGAACGTGAAGTAGGTATGACAGATGAAGCCATCTTTTCTGATATCTCATATACAATTAAAGCTGCACTTGAAAAGACACGGAAGATTAGCAACTCAAAGACCAAAGTAGCTCAAACTTCTTTTGAGATTGCCCTGAAGCAATTGATCTAGACTATTGAATTAACACAGAATCGAATAATATCGTTATTTTTGATTTATGTCGTTTTGGCGAAACACATCGGCTACTTCATTTTTTTCAGGGCTCATAGTCCTTTTTATTGTATTCTCATTTAATACTTATACCGAACGATCCGAGAGAATTCATTGTGAGTACCAAACTTATTTAGACATAGCCCCACACGACCACACTTCGGAGGCTGTTAAGCCCAATGCATCTGTTGAAAATTTGGTGGTCAGGGTTTCATTTCTGGCAGTTCAATTAATTTCAGAGAAAAGAAGTCAGTTTTCATACACAATCTTATTGTGTACTAAGCAAATAAATCTCTTCATATCGGGAGGGTCAATTCCTCTATTTCTTAGCCAGCGGGTTTTCAGGATTTAGCAGCAAAACAGCCTGCTGTTAAGATTATTTGTAGAACACCCTAAATACTTAAACTTATGTTATTAGCAATTTCACTGTTATTGGTTGGCTTTGTTATTCTGATTAAAGGAGCGGATTTTCTGGTCAACGGATCCTCTTCGGTTGCAAAGAAATTTAATATCTCAAATCTGGCCATCGGTCTTACGGTTGTGGCCTTTGGTACATCTACGCCCGAGTTGCTGGTTAATATTATGTCTTCCGTTAAGGGGTATGATGACGCAGCTTTCGGGAATATTATTGGCAGCAATACATTCAATCTGCTTTTTATTTTAGGAATCTCTGGCCTCATTTACCCACTGGTGGTGCACCGAAACACCGTGTCTTTTGAGGTGCCACTATCTTTACTGGCCGCAGTAGTTCTTTTTATTTTGGTGAATGACACATTGATTTGGGGAAGCAGTAAAAATATTCTTACCCGAATTGATGCCATGATATTGTTGGTGTTTTTTGGACTTTTTATGTTCTATATCGCTCGCACTATGACGAACGGACCAGGGTCTGAGGAAGGAGGGCCGATTAAATTATACAGCACAGGGGTTTCAGTTTTATTTATAGTGCTGGGATTGGCTATGCTGGTGGGTGGCGGAAGTCTGGTCGTTGACAATGCTGTGGCAATAGCAAAGCACTATGGATTGAGTGAAAAACTAATTGGTCTAACCATTCTGGCGGCTGGTACCTCATTGCCTGAATTAGCTACTTCGGCAGTGGCAGCTTATCGTAAAAATACAGACATAGCGATCGGTAATGTAGTAGGATCAAATATTTTCAATATCTTCTTTAAATGTATTT
>DAOOCD010000021.1:0-26394 GCA_035408225.1 Cyclobacteriaceae bacterium | reverse complement strand
AGGCCAACAAAAAGCAATTGGTGAGCGATACTTCTAACCGGAAGTTTGTGACCACTCAGTTTGACATGGTGCCAAAGAGTTTTTACAAACTGGCGAACCCTCGTCTGATTCATGACGATGTGGACATCGAATTTGAAATCGAACTAGGAACCATCAAGGGATTGGATGCAAACTCAGTTTTGTATGTAGGTCTTGAAGGAACAGCAACCATTCCTTAGTAGGTCATGGAGAAGCGTTTGGTGGATAAAATCTACACCTTCCTGGTGGACGCGGAAGGGCAACCGGTGAGCAAGAAGTTTGACCTGGATAAGAACGTCAAAGTGGTACACGGTATCATGATGAGTTCAGACAGACCGAACCTCTTGTTCTACCGAGGCTCTCAACGGATTGAACTTTCAGGAGAAGAACTTTTTCCTGAAGATTTTGAGAGCAAAATGTTTATGAGTGGAATGGCAGTAGCTCCCGACAATAAATACAAGTCGTTGGGTAATGGAGTTGTATCCGGAAACGGTGAACTGAAAATCCAATACAAGGACACGGCCAATCCAAACGCTCCCTTTGCGGCTTACAAAGTTATCGTTAGTCTTTTATGTGAGATGAAATGATAATCACAAAGACCAAACGGAGAATCATCATAGCCAAACTTGAAGTGAATAAGCTTGAGCGGTTTAAGCCATTCGAAATCAGGCTTCCGGCCAACGTGAAGAAAGTAACAGGGATACTCGTAACAACCTCAGCAACATGGGAACCGGTACCGTAAGCTTTCAAGCTAATGGCAAGATGGATGTCTTTTATGTAGCACGACTAAAAGAGGAAGGAATTGAGTCATCAGACGAATCCATCATTCAAGTTGAAAACTCACAGTTTGAGAGTGACAAGGCTTGGGTTACTGGAAATGTGCCGAAGATAAAGCCTGTGCATGTTGAGGGCGATACGTCCATCATCAATGCCTGGTTCAAAGGTGAGACTTACGAAAACCCTTTTGTAATCACAGTCTATGTGGAATGCGAAACTGCTGAAGAGCTTGAAGAAGTTACTGCGGATGAAGAGATAGAACAGGACAAGCGTTCAAGGAATGATTTCCTGGAACCAGTGGAGATAAACTTATGACCGAACAATTCATTCTGGAGTTTGCGCCTTTGCGATTAAAACAACAAGGTTATTCGAAGTATCATCTCCGTCACAGGGATTTCATCATCGAGGCAGGAACAACAGTAACCATACCTGCCTACAATGAAATGTTCTTCATCATTGATGAACCTCCTGGCCTTGTGGTTGACTCTGATTATGGAATGTATGATTCAACGGAAGATCCTATACCAGAGAGCATTCATATTCATCGAGGCGAAATCAAGATTACGAATCCAGGAGATGCAAAGCGAAGAATAAAATTTATACAAGCAATCATAGTGAACTAAGTATGGCACTACCGAATAAAGAAAAATACGAACAGAAAAAGATTGACAATCTTTTGCAGTACCTGAGGCTTTACAATGACAAGGGTCAACCCATTGATTACGAAATTCTGGTTGATGGATTCAAGGCAGTACGCAGAACAAGTGACCCTGATATGTTTACGATGTTTGAAAACTTCGTAACTGCGGATACTCGATCAATTGAAATTTTACTTTTCACTGGCAGTAGCAATAACAACGAAAAGAGAATATTCTACTTCGGTGAAGACCAGAAAGAAGGACTATCAGGAGTTGATGTGAAAAACATCGTGGATGAAGAAGTGCAGAGAAAACTTCGGGAGAAGGAATACGATGAACTGAAAGGTGAAAATAGAAACTTAAAGCAACACATCGCAGACCTGGAGAGTGAAGTTGAGGAGTTGGAGAAGCACAATGCCCGACTTGAAATGAAACAATCTCCTTTGAATAGTTTCTTGGGTGATGTTGGGTCAAGTCTGGTGGAGAGCTTCATCAAGCGTAATCCAAAACTCATGGCAGCCTTCCCAGGTGGTGAGGCACTCGCAGGTTTGTTGCAATCAAGTAATGAAGAAGCGAGTGAAGAGTCGATACCGGATTCAGAAGTCAGCTTCAAACCAAAGGTAAGTTCTTCGGCTTCATCTCTCACTGAAGAAGACCAGGCTGCCATCCAGTTTGTCAATCAGCTTAAGTCACAGTTTAGCAAAGAAGAATTTGAGCGAGTGCTTCTCATTCTTCAAACCCTTGCCGATGACAAGAGTAAGATTGACCTAATCATAAATCATGTAAACATTAAACAATCATAACAATGAATAAGTACAGTTTTGAAGTGAGCATTGAGGCGCAAACGCAAGGTGAGGCAGAAGTAAAACTGTCAGCAGCATCCATCTTGATGCAGAAGTTAAAGGCACGCGAAATAGCAAAGCTTGCCGATGTGGTCAAGAATGACCCAATGAAAACGTCCTTAGCCAAAAAAGCCTTGGGGTTATAGAGAATTAAAGAAGGGATAAGTAAGACATGAACGCAGACGCACAGAAGGTTCAAAATTTCAAGAAGATAGTGATGTATTCGACACTAGGACTTGGCACTGCTACCGGACTGTTTTTTCTGGCGCGTCACTTTTACAAAAAGACAAGAGCGAATGTATCTCAAAAGCGGAGTCTGGAAGTAGGCGATCCGGCAACATTTGCCAAGCAATTGAAGATGGCTTTTGATAATGACAATTACGCAGGTTGGGGAACGAATGAAAAGATGGTGATGCAAGTATTTAACGAGATACCATCCAAGAGCATGTACTCAAAAATACAGAAGGAGTACGCCAACCTCTATGGTAAAAGTCTAAATGCAGACCTGGAAGACGAGTTGAGCAGTGAAGAGTATAACGAGCTGATAAGGATTTTAAACGCGAAGAACTAATGGCGAAGAAGGCTAAACAGACACTGAAGGGAAAGAAGAAAGCGCAAGCGAAAAAGCCGAAAGCAAAAAAGACCGCTGCCCCTAAAAAGAGTCAAGGCAAGAAAGGTGCTGTTAAACCTGCGAAGGTATTTATCTATGCATTGGCTTTAGCTGCCCTTGGCGGTGGTGGTTATCTGGTATATGATAGAATTAAAAGAAAGAAGTTAGCTGAACAAAATCAGTTGCCTTCAGACAACAACGATACAATCATAATCAACAATACACTACCTGCTTCGTTTAGCACCTTCACATCAAAAGTTCTGAGTTCAGCCAGTGACAGTTTCCCTTTGAAGAGAGGAAGCCGAGGTACACGAGTGACAATGCTTCAACAGGCTTTAGCGAAGACCACCCCATCCATTATGATTGATGGACAATTCGGACCACAAACAGCGGGAGCATTAAAGGCAGCGGGCTATCCTGAAATTGTTGATGAAACACTCTTCAACAAAATCACAGGTTCGACTAAAGGTTCTGTCCAGGTGGTATTCAATCCTTCAGCATTAGCTGAGAGTCTTTACAAAGGTGCCCAAGCCAAGAATCTTGCTCAAGTGATGGATATATTAAAACAGCTAAAATCTGTAACAGAATATTCAGCGGTGAATGAGTATTACAAGAAGCAAAGCTTTATCTCAAAGACCATTGTAACAGATCTCTTGGAATATGCTTTCAAAAGCAATGAAGCTGCCAAGGTGCAGATACGAAATGAATTCCTGCGCATAGGTTTAAAAGTAAGCAGTACGGGAACGTGGAGCCTACAAGGAATCCGACTCTACAAAGACCTCGTCACTATCCGCGAAACAGTGGTAACGGATGCCAGGAATAACCGGATACCTGTGCGCAGGAATACAATACTCGGAGATGAATTGGAAGTCGCTAATGGAATGACATGGTTCAAGTCTATTGATAACAGCATTCTGAAAGTCCCAACGCAGGACGTGAAGTACACTTAAACAAATAATAACAATGGCAAAGTTTGAAAACTTCGCAGGGAAACTCCTGCGATTAGAGGGAGGGTATGTGAATCATCCATTGGATAAAGGAGGCCCGACTAAGTATGGAGTCATTCTTTCCGTGTGGAAGGAATATGGCCATGACAAAGATGGTGATGGAGACATTGATGCAGAAGACATCAAGAAACTCAGTGAAGAAGATGCTAAGTGGATCGCAAAGAAAATCTTTTGGGATTACTTCCAGGCAGACTTCATCCTGAATGAATCAGTAGCTCAGTTCATTGTCGATTGGGGTTACAACTCAGGAAGGAAAACAGTCGCAAAGATTGTTCAGCGTGTGGTCAATACAGACGTGGATGGAATAGTTGGCGTACAAACCCTCACCGCTATCAACTGTGCAGACCAGGAGCGTTTGTTCAATTTACTCAAGATTGAACGTCAGGTATTCTTGAATAACATCATCAAGAGAAGGCCAGACCAAATCGTATTCTATGATGGATGGATGAATCGAGTGAATTCATTCCGCTTTAAGCAAGCTGCATAAATCAAACAAGTAAAGAGTAAAACACATGCTATCAAGAATAAAAGGAATTTTGAAAGAGTACGGCTTTGTTCTCTACACAAGGCCTTATGAGCTTAACATTGTTGGGCTAAGAAGTAAAAGTGTGGAATCAAATTCCTTTGATGATGAGATTCATGTGTTTTACACTTTGCCTAATGGCAAATGGAATTATCACATCTATCCGGCCACAACTGATCCAGGAACATTTTGGTTGAACAATCCATCATACCCTCAAGGCACTGCCATTCTTGCCCAAGGCCAAAATGTAGATGCCTATACCATCGGAAAACATCGAGGAAAGTATGAAGCTCTTGTTCAGCAAAAGCCAGTAACCGTTATACGTGACTATGACCGTGACGCTATTCTTGATTTTAACAATGGCGAAAAACAAACAGGACATTTTGGTATCAATATCCACAGAGCATCAGTTTCAGGAACAACAAAATCCATTGACCAATACTCTGCCGGATGCCAGGTATTTAAAAGCGCAGATGGCTTTCTGGTGTTCATGGAGCTTTGTAAAAACCATGCAAAGCTTTATGGAAATAAATTCAGCTACACATTGATTGATTTCAGATCGCTTAGAAGAATTACGCTCAAGCGAGTAGTGACAGCGACAACCATTTTTGCAGCCATCGCTTTAGGATGGGTGTTCAAACCGAACGTGAAATTATGAGTATTCCGAAACCACCATTTCATACGGCTTCAGAGGAACTGCTTTACAACATCTACTTAAAGATTCAGAATGTGGATTATCTAAGGGAGAGTGATATTAGTACGCTTGCCAAGTTGAATGCAATCCTAACCGATGCAGACTTGATGAAGACCGAAGATATTTTATCGGCTATCAATACGGTGAAAGGGAATGTTCCGGAGGCTGGTAACACACTTGAAAAGTTATTCAATATCATTCAAGGGTTGACATATCTGAAAGCAGATGACATTGACACGCTTGCAGAGTTGAATGCAATTCTGTCTGATGCTGATCTGATAAAAACTGAAGACCTTCAAAATGCTATTGCAACATTAAAAGGAAATGCACCCGTTATTGCTGATACATTGGAGAAGATTTACAATCTACTTCAACCAATTCTCTCAGCATGGGTGCAAGATGGAAATAATGTGGGAGCAACGAAGTCCATTGGTACGAAGGATAATTTCCCACTTCCGTTTATAACTAACGGAAGCGAGCGAGGGAGATTCGATGTCAATGGGAATTTCCTGATAGGATACAATGGAGCAGCAATCGGAAAAATTCATTTGAGAACAAGTGATTCTCTTGAGGCAAACCATGCAGTCTATATTGAAGACCCGATACTGAACATTCTTTTCGGAATTACTAACTCTGGAAAATTCTTCATGAACAAGGGTCGCTCTAACCTACTCTTAAATGGTGGGTGGACAGGAATGACAGGGGTAAGAAATCTTATTCTCACTTCTGGAACCTTGGGAGCAAAAATGGTTGACACAGGCAGTGATAACATTATCGTTGGATATAATGCTGCATCAAGTTCCGGTGGTAACCCTGCCAGAGGTCTTGCACGAAATGTAGTAATTGGTTCCGAAGCGGGCTCATCAGATAACAACGGAACAAGCTATGTGGATAGCGTCTTTGTTGGTTATCGTGCAGGGTGGGCTATTGGATTTACATCGGGTCAAAGAAACACTATGATAGGTGCATCCGCTGGAGCTACGGCACCGCAAAGTGGAAACGATCACACCCTTGTTGGCTACGATGC
The DNA here is from genome assembly GCA_035408225.1 of Cyclobacteriaceae bacterium. Classification (GTDB taxonomy): domain Bacteria; phylum Bacteroidota; class Bacteroidia; order Cytophagales; family Cyclobacteriaceae; genus ELB16-189. Next base: position 20,258 of record DAOOCD010000021.1, on the reverse strand, counting down.
TCAAAATGCAAGGTCAAATACTTTCAATACTTTATTAGGTTCCGGTACAAGAGCTTACAATAGTTTAGGTGACTTGATTAGTAATGGAGGCGGTCAGAGCTATATGACTGCAATTGGAGCGGGTGCAGCGGTGCGCACGCCAAATACTTTAGTGCTTGGTCGAGTTCTTAATGATCAGATTGTTGTAGGTGCAGAGAGTTGCAACTTTCAATTACCTGGAACAACTGCTAACCTGGGATTCAATGGTTATAAATTTCAAGTCATCAAACCTGGTAGTGCCGCACTTGGAGTTTCTGGTTCTGCATTCTTTCGAGATGGGAATTTCTCAATCACTCTTGGTGAAGAGGGAAATGGAGCAGTAAAAAATTCATTTCGGATTAACAGCTACTTGAGCGGGTATGGAGGGTACGAATTTTTGTTGAGTTCAAACAACATCAATGCGACACTTGAAATTACTGACTATCAATTTGGAGGCACCAAAACAGAAATGGTTAGGATATCTCCAGCAGGTTATGCCAATACTGCCATTCTTGTACGTCCAAATGATGTCTACAATACAGGATACGGCTATCGGTATATTCTACAAGGAACCAATACAGGGCAACAAAGCAGATTTGTTTCTGCATTTCATGGTCAGATAAGTTTGCCCATAGATGATAGTTATCCAAATTATAACCGTGCTCAGATATATACAGCCCTCGCAAGTGTAACCAATCATTTTGTAGATGGATTCTTTGCAGACGTAAGGGCAACCAATGCAAATGCACAGGCTTATGCCTTTCGCTCTACCGGTAGTCGAATTTGCTTTGATGGTACGGGAATGACTTTCACCACTCCGGTAACAAGCATAAATACGGACGGCTCTGCTCATGCCGGAGCAACTGCATTGTTGCTAAATGGGAGCTACATAATTAGTGCAGCTCTGTATATCGTTCCACTTGGTTCTGAAAGGACAGGGATGATAATATCTCCAGGACAAACACAAGCCAATGGTTTGTTTATAAGTCCACAACAATCACTTGGCACTTATAACTATGATGGTTACCTCATGTGGCTTCAGTACAGCACAACTGGAAACAACATGATGGGAGGTACTACCAAGCCAATGTTACTCATTCGAAAACACAATGCTGTTTTAAACGGGTTTGACCACACAGGCGCATTCCTAAGAATGGAAGAAAACATTGGTTCAACCGGAGCATTTGTAGAGGCTTTCAAGTATGACACAGTGAGCAATTCCTTGAAGTTAAAATTCTCGGTTAACAAAGACGGAGTTGTTTCACTTGGGCAAGTCACAATTGATCCTGCAAGTATCGCTGGAGTAGGAAGGCTATACTTCGTTGGTGAGGATCTCAAGTTTGTTACACCATCAGGAGTAGTTAGAACAGTAAAATTTTAACATAGAATACTTATGAGTAGAAATTCAATCGTTGTGAATCTTCCAGAATTAGATTCAACAACCAACAAACGAAAAAAGGTTATTCATGACTATCTCATCATTAAGAGTAATTTGGAGATGAGACATGGAATAATCCTGGAATTCACAGAAGGAGACGGTAACCCAATAGTGCCAAACAATGAACTTCAACGGCAACTATTCCTTCCCAAACAAATCACAAAGGAAACAGATGGGAAATTCACTAATCCACTAACAGGAATTGAAGTGGGTTCAGAAGCAACGAATGCCATTACAGAACTTGAATACTGGCAAAACATCGGACTGAATTCATTCCCAGGTATTAGCTCAATGCCAAATGAAATCAGAGAAGCCTTGAAGGATATTAAAATCTCTGATTTGGTCTATTGGCTGATTGAGCAATCAATCTTAAAAGGAAACGCAGAAGGAAAATATTAAATCAGTATCACTCATGACAAACAAAGAAGCTTACAAACTCATTACGGCATTAATGGATACCCCAGCACCTGCTGGCACCAAGTTAGAACATGCCAGAAACCAGACTTTGAAAAACGCCTCGTCTTTTGTCGAGGCTTACAATGATAAACTGGAAGACCTCAACATTGATTATTGCAGTACGGATGACAAGGGCAACATTATTCGTGATCCGAGAGGTCAGTATATTTTTACCAAGGACAACCAAAGGGCGCTCTCTAAGGAACTTAAAAAGTTCATGGATAGCGAGTTGATTGTTCCTTTTGAAATCGTATCCACGACTGATAAAAAAGGTCTTAGCGATCCCCAGGTCGAATACCTGACCGAGGTAGGATTTATTCGTGGATTAATGACGGTGATTTAGGAAAGGCTATTATTTTTGCCCAAAATATTGATGTAGGAGCCCGAAAAGGAGTCATGCGAAAGTGTGGCTCCTTTTTAGCCTTCAACTACAACAAGAAGTTCCTGCTTGAATTGGGGGACACTTTTCGGTTCCATAGGAGCAGAATACACAGCAATCTCCCTTTAGTGGCTTTAAAACGGACTTACAATTTTCACACTCATAAAAATACTGACATGCATCCGTAGGCATGGTTTCTTCCTTCTTGAAACCGCAAACGGGACAAGTAATAGTTGATCTAAGGATTATTTCAGTTTTCATTCCCCTTTGTCTTTTCGACTTTGTACCCTGTTTTATTTATGGCTTCAATGATCTTATCAGTATCTACCTTTTCAGGATTGAATTCGACAATTGTTGAACTTTCATCATAGGAGGCCTTTACTGTAGCTATTCCCGGAAGCTTAATAACCTCTTTTTCAACATGAAGTTCACAACTCGGACATGTCATTCCATATACTTTAAGGTTTATTGTCTTATTGACGGTTGAGGCAACTTCAGGCACTCTGGAATTATTGTCCTGAATCAGATATTTAGAATAAGTTGGGAATGAAAGAAGCAACAATGAAAAAATAGTAACAACCCCAAGAAATTTCTTTGATTCTATTATTGATTTTCGCTTTGGCTCGCAGCCACATTCTTCTGCGGATTTTGGCTTTAAAGCGCGATACCAGGCGAATCCAAGTATACCTATTGTGGCTGCGATAAAGAAGGGTCTAATAGGTTCTAACCAAGCAATAGAAGAAAGGAGGCTACTCGATCCACCAATTACACCAAGTACTGGGACTATGCAGCATAGAGATGCACTAGTCGAAGTCAGGATTGTTAGCAAAATCGTTTTCATAGTATTTCTAAAACTTTGTTGTTATTTATCAATTTAAAAATTGGCTTTAGCACCTCTGCGTAAGGAGGGCTGAGTGAGTAAAAGATTGTTTGACCTGTCTTCTTCGATGTGATAATATTGCCATCTTTTAGTTTCCGCAAATGCTGCGAAATTGGAGAAACGCCCATTCCAAGAATATCACTTAGGTCACAAGGACACAACTGACCTTCCTCCTGGAGGAGGTAAAGGATTTTAATACGAACATCATTTCCGACTAAATTAAATGTACTAGAAAGAAGGAGCAAGGATTCATTTACGATGCTAATATTCTCCCTGCATTGTTTGATCTGGTTAACATCAGCCAGAACCCGAATACATGTGTTACTCATTATTGTATTTTAGAATATGCTAAAATACTAAAATGATACTTAAATACCTAGTATGGAGAATACTAGGTATTTAATTCGCTGAATTTTTTTAGGTTTTCTATAAATTGGTTCGATATTCGTAACCTTGGGGCTACTACTGAAGGATTTTTAACGATTTTATTAAATTATTAAGGATTCAGAATCATTCAATAGTAATTCACGTAGAATCCTCCTGCTATACAAGTCCATTTGTTATTTGTTGAGTCTCAGCAATCTTAGTGCTCTGTTGAGATCATGTCCCATTTTTACATTATTAAAGTAGTTCTTCAAATGCATCGTTAATAGATATTGAGTACATTTACTCATCTAATTGAGTAATTTGTAAATGACTTTCGAAAGGCCTTATATTCAGTTACTTATAAGCAGGATGAATGAGCCAAGAAGCTTCATCCAAGCGCTTATGGGGCCACGTCAGGTAGGTAAAACCACCTTAACAGGACAGGTTTTGGCGAAATTGAACGCACCACATCTTTTTGTTTCGGCAGATGCGGTTGCCAATGCAGGAGCGGTTTGGTTGGAGCAGCAATGGGAATCGGCTCGTTTGCAATGGAAAGCTTCAGGAGCAACAGACTTCATTCTAGCCATCGATGAAATTCAAAAGATTGACAACTGGAGTGATGTAGTTAAAAAAATGTGGGACGATGACACCCGTACTAGCCAAACCATTAAGGTTATCTTATTGGGATCATCTCGTTTACTCATGCAGCAAGGATTAACCGAATCGTTGGCTGGGCGTTTTGAAACTACCTATTTGGGGCATTGGTCATTCACGGAAATGCAACAAGCTTTTGGTGTGACAGCCGAACAATATGTATGGTTTGGAGGCTACCCCGGTGCAGCCAGTTTAATGAGTGATGAAGATCGCTGGAAGAAGTATGTGAACGATGCACTCATTGAAACCAGTATATCCAAAGACATTCTCATGCTTACGCGCGTTGACAAGCCTGCATTGTTGCGAAAACTTTTTGAGTTAGGATGTTTATACTCCGGGCAAGTTTTATCCTATACAAAAATTGTTGGGCAGTTGCAGGATGCCGGCAATACCACAACTTTAGCTCACTACTTACAATTGCTCGATACGGCTGGACTATTGGCTGGCATTGAAAAGTATGCAGGCGAACAACTAAGGCAACGTTCTTCCAGCCCGAAGTTTCAGGTACATAACACCGCCTTACTTACAGCACAACAAGGTGCTGCGTTGAAGGAAGTGAATTTAAAATCTGATGTATGGGGTCGATGGGTAGAGGCTGCTATCGGAGCACACTTGGTGAACCATCAATTAAGTGAAGGTTATACGGTTCACTATTGGCGTCACAGAAATGATGAAATTGATTTTGTAATCGAGAGAAAGGGAAAAGTTATTGGGCTTGAAGTGAAAAGTGGAGCAACTCAAAAAGCACCCGGCATGGAAGCATTTAAGAAACAACACAACCCTGATAAAGTATTACTTATTGGCAATAGCGGAATACCTTGGCAACAGTTTTTAAAATTGAATCCTATTACTCTTTTTTGATAAAAATATTCGATAAGCCTGGAATATTGAAATCGTGCTAAAACTTATGATCAATCAGTACATAAGGAATTCAACCCGAATAAAGAACTATATTTTCCAACGAACTAAGTCATGATTATTCGACTTCAATGAATTTCGTTAATTCTGATATCAAGCGAAGATTCCCTTCCTGAGTGATTTGCATTTCAGATTAGTACTTGTATTTACTCCGATACTCTTTCGCTTCACGCGTCATTTTTCCCCATTGTTTTTTAAGCCGCTTTTTGTCTTCAGCACTTATTTCGAAGCGTCTCTGCTCCTTGATTAATTTCAGGTAGCTTTCATAGACTTGATTTTCCATCGCCCCTGAATTTACCGCTTCGATTACGGCACACCCTGTTTCATTCAAATGCCTGCAATCTTTGAACCGGCAGTGTGCTGCAAATTTTTGAATAGCCGGAAACAGTTCATCCTGTGCGCCTTCTTCAAAGGTAAGCCCGAACTCGCGCATTCCCGGAGTGTCGATCACGAGGCTGCCATTCGGTAATTGAAAAAGTTCGCGTGCGGTGGTAGTGTGTTTTCCTTTGTTGTTAAAGTCACTCGTGGTATTAACTTCTTGTACGTGGGTATTCATCAGCGCATTTAAGAGTGAGCTTTTGCCTACCCCGGAAGACCCGATGAGGATATATGTTTTGAATTTCTGCAACACATGAGTTCTCAATTCGTCAAGACCAGCCCCGGTGTAGGTGCTGCAAAAATATACGGGACAATCGCGCTGCAGTTTTTTTATTTCGAACGTATACGCAGCCTGATCTTCAACTAGGTCAGCTTTGTTCAAGACTACGATGGGTTGAATGTTGCAGGCAGCAAGTTGTACGAGGTAACGCTCAAGGCGCATGATGTTAAAGTCGCGGTCAAGACCCTGTACTATTAATGCGCCATCTATATTGGTGGCTAGTATTTGCCGTTCCATTTTAGCGCCCGGGTTTTTGCGCGACAGTTCATTTTTGCGCGGTAATACCTCAATGATGTAGCCCAGGGTGTCATACTCTTTCTGGGTAACCCAATCACCAAGTTTAGGAATTTCTTCCGAAGAGGTTCCATGCAAAAGCCTGCCCGAAAGCTCGGCTTCCTTTTCACCGTGGGCGGTGATCACATAGTATTTAAATCCTTGTATTGAGGTTATCCGACCTATGATCAGGTCATCTTGATTTTTTTCAGGCTGAAAGAATTTATTCCAGCCGTACTGATCCAGTGATATCATTTCATTAAAAGTTAGAATGTAAAAAGAAGACTAGTTCACTAAAAGCAAAACTCCTGATCGTGTTAACATACGATCACCGCAGAAACGAATTACAGACTTGAATCAAACCGAAACGTCTGTAATCAGGCGGCCGCACAATCGGCCTGGCAATATGTAGAAATGAGTTTTTTCATACACTACAAAGGTAACGAAATGTTGGAAAAGCAGGTGCGATAGATGGCTGCATATTTGATTTTCGTAAGTAACGCATTGATTTTTATTCTGCCTTTAACGAATTATCCGTGTTATTTGTAAAAAAATTAACCTAAGCCAACCATGACCCCGCACCCTAAAAGACTGCTGCTTTACAAGGCGACTGCTGTTTCAATTTTATTGATGGCAAGTTCGCTGGCATTTGGTCAACAAAAGGATAGCACTTTCTATTTTCATGCCGATTTGAGTGTAACCAACAACGGGTTCTCTATTATTCCAGCATTTTCGCTGGGCGATCCGGCCGCTTTCTTAGATATGCGTATGGGCAATAAACGTCTGAGCTTTGAGCCGCAGTTTCGATATGCACTGGAAGGTCGCCCCTGGTCATTAGTTTTTATTTATCGTTACAAAGCGATTATAAAGCCTAAATTTCAATTGACATTCGGAGGTCATCTTCCCGGATTGAATTTTATTACCCGCCCAGTAACCATCAGCGGAATTGAGGAGAACCTTTCAGTAGCAAGGCGATTTCTGGCCGCGGAAATTATACCTACTTATAAAATCAGAGACAACATCAGTGTTGGCTTTTATTATTTGCGTGGCCATGCTTTCCAAAAGCACGGACCGCAGAACACCAACTTCTTATCGTTGCAAGGAAATTTTACCAAAATCAAATTGGTTGGTAAAACGTATTTCAGCTTTAACCCACAGGTGTTTTATCTGAAAGTAGATGCCGATGATGGTTTTTACGTGAATGCAACTACCACGTTTGGCGTGAGGGATTTTCCATTAACCATTTCCAGTATTGTTAACAAGGCAATTGAGTCAGACATACCTTCCAAAGACTTCGACTGGAATGTGAGTTTGATTTATACGTTCGATAGAAATTTCACAGTAAAAAGAATTTGATTGAATTAACGAAGGCTAAATCACGATCATGTATGAAAACAGTACTATTCAGTTTAACAAGTTTGCTTGCAATTTTTGCATCGGATGTAGCTACGGCACAAGAACAGGGGCAGTTGGTGAGACTGGCCAAACTGGTTATTGATTCCACGCAGTTGGAAAGCTATAAAGCTTTTTTAAAGGAAGAGATTGAAACTTCGGTGCGTGTGGAGAAAGGTGTATTGACTTTATATGCTGTTTCGGAAAAAGATAAGCCCACGCACATTACCATTCTGGAAATCTATGCGGATGTGGAGGCATATAAATCCCATGTTCAAACACCACATTTCATCAAATACAAAAATGGTACAAAGGAGATGGTAAAGTCGCTGGAGTTGGTTGAGAGTGTTCCCCTTGTCCCGGGGATGAAGATAAAGTGAATGCCTGAGTCAGAACCATACGCGATAGTTGAGCTTAGAAAATTACTAAAGAGCAAATAATTTATGCCCACTTCTCCACGCCAGTTTCGTAACTTTAATCTGATGGAAAAGACGGAGACCTTGCTGGAGTTCTACAAACGAAAATTTAACTGGCTGCCGGAGAACATCGAAAATGAAATCGGGCATTTCAACCTGTTTCATCATGAGCCGTATGTGGAAGGAAAGCCCACCAGCATTCCATATCGCAGGAGGGACTTTTACAAAATCAACCTGGTGAAGGGCAACAGTCAGGTGCACTTTGCTGATCAGGTGGTGGAAATTAAAAAGCAAGCGTTGACGTTTTCCAACCCGCTGATTCCATACAAATGGGAGCATTTAGACAGATTACGGGAAGGAATTTATTGCATTTTCAATCAGCAATTCTTTCACCAGTTCGGGCAATTAAATCAGTATGAAGTTTTTCAACCCAACGGCACACATATTTTTGAACTAACGGATGAGCAGACAGAGCATGTGCGTGGAATCTTTGAGCGGATTGAAAAGGAATTTAAGACGGAATACAAGTATAAGTATGACGTGATTCGCAATCTGGTGTTCGAGCTCATTCACTTCGCACTGAAGATACAGCCCTCGGGCAAGTCAGAAAAAAACCCGCAAAATGCTTCACAACGCATCGCCTTTTTATTTCTTGAGTTATTGGAGCGGCAGTTTCCGATTGATGATTCGCATCCAAAAGTACAGTTGCGCACTGCTTCTGATTTTGCTGAGCAACTCAATGTGCATGTCAATCACCTGAACCGGGCTGTGAAAGAGGCTACTCAGAAAACGACCACGCAACTTATCGGAGAACGCATCTTACAGGAATCAAAAATTCTGTTGCGACATAGTTCATGGAATGTATCTGAAATTGCGCATGCCTTGGGATTTGCAGAGGTGACGCATTTCAACAACTTCTTTAAAAAACACGCTCAGACAACTCCGTTGAAATTTAGATCAGTCGTCAAGACCACTTAAAGTGGTCAGACGACTCCACTCCAAATCTTGTTTGATTTTCGTAACTACTTGTTTGATTTCCATTATCCGTTGTTATGATTTAACAGGACTTTTGTCATAGTAATCGAGGCATTTATGGTTTTACCTTAGGAACAATTAATTCAAACACTTAACTATTCGGTCATGATAAATGCAAAAATGAAAACGCGAAAATTGGGGACAAACGGTTTCGAGGTTTCAGCACTTGGATTGGGCTGCATGGGAATGAGTTTTGGCTATGGCCCGCCTAAGAATAAAAACGTGATGATTTCGGTGATCCGCGCTGCTGTTGAGCAAGGTGTCACCTTCTTCGATACCGCGGAAGTGTATGGCCCTTTCATCAATGAAGAATTGGTAGGCGAAGCGCTTGCACCATTTAAAGGGAAAGTGAAGATCGCTACCAAATTTGGGTTCAGACCTTCGGCCAGTGATCCCTCTAAATGGAGTGAATTGGATAGCCGCCCCGAACACATCAAACAAGTTGCAGAAGCATCACTGAAGAGACTGAAGGTCGATGTTATTGATTTGTTCTATCAGCATCGTGTAGATTTAAACGTGCCGATCGAAGAGGTAGCCGGTGCCGTTAAAGAGTTGATCAAAGAAGGTAAGGTTAAGCACTTCGGACTTTCGGAAGCCGGTGTGCAAACGATCAGACGGGCACATGCTGTACTACCCGTAACTGCACTTCAAAGTGAATATTCATTATGGTATAGAAAACCGGAGGAAGAAGTAATCCCCACGCTGGAAGAACTTGGAATTGGTTTTGTTCCCTTCAGCCCGCTGGGTAAAGGTTTCCTTACCGGAAAGATTGATGAGAATACAACATTCGATAAGAATGATTTTCGTAACACAGTTCCCCGTTTTGCAATTGAAGCGCGCAAGGCCAATCAAGCTATGGTTGATTTACTGGGCAGCATCGCCAAAGAAAAGAATGCAACACCCGCTCAAATTGCTCTGGCCTGGTTGCTTGCACAGAAGCCCTGGATTGTTCCCATCCCCGGTACAACGAAGTTGAATCGACTTCGGGAAAATCTCGGAGCTATTGCCATTGAACTTACGCAAGATGATCAGCTATCCATTCAATCCGCAGCTTCTCTTATCACCATTGCAGGGGCGCGATATTCGGAAGCATCGGAGCGCATGGTGGGTCGGTAAACTTGAAACTTGTCTTTTAGAATTCTTTAACACATAACTATGAAAAAGCAATCAAAAAATGTCGGGTCAGGCAGGCGCAGCTTCCTGAAAGCTGGTGCCACATTCGGTGCTGCATTACTGGCCGGGCCAACATTCAGCGCCACACCATTGGCAAGCCTGGAGAATAACAATTCAAACTCAGACACTAAGTACCGAACTTTGGGTACTGGTAAGCACAGTTTAAAAGTATCTGTATTGGGGTTTGGTTGTATGGGCATGAGCTACCACCGCAGTTTCGTTCCAGATAAAAAGGCCATGATTGCTTTGCTTCGCAAAGCGCCTGAGCTTGGTATTAACTTTTTTGATACCGCAGAGGCATATGGACCTTTAATCAATGAAGAACTGGTTGGTGAAGCCGTAGCTCCGTTTCGAAAGGAGATCCTGATCGCTACCAAATTTGGGTTTAAAGATGGCAAGCCAAGCCTTGGATTAGACAGCCGACCGGAAAGAATCAAACAAGTTGTTGAACATTCACTAAAAGGTTTACGAACAGATTATATCGACTTGCTGTACCAGCATCGGGTTGATCCCAACATTCCTATGGAAGATGTAGCCGGTACGGTAAAAGATCTGATTAAAGAAGGGAAGGTAAAGAACTTTGGGATGAGTGAAGCCAACAGTGAAAATATCAGGAAGGCTCACGCAGTTCAGCCACTTACTGCGTTACAAAGTGAATACTCGCTGATGACCCGCCAACCTGAAACCGATGTGATTAAAGTGTGTGAAGAGCTGGGGATTGGTTTTGTGCCGTATAGTCCGTTAAGCCGCGGTTTGCTTTCAGGGTACATAAATGAACGCACGAAGTACAATGCCAATAATGACAACCGGCAATCCTTGCCACGGTATCAGAAAGAGGCCCTTATTGCTAACTGGCCATTGATTGAAACGTTAAAAGAATTTGGTGATCACAGAGGTTTAACGGTGGCGCAAGTTTCATTAGCCTGGCTGCTGGCACAAAAGCCATTCATCGTTCCTATTCCGGGAACCACCAAGCTGGCACATTTGCAGGAAAACATGTGGGCTGCTGATTATAAGTTTCCAGATGATGAATTAAAAAATCTCACGGCTGAAATTAATAAGATAAAAATTGTAGGCGAGCGGTATACGGGCCTGGCGGCTGAGCAAACAAAAAAGTAATGTGAACGACTGTATAGAATAAAATCAGCAAACTATCTTCGTTGTTAGTCGCATGACCACCTTGCGTGGTCTTGATGACTGAGAGGATATTTTGTTAATCGTCTGATCGTTTTAAGTGGTCTTGACGAACGAGCTTGATTTCATCAACCTTCAAATTTTAATCTATGCACACCATTGTTCAACGCGCCTGTCAAGAGCTTGCGGGCTTTCAAAATCTTTGCCATCAGTTGGAAAAAAAGATCCTGATCACTGGCAAAAGCATGAGTACTTTAAATAATTACATGCGCTGCGTGGCTCACCTTTCCCTCCATTACCAAGTGCTGCCTACGAAACTTACGCATGATCAGATTGAAGACTATCTGTACATCTTGAAAAAGAAAGGTGCAGCAGAGTCATTCTTCAAGCACACGGTGTATGGCTTGCGCTTTTTATTTCGAGTAGTGGGGTTACCAGACCGGGCTATTAAACTTCCCGCGCTGAAGAATAATCTAAAGTTGCCGGTAGTATTAAGTCAAAACGAGGTACAAGAATTATTGCAAGCGCCCATTCTTTTGAAGCATCGGGTGATGATTGCCATGCTATATGGATGCGGCTTACGCTGTCAGGAATTGCGAAAGCTTAAAATTCAGGATGTAGATTTTGAACGGAATATGATCCACATCCGGCAAAGTAAAGGAAAGAAGGATCGGTATGTTCCCATGGGCTCAGTATTGATGAATGAGATTAAGAGCTACCTGATGCAGGATAAACCCGTTAGGTGGTTGTTCAATGGAAAAGATTATAATGGGTATTCTCCACAGGGTGTTCAGCGTGCAATTCGGGAGGCACATCGCAAAACGTCTATTCAAAAAAGGATAACTCCTCATACACTCCGACACACGTATGCAACCCATTTATTAGAGCAAGGATTAGATATTGTATCCATAAAAGAATTACTCGGGCACTCCTTTATCCAAACCACGATGATTTATTTACATGTGGTGATGATGAATAATAAAGTTGTCTTTTCACCATTGGATACGTTATTTGATAAACAGGAAACTAGCGCTCAGGAAGAACACCGACAAACCTTTAGTTTTGAAAATCAATTTTACCTGAACATTCTGCAAAAGCGCGCTGCGAATCGATTACAACATAGAACGCAGGAAAACCGGCAGTTTGAATTTTCTTTTCCATCAGTCGTCTGACCGCTCTGAGTGGTCTTAACGACCAGATTGAAATCACGTAGAAAAGTATTTGTCCGCAACTTTCCGATGGGCTACACTCGTCAAGATGCGATTCTTATAGCTCAACAATCAGCGTTTCCGTGGAAGCGTGATTGTATACTCAATCACCACTTCTTTAGCGTAAGGTTGAAGTAACGACCGAAGTCTTTTCTCCATGTGTTCTTTCGCGTCTTTAACAAATTCAGCATGGGTAGCGTAAGTGCGCGCATCCTGAATGAACGCATTCGTGGCTTTGGTTCGGTCGTCTGTGTTAATCCAATTCCATATCCCATTTTCATCGCGATAGGTAATATCACCTTTCGATTCTATCGATAGAATTTGAGGTTCAGGGAGGTTAACAATAGCCTTGTCATCATTTAATACAATAGAGAATTTTTGATTGAGGTCGAAACCGGCTTTGGCTTCAAACGTTCCGGAGATGAAAATTTGTTTAGTACTGTTCAGCCACGTATTGGTCCAGGTATAACGATGCTCAAAGTTTTGGGTCAGCACCGCCAATTCCAAAATAGGAGCCTGCTGATTTAAGACTACGGTGTTGTTGACGGTGATTTCAGGAGTAAACTGAAAGGCCTTTTTAAAGTCTTCGCCTAACGTCCTGGCTGCTTCATAGCCCCGCTCCGCCAGTTGAGTAGGAATGATAACAAGCATCACATAGAAGGCAATGGTTGCAACAATAATCAAACCAATGAGAAGCTTGAGATTCCGTGACATGATGTAGGTAAAGGTATGAAATGCGACTATAAGAAGGTAGCTGCTGATTATGGAGATTCATGGTGTAGCTCCTGATACAGCTGCTGTTCAATATAGACAATGAAATCCGGTGATTGCCACCCAATCCGGGAACAAGAAAAGTATATAAACTGATTTTTCTCTGCCATTTACCGACTCTGAAACCACATGTTTGAATTTCGTAACGAACTATTTGATCAAAGTAATTACCTTCATTCCGAAATGACTTACTTGTGAAAATAAAAATCAATGAATTATGGCATCCATCAATTTGAACGTAAACGGGAAGCAGCAAACAGTTGACGTTGACCCCAAAACACCTGTGCTTTGGGTATTGCGCGACCACTTGAATCTGGTAGGTACCAAGTATGGTTGTGGTATCGCTCAATGCGGTGCCTGCACCATTCATATCGATGGCGTGGCAGTCCGTTCTTGCCAGTTGCCAGTGTCTGTAATTGGGCAGAAGTCGATTACCACCATTGAAGGGTTAGCTGAAAATGGAGATCACCCGGTGCAGAAAGCATGGATTGAGCACGATGTGCCGCAATGCGGCTATTGCCAGGCCGGGCAGATTATGCAGGCAGTGTCACTATTAAACCAGAAGCCTAATCCGAGTGATGAGGAAATTGAAACAGCGATGAATGGAAACATTTGCCGGTGTGGTACCTACCTGCGCATCAAAGCGGCCATCAGAACAGCAGCAACCGCTAAATCTTAATCAAACTTAAATCATCGCATTTATGACAATCGTAAAAACGAATATAGACCGCAGATCATTTTTAAAGGTGTCAGCACTGGCAGGCGGTGGCATGATGCTAAGCTTTAGCTGGCTGGCCGGATGTAAACCTACACCGGAAGAGGCCCTGGCACTTCCTAAGGAATGGTTTGAACTGAACAGCTACATCAAGATTGGCGACAACGGCCTGATCACGCTCATGTCACCCAATCCTGAATTTGGTTCGAATGTAAAAACATCCATGCCCATGATTCTTGCGGAAGAGTTGGATGCGGATTGGAAGAACATAGTAGTAGAGCAAGCTGATTTTTACCCTGAGCGTTTCAATCGTCAATTCACGGGTGGCAGCATGGGTATATTGCTTGCGTGGAAACCGCTACGCACCGCGGGTGCCACCGCACGACAAATGCTGGTGAATGCGGCAGCACAAACCTGGAATGTTCCTGCTGGTGAGATTACAACAGAAGGTGGATTTCTCCTTCACAAGCAGAGTGGAAAGAAAGCCGGATATGGTGAAATGGCATCTGCCGCTGCAAAACTCGAAGTGCCCAAAGAGGTTACTTTGAAAAATGTGAATGAGTTTAAAATCATTGGAAATTCAAAGAAGAATGTGGATGGCAAAAACATCGTAACCGGAGAGTCGATGTTCGGTATCGACTATAAGCAGGAGGGAATGTTGATTGCTATGATTGCTCACCCACCTTTTGGCATGAAAGTAAAATCGGTGGATGATAGTGCCGCACGATCCATGCCCGGTATTAAAGATGTGTTTGTTATAAAGACGCTGGCAGATGACTATGAGCGAAATGGTTTCGATACGACTGCCTTTACTGAATTGGTTGTAGTTGTGGGCAAAACCACATGGGAAGTGATGAATGCTAAGAAGATGCTTAAGATTGAGTTTGAAGAAATTTCTGACAGCACCATGGTAGTGAATGGCTGGGGTGGAAAAGAAACGGTGACAATCCCGGGCGGTTTGGAAAGTACCGAAGGCCATAAAGTACGCATGGCCGAGATGGCGAAGAAGAAAGCAAGTATCCTGCGCAAGGATGGTGATGTGGAAGCGGCTTTTAAAAAAGCAGCTAAAACACTTGAACGGACTTATTATGGTCCCTACCTGGCGCACAACACGATGGAACCAGTAAACTGCTTTGCACACGTTACTGCCGATAAAGCAGAATTATACGGACCCATACAGGCACCAGAATTTATCCGGAATACGATTGCTGCACGACTTGGTTTTCCCAAAGAAAATATTCACATCAGGCTTGCGCGCATGGGTGGTGGTTTTGGGTTGCGTGCTTACGGTCATCACATGGTTGAAGCGGCAGTCATCTCGCAGAAGATGAATGCCCCCATTAAAATGATTTACACGAGAGAAGATGATATGACGTATGGTATTTACCGACCTACGTACACAGCAACGTATCGCGCTGCACTGGATAAAGACAATAATGTAATTGCATTTCATGTAAAGGGTGGCGGTATTCCCGAGCATGCGGTGCACGCAATGCGTTTCCCTGCCGGGGCAGTTGATAACTACCTGGCAGAAGGTTGGAAACTGGATTCCAATATTACCATCGGTGCCTTCCGTGCACCGGGATCGAATTTCATTGCCGGGGCTGAGCAATCGTTTCTCGATGAACTGGCTGAGCTTGCAGAAAAGGATCCCATCGAGTTTCGCCTTGAACTTCTGGAACGTGCAAAGACCAACCCGGTTGGAAAGGATAACGACTATGATCCTGATCGCTATGCAGGTGTGCTGAAGTTGGTGCGTGAGAAATCAAAATGGAATGAGCCTCAACCCAATGTGCACCGCGGAGTAGCGGCCTACTTCTGTCATAATACCTATGTAGCCGAAGTGCTCGATATTGTGATGGAGAATAACAAACCTGCAGTAAAAAATGTAGTGGCAGCGGTTGACTGTGGAATTGTAGTAAACCCGGATGCAGCGGCCAACATGGGCGAAGGCGCGATTGTAGACGGTATTGGCAATGCCTTCTTTGGAGAGATGACTTTTGTAAATGGCGTGCCGGAGAAAAATAATTTTCATAATTACCGCATGATCCGGCAAAAAGAAACACCCAAGTCTATTGCTGTTCATTTTGTAAAAAACGAACATGATCCAACCGGACTTGGTGAGCCCTTGTTTCCGCCCGTGTTTGCGGCAGTAGCAAACGCTTTGTACAAGGCGAAAGGGAAACGATATTATCAGCAACCATTTTTAAAGGAAGATATTACAATAGGGTAGGCGTCTACTTAATCACATAGGCACATAGAGTTTAATTTTTCTCTATGTGCCTGTTTTTTTGAGTGCTTGATCAAGTTGGTTAGAGACGATAATACTACTCTATGTCATCCTCATCCTCATCTTCTTCCCCCACTACCGTATCCATGGTTGCTTCAGCCCACGATACAATAAGTTTACGTTGGGCATCATCAAGTTTTGCGGAAGGATGCATGAGCGTATAGATGCTCATTGGCATACGACCTTCGCCAACTTCGGAAGAAAGGTCATCAAGTTTACCCAGCATTTTGCGCAGATCATACTCTTGCCAGGAGGAAAAATTAAGTTCTTCGCGGCCAGCCCGAACATCGCGTGCCACCAACCACGAAGCAGGAGCAACGTGCGAATACCATGGGTACTTCGTTTCATTGCTATGGCAACTATAGCATGAAGTTTTTAACAAAATGGATACATCCTGGCTAACTAAGCCGGCCTTGATAATGTCACCGGGATTATCGGTTGTGGTAGCCGGTAAATCCGTTGGTATTAATTGGATAACCAGTAGCACCACGGTTAAGCCACCCATGATGTAACGCCACAGTTTCATTATTTCGACTTTTTCTTTTTACCTGCACTCCACGCTACCAGCGTAGCCAGCTCTGATTCGCTTAAAGCAGCTTCAGGTTTGTTTTCCAGAAATTTTTTAGGTGGCATTTCACCTTTCTCCAGTACTTCTGAAATTTCACCCATGGCTGCCATACGCTTGGATTTCTTCATTTTATCAAGTGCATCCCAATCAAGTTTAGCCTTAGCTTTTTCATTCTTTGAATTGGCGTTGTGACAACCATAGCACTTTTTGTCCACAACTGCTTTTACATCATCCGGCAAAGCCGCCTCTGTATAATTGATTGGTTCTGGTTCTGTATTTGATTCTGGGATGCCTTGAAAGAATAGTACACCCACGAAGGCAAGCACGGGGATTAATAGTAATTTTTTCATAATGAGGGATTAAGGTTAATTAACGGAATTTCTGTAAGATTTTGCTTTTGTACAACCTTATTAGACAAAATGGCTCAAGTTTTAGATAAATGGCTCTGTTTTGTTGATAGGCAGATCTTTATCTCAAGCATTCGGGTTGTTTATAGAGAGGGGAATTTTCACCCCTTATATCTGATGGATTCCCCACTTTGTGCTATCGGAAGTCGTAAACTCTCAACAGCTTCAAAAGGCTTTATCGCAAAGGGCGTCTTTTCGCCTGTCTAGTCTCCATTAGTGTCGATAAGATACTCTCTGATTGTTAAAGTGAGAATGTATTGTATGGCATAGTATTTTCTATTGCAGCAGTAATTCATACAAGGTGTGTGAAGATACTATCTTAACTAAAAAGGACTATTTATGAATGCGAAGAATTTAATTGGAGGCCTATTGGCCGGAGCAGCGATTGGTGTGGCAATAGGCATTTTGTTAGCTCCTGCAAGTGGCAAAGACACGCGTAAGAGTTTAGCAACAGGATCAAGAAAGTTAGCTGATAGCTTAACCGGCAGTGTGGAAGAATCACTCGAATCACTGAAAGGTAAGTTTAACATGGGTGTAGATGAAGTAACAAAGCGTGGAAAAGAATTAATCAATTCTACTAACGAAAGACTTAAAGTTTAATTTAAACCCTTCAACAATGAATAAGCTTCAAATAAAAGGATCATGGAACGCGATGAAAGGTAAACTAAAACAAAAGTATGCCACATTAACGAATGATGATCTTGCCTATGTAGAAGGCAAAGAAGAAGAACTCTACGGACGTCTCCAGAAATCACTTGGAAAAACAAAAGAGCAAATCCAGGCTGAAATGGCGAGTCTTTAACAGGGTAAGCAAGAACAACCACTTATTGAGCGCCATCAGAAATGATGGCGTTTAATTTTTTCATTACGGCCACAATGCCCAGCTAAGAAATAGCTACCTAGAGAATAACCAGATGTTAGTATGATTACAAGGAAAAATGACTCAACCCTAAAGATGAAGACTTTGTCGCAGCGTGCCAATGAGGCGTACGATCAGGGTTATGCAGAAAGCTTTAAGGTGATTAATAAAAGACTTACCACAGCGGATGGGCGGTCGGGGTATGAACCTGAAGAAATTTCACTCAAGAGTATCTTCCGATTCGAAGGCTATACAGACCCACAGGATACTTCTATCTTATACCTGATCGAAACCAGCGATGGAAAGAAGGGTACTCTTATCGATGCCTATGGTGTTTATGCCGATGCTGCAATTTCACTTTTCATTCGACAGGTTGGGGATTCAAATAAAAAAGGGAATCTGTAACTCATTTTTTCTTGTCATCTTTTTTCCCGAATACTTTTTGTAGAAAGGGTTTTTTCTCCTTAACCTCATTTACTGAAGTAAGATTTATTTGGTTATCGATGGCTGGCTGTAAGGCTCTGACAAAAGCATTTCGAAGAACATTTGCAATCGTATCCCAAAGGCTTGCATCCGGGTCTTCAATAGAACCCTCGAAGTTTATTTTTGTGGCTACCTGATCTTCTTCCTGGTTTTTGAGAACCTGACCTGCGGTACCTACCATTCCTTCCCACATCTTTCGTAGTAAATTATCTTCCCGGTCCTCTTTACCTAACACATCAAGGTCATTAATCAATGGCTTTATATACCCAATAAATTTCCCGTCTTTGGCAGCCGCCTCGGTATATAAACCAAAAATACCCTTGTTCACATCCACTTTAGCATACGCTTGAAAGAAGTCATTTAGTTTTACAAGATTGGTATTTTGTATGTTTAGATTTATATCGAAGGTTGGATTGTTGGCCATGGGGTTTAATCGTAGTGTAAAGCCCAACACCCCATCATAGACTGATGCCCCTCCTTTAATTAATGCTGGAAGTTGACTCGTGGAATCGTAACCATTATGCAGGTTTTGAGCAACTATAAAGGCTTTATTCATTTCAATATCCACTATTGGCTTTGAGCTCTCGTCCCGATAGCGAATGGTTCCATTTATTATCTCAAAGCGATTTATTTTTAAGGGCATGGATTTATTGAACAATTCTTTTAAATACGTTGAATCCCTGATCAACACTTCTGGTTCAACTTTGTCCTTTGTAAAAAGGAGCATAGGACTTTCTAAAATTACTTCCCCCGCCAGTGAACCATGAATGAGGGCTTTCCATTCTACTGACATTTCAACGTGTGCAGAAGAAAAGAAGGGTGTTTGTTTTAGAGTAACAGTATCCACTTTATTCATATACATGCTATCCAACCGGTAAGCGCCCCGGATGATGGCTAGATCGACATTATTTATGTGACCATAATAGCCTTTCATGTTGGCCAGGGCTTGATTCGCAAAAAAGAGCACGACAAAAGGTAGAATAAGTCTTACAACGATCAGGGTAGCAACGGTGATTGTAATGATCTTACCCCATCGTTTACTTTTTTGCCATTTATTTTGCTTCATCGTGTATACGTTTGTTCCACTCCGGAATGAAAATAGTATGCCATGAATTTGTAGTAACACATCGAATAGCATTCAGTAAAATCTGTCTGGATTGGACTCTTATAGCACGTAGTGTGGAATATAATTCCCAGGTGTATCGATGTGATAATAGCTCTATTTGCAAATAGAGTCAGGTAAAGTGGTCTGACTATTGATGCTGTGCGCAACGATAGTAAGTATAATTTAGCCCAATAATTATGACGAAGTATTTAAAGGAATTCGGTGTATTGATTAAACAAACTTTTAAGCAGTGGAGCGGCCGGGAGCCTTTCAATAACAGTGTTATTATAGCCTATTATACAATCTTTTCTTTACCAGGTCTGCTGATCATTATTATTAACATGGCTGCTTATTTCTACGATAAGCAAGAGGTCACTACTCAAATTGCAGGTCAGATCCAACAGGTTATGGGCGGGGATACGGCCAGTGACATCGAATCCATTATCAGTAATGCAAGTGATAAAAAAGCTACTGTCATCTCTTCCATTATAGGAGTTGCCACCCTTCTTTTTGGAGCCACTGGAGTGTTTTATGAGTTACAGCAAATGCTAAATAAGATTTGGAAAGTAGAACCAAAGGTTAAGACCAGTCACAAAATTTTGGAGCTTATACGCGATCGGATATTTTCCTTTGGATTAATACTGGTTGTCGGATTTCTACTA
>DAOOCD010000020.1:0-26581 GCA_035408225.1 Cyclobacteriaceae bacterium | reverse complement strand
CTCCTCAATACCGTACTGGCTAAAACAACGGGCGTTAGGGCAGAATAATTGCCTATGATCCGTCAGACCAATAACCAAACAAAGGATAAAACAAGCTAAAATATTGGCTAATAATGTACCTATAGGAAAGTGATGGCTGTGGGGGGAGCTGATCAAACGCCTAACGGAAATCGATAAGCGCCAAAGAGAACATCGTACAACCTTTCTTAAACCTTACCTACGATAACCATTATCAGCGCGCGCACCATACCTGGCACTATGATTAATTTAAAAGAGCCGAAGGATTCTCGAGGGTACTTCGTTCATTCGCTGAAAGATTCAAATCGCTTGTTAGTGTGTAAATAGTCGGCCTTATCAATAAGAAAAGTACTATAACGATAGCGGTGAATAATAGAAATGAATTGTCGCCTGTAATAAGTGCAGCTACGCTGCCCATAAGGCCAGGTAATTCAAAGCAGGCCGAACGAACGAGTAAAGCGTTCTGATACCTGAATAATTTGTCTTTTAAAGTCATGGCTGCGTTGAGCGGAGTAAGAATTTGTTTGAAGATGAAATAACCCATGCCAATGCCGAGCGGCAACAATGTGAAGAGAACATAGCGAAGCAATAAAGCGAAATCCGGATCTGCTTCAGCAGCAAGACCTCCGGAGTAATTTAAATAAAGAACTATAAGGCTAAACGAAGCCATAACAGACACCAATGAAAAGTATATTAGATTGAGGGCTGTTAAAACACTTTTTGTAGTTGGAGCAGTGTTCATAAAAGTGAATTAAATATTACGAGGAAACAGTTTCTTGTGTGATCATCGCTAGCATTATTTCATTGGTTTGTTGTTTCAATGCTTTAGTATCCACTGAGCCATCAACAGGGATTTCTTTACCAACTACAATCTTAATTAATCCTGGTCGTAAGTTGATTGTGCCCGGGGGCATTAACCTTCCTGCGCCTATTACAACTAATGGCAACAGAGGTTTTTGAGTATCGGAAGCAATCTTGAACGCACCATCTTTAAAGGGTTGAAGAATTTCTTTGCTTCGATTTTGTGTGCCTTCGGGAAAAATAAGGATGTTGATTCCCATGTTTAAAATTTCCTTCAGATGACTGATACTTTTTTTGCGGCTTTCATTACTCGTGCGATCAACCACCACACAAGTGGCTCGGGTAATCCATCCGAACACAGGAATTTTCAACAGCTCTTTTTTTGCAAGAGGCCTGAACTGACCGCGTATAGTCATGGCAATGCCGGGTAAATCAAGAAAGGAAGTATGATTACTTACGTAGATATAAGATTTTCCTCTATCGATGTTCTCCCGACCAATCATTTCATATCGGATAAAAGTGAGCATGCTAAAAACCCATGACCAGGCTTTCATAAAAAAGTAGGTAACAGAAACTGCATGCTGCCCAAAGAAGGCCGGGATGATAATGCCCGGCAGAAATAAGAGCATGAAAACAGTGAACACCAGGAATACCCAGATTTTATATAGGGAAGAGAGAATTTTGTTAATCAGGTTCAAAGCGTTGGTAGTTGAGTGCAAAAAAATTCCCGAAAGGTGCAAATCTTTCGGGAAATTGAGATTATGAACTTGATAAATGGTTCCTATGAAAAATAGTTTGTTGTGCCAGGAACCGCAACCGGATAATTACCATCGGCATTTGGTAATATTGATGGTAGTGCATTGAAATCAAATTTTGTTGGCATGATGCTCATGCCTGAGTTCAAGGCTTTATCGAATTCAACTACCTGGCCTGTATAGGTAGCCAATCTGCCCAGGATTGCCGTCATGGTGCTCTTCGCACCATTTTCGGTATCGTCAAACTTATATTCCTTTTTGGCTATAGCCGCAAACAGTTCATCGTGTTCAGTCTGATAAGGGTTGTTTTCTTTGGTTCTGTCAAACTGGTACAATACTTTTCCTTTGCGATCTGTAATGTTGCCTGATCCACAGTAAATCTTTCCTTTGGTACCCATCATAAACTCATCTACCTTACTCATGGTACCTTTAATATGTCGGCACTGGCTGTTCAAAATGCTTCCATCGGCATACTGAAATTCAACATAGTGATGATCGAAAATCTCACCGTAGTCTTTTCCTTTTCTCACTTCGCGACCGCCCATGCCTTGCGCCTTAACCGGATAGCCACCTTTAAACCAATTGATCACATCAATGTTGTGGATGTGTTGCTCAACAATATGATCACCACAAAGCCAGTTAAAATAATACCAGTTGCGCATCTGGTATTCCATTTCGGTTTGATTGTATTTACGCGGATTCATCCAAACACCTTCATTGTTCCACCACGCCTGGGCTGAAACAATTTCACCGATAAGTCCTTCTTTGTATTTCTTATATAATTCACGATAGGAATTCTGATAGTGTCTCTGCAATCCCACTACCACATTCAATTTCTTTTGTCGGGCAATTACGGCAGCATCAAGCACACGCTTGATACCGGCTGGGTCGGTTGCCACCGGCTTTTCCATAAAGATTTGTTTACCCTGATTCACGGCTTCCTCGAAGTGAATGGGACGGAAACCTGGCGGTGTGGTAAGAATCACTACGTCTGCCAGCGCAATTGCCTTCTTATAGCCATCGAATCCAACAAACTTATTCTCTTCGGGTACTGCAATTTTGTCTTTGATGTTGCCAGACGTTCCTGACCAATCAGAAAGATCATCAGACATTAAGGCTTTATAACAATCATCTAGCCGGTCGCGAAAAGCATCGGCCATGGCTACCAGTTTTACATTTTGCTTTGAAAGCATGGCTTGCATGGCAGCGCCCGTGCCACGACCACCACAGCCGACTAACGCTACCTTAATAGAATCATCTACCGAGGTATTTACATTTTTGGCATTGGAAACAAAAGGGAAGGCGGCAAGTGTGCCTGCAATCAGAGAAGTCTTCTTTACAAATTCTCTACGGGATTGAGTAGGTTCGTTTTTCATACAATAAAGATTTAAATCAATAAGATCCTGGTTTCTGGTTACTTGTCGCTGGTTGTAAGCTGCCAGTTTCTAGCCGCCCGTAGCCAGCGACTACTTAAGGTACAAGTTATAAAACTTTTCAATCTCTTCTTGAGAAGGTTGTACCACCGGTCGCACCACCCGAAATCCTACAAACATTCCATCCGTGAGCCACCACTTGCTTTTAGGTATTTGCGGATCGCGGATGTTCCAGTTAGCCTCAGAAGCAATGCGATTGGCGCATCGTAATTCTTTCGCCTCATCCATGTACGAGCCTCCTTTTACGGTTTTAGGATACTTTGCTCCGGCTACTGTAAGCGGATTTTTACTTGCAATTTTGCCATAATAGGCCGGGTCATATTGATCGATTGTCCATTCACTTAAATTACCCAGCATATCATATAAGCCCCAGGCATTGGATTTCAATTGTGCAACAGGGTGAAACTTTCCACCACTGTTGTCTTTGAAATAGCCATACTCTTTTAAACTCTGTGCGTCATTACCAAATGGGTATGCAGTTTCGCTTCCCGCACGGCAGGCGTATTCCCATTCAGCTTCTGTTGGCAATCGATAAAAAATTCCGGTTTTGGTATAGAGCCATTTGCAATACATCACCGCTGCCGTATGACTCATACTGTTAGTAGGCTGTTTGCCATCGCGCCCCATGCCCCAGGTTAAGTCTATGTACTGTGGTGTAGCTCGGGTAACGCCATCGATGGTTTTACTTTGCGGTAGAGAGTTGTCTTTGAAATACAAATCCCATTCAGCAAAGGTTACTTCTTTAACGCCCATCCAGAAAGCAGAAAGTTCCACTTCCTTTTGGGGGCCTTCATCATTATCCCGGCCTCGTTCTGATCCTGGACTACCTATCTTAAGTTTCCCGGCTGGGATAGCAGCCATCTTAAATGTTATTGATGTGCCTGGGATGGATTGATCATATGTTTTAAAATCCTGACCGTTGGAGGTAATTATGAAAAGTGTTGTTGAAATGAGAAGACTAATTTTACGCATAATCAGGTTACAGTTGAAAGACAAAAGTCAAAAGTTTAAAGTTAGCTGCTTTCAACTTTAAACTTTTAACTTCGAACTTAGTTTTTCCGCTTTAAAAGCGCCATATAAAATCCATCAAATCCTTCCGAAGGTTTTATCCATTTTTGATCCACTAATTCAAATAGCTCCTTTCGGGATTCTAAAAACTTCTCTACCTGTCTTTCATTCTCAGTCGGTAGTAAGCTGCATGTTGAGTAAACCATTAATCCTCCAGGTTTCAACATTGTACTATAATCTTCTAAAATATGTTGCTGAAGTTCTTTAACCCGCTCAATAAAATCCACCGATAGTTTCCATTTCGCATCGGGATTGCGTTTGATAACCCCTAACCCTGAACAGGGAACATCAAGCAATAACCGGTCAGCAGAATTTTCAAGTCGCTTGATGGTTTTTGAAGATTCAATCACACGCGTTTCAATATTTCCGGCCCCGGCCCTGCGCGCACGCTTTTTTAATTCTTCCAGTTTCCAGTCTTCTGTATCAAGTGCTATGATGCGGCCTTTGTTTTGCATAAGCGAAGCCAGATGAAGTGTTTTACCACCCCCTCCGGCACAGGCATCAATCACTCGCTGTCCGGGTTGTACTTTTAAGAAAGGGGCAATAAGTTGCGAGCCTGCATCCTGCACTTCAAACAACCCATCCTTAAATTGTTGGCGGGTAAAAATATTCTGACGCTGTTCAAGAATCAACGCGTCCGGAAACTCGACCGGAGCATCTGTTACAATTTCTTCTTCTTCCAATTGTTGCTGGAGCGAATTGCGATCTACCTTTAAGGTATTTACCCGCAAAACCACACTTGCTTCTTCATTCAGGGCAGTTAGTTCTTTGTCCCATTCTTTCCCTAACTCCTTTTCACCTAATTCATCCAGCCAGTCGGGTATTGATTCGCGAATTTTTCGATCTGCCTGGAATTCTTCGTAGCGGGCTTCAATCTTTTTTCGATCAAGGCCTTTAAATTCATCCCAATCCGGAAACTCAGTATTATTCCAAAGGCACCAAACTCCAAGCAATTTCCAGAAATCTTCCGCTTCAGCTTCCGAGACTTCTTTGAATAAACGGTACCAGCGCACAATGTCATACATGGTTTCGGCAATAAAGCGCCTGTCGCGCGCGCCCCACTTTGGATTACTCTTCAGGATTTTTTCAATCACTTTATCGGCATATTTCTTGTTAACGAAGATCTCTTGAAGTCCCTCCACTACGGCTGCCGATAAATTGCGGTATATTTTCATGTTGGCAAGTTAAAAACTGGATGGGGCAATCACGGTATTTTTGATAGAATGTTTTTAACTTGGCTGTTCTTCCCGCAAGGTTTATGGGTCGCATTTTTGTAATGGTTTATCGTCCACACCGAGGCAAAGAGCATGAATTGATTCCAATCCTGAAATCAGGTTATATGCTTCTTAGAGATCGAGGTTATTTAACTAGCCGTCCACCAATTATGATGGAAGCCTCCAATGGATGTTTATTAAAGATTTTTGAGTGGAAGGGAAAAGAGAGCATGAGCAGTGCCGAAGCTGATCTTCAGGTTCAGCAGCATTGGATGCGCGTAAGCAAAGTCTGTGATTTTGAAAAGCCAGTTAACTTGGAGGAGTTTAAGCAGGTATTTTCAGAATTTGAGGCAATTGCCTGGGATGATTGGGACCAACCTAAATAAGAAACCATCGAAGTAATCTAATAATTGAATCATGAAAAGAAGAAATTTTATTCAAACCGGATTTACCGCAGTTGCCTCTGCATTGACAATTGGTTCGGCATCAGCCGCTGAGTTTAACCCTGTTGTGGCAGCAAAACCATTTAAACTCAATTATGCACCCCACGATGGTATGTTTAAGAATCATGGTGGCGCTGACTTTGTAGATCAGATAAAGTTTATGGCCGACCAGGGCTTTCGTGGTATTGAAGACAATGGGTTATTAGGGAGACCTATCGCTGAACAAGAGCGCATCGGCAAGACATTGGCACAGTTAGGTATGACCATGGGAGTGTTTGTTATTGATGGTGGGGATAACTGGAAAACATCGCTCACTACAGGAAAGCAGGAATTTAAAGATGTATTTATTAAAACTTGTAAGGCTTCTGTAGAAGTAGCCAAACGCGTAAATGCGAAGTGGGCTACTGTAGTACCTGGCTATTTCGATCGCAAAACACCCATCGGGTTGCAAACCGCAAATGTGGTTGATGCTTTAAGAAGAGGGGCCGAGATTTTAGAACCACAGGGTTTGGTTATGGTACTTGAGCCTTTGAGTGATACACCAGAACTCTTTTTACGCACATCCGATCAAACGTATGAGATCTGTAAAGCGGTTAAGAGTCCTTCCTGCAAAATTTTATACGACATATATCACATGCAGCGAAACGAAGGAAACCTGATTAACAACATTGATGCTTGCTGGGAGGAGATTGCGTATTTCCAGATTGGGGATAACCCGGGTCGTAAAGAACCCACTACCGGAGAGATCAACTACAAAAACATTTTCAAGCACATTTACGATAAAGGCTATCGGGGCATTATGGGTATGGAACATGGCAATGCGAAAGAAGGTAAGGAAGGCGAATTGGCATTAATTAATGCATATCGCGAGAGCGATTCTTTTTAGAAGACAGATTGTAATTGAAATTTAAAATGAAGAAGGTAATTTTTGTTAGTGTGTTGCTGGCGATGCTTCCGTTAGTAAGCAAAGCACAGTTGGGAGGATTGGGGGATCGGCTACTGGAAAAAACAAAGAAATCAGCGACAAAAGCAGCGAAGGATAAAACTACCGGTACGGTCGATGCTGAGCGAGACAGATTAGACTCAACCGATTTCAATTATGCCATTACCGTAATTGATAATTCGGGCATGATGAATATTCGCGACTTTGATGAAACGCTCACCAAGTCGGCCTATGGAGCTTCTAATTTTTTGCTGAAGAATGAGAAGGACAAAACTCCGGCACAGAAATGTCGGGCTATTTTAGATGCCGCTGAAAATTTCTATCAGGTGCGTCAGTACAAACCAGCAGAAATATATTTTCTGGATGCAAAACTCACCTATGAAGCTGAAGCACTTACCAACAATATTAATTATAGTAAAGTGCATGCAGATCTTGGTCTGCTATACGCAACAATGGGTCGTTATAATTCGGCAGAGTATTTTACTTCCGAAGCGCTTTCCATGCGCGAACAAACCTTGGGAACGAACAGCAAGGCCTATGCTGCTTCTCTAAATAATATGGCAGTACTCTTCCAGGAAACTGCCCGGTACAACGAGTCGGAAAAGTCTTTTAGTGAAGCCTTGCAAATAGTTCAGAATCAACTGGGTGCTGAAAGTCAGGAGTATGCCATTGTATTGAATAACCAGGCAATCCTGTTTGCTCACATTGGTCGCATTGAGCAGGCAATTGAAAAACTCAACTCGGCAATTGCTATCCTGGAGAAACTTAAGGCAAAAACTACATTAACCCGAAATAAGGTAGGCTTTCAATCCAACCTCGCTTTGCTTTATCAACAAACCGGAAAGTTTACGGAAGCCGAGGGCATCTATCTCAAACTTGAAAAAGCCTTGGGTAGTAAAGATCCCTTCTATGCTGGGGTATTGAATAACCTTGCTTTACTCTATATACAAACTAACCAACTTGATAAAGTAGAGAGTTATCTTAAACGCTCGGCTGAAGTGTATAAGACACGCTTCGGAAATCAAAACCCGAATTATGCTAAAGTATTGAATGATCTCGGAAATTTCTATCGCATGCAGGGCCGCTTCGCGGAAGCCGAGCAAAACCTGACCGAGTCATTAACCATCCGTGGCACTGCTCTCGACACCAACCATCCGGATTATGTAAAGAGCCAGGAAGATCTTGCCATCTTATATTGGAAGAAGGGGGATCTCGCGAAAGCGGATGTGAGTTATAGAATGGCGATGGATAAGTCGTTGGACTTTATTAACAGGTATTTTCCACCAATGAGTGAAGCGGAGAAAACAAAATACTGGGATGTGCTTCAGCCACGATTCCAGCGCTTCTACAATTATTGCCTCGAAGCAAGCGTAAGTAATCCCACCGTAGTTCAAACTATGTACGATTACCAGATGGCCACCAAAGGACTTCTGCTTAACTCTACCAACAAAATCAAGAAGGCAATTTTTGCTAGTGGTAACAACGACTTGATTAAAGACTATGTGGCGTGGTTGGATAAGAAAGAAACTCTTGCCCGTTACTATTCGCTTTCAAAGGAAGATCTAACGAATCAGAAAATTGATTTGCCAGCATTGGAAAAAGAAGCCAATGATATGGAACGTTCACTTTCACAACGTTCATCCGAATTCTCTCAAGGCTATTCGGCTGAGAAACTAAGTTTTACACAAGTAACATCTGTATTGGGTGATCAGGAAGCCGCCATTGAATTTATACGGATCAGATCTTTTGATAAAGATTTTACCAGCGACTCAAAGTATGCAGCGTTGATTCTTACTAAGGGTGCAACTACTCCAAAATTAGTTGTACTGGATAATGGTAATCAACTGGAAACACGGTATGCTAAGTTTTATCGCAATGCCATTCAGCAAAAATCTGCCGATGCCTATTCGTACGATCAGTTTTGGGCTCGCCTCGATCCCGCATTGGCGGGAAAGAAGACGATTTACATTTCTGCAGATGGCGTTTACAATCAGATTAGTTTAAATACACTCAAGAAAACGGATGGTGATTATTTGCTCAATCGCTATGATCTTGTTCTTGTTGGAAATTCAAAAGATGTAATTGCCCTTAAAAATCAGAAACCATTTGCATCGAAGAAGACTGCTTTCTTGTTGGGCTTTCCCGATTACGGGGGCGATGCAGTGGCGGCATTGCCGGGAACAAAAGTTGAAATTGAAAACATTGGAAAGATCTTAAAGACAGGCGGCTATCAAACAACACCCTATTTGCAAAAGACTGCCACAGAAGCGGTGATCAAGTCCATGAAAGGACCGGCTCTTGTTCACATTGCCACCCATGGATATTTTCAAGCCGATGTAGAGCAGGCATCCGTGGGTGTGAAGCAGGAAAATGCAAAGAACAATCCGTTGTTGCGGTCCGGACTCTTGCTGGCAGGCGCTTCACCAACTATAAAAGGGGAAGTAATACCAAACCTGGAGAGCAACGACAACGGTGTGCTCACCGCTTATGAAGCGATGAACTTATCCCTGGATGGTACCGATCTGATTATTCTAAGTGCGTGCGAAACAGGCCTAGGTGATGTGCGTGCAGGAGAGGGTGTATATGGATTGCAGCGTGCATTTTTGGTAGCTGGAGCCAAAGCGATGGTAATGAGTTTATGGAAAGTAGATGATGCCGCCACACAAGCATTGATGACAAATTTCTATACGAACCTGGCCAAGGGAGGAAGTAAGGCAAAAGCATTTAAACAAGCGCAACTTCAGTTGATGACTAAATACAAAGAACCTTACTATTGGGGTGCCTTTGTGATGATGGGGATGTAAGACGATAATTTAATAAGTTACTCTTGCCTAAGGGTAGATTCTTATGAAACGAATTCTCATACTTCTGTTCACAATAATAAGTTTGCAAGCCGTTGCCCAAGACGACTGGCTGACGAAGGCAATGGCCGAAGTCGGTTCTGAACAGAAAGCCAGTCTTGATTCCATTGATTTTCAATTCGCAATGTCCGTCAATGAAAACTCAAGTTTTTTCGATGTGCAGCAGAAGGGCGAAGGCTGGGCCAAAGGATTTTATTCCGTAAAAGTCAAAAGTCAGCGCACACTTTCTGAAGTAGCAAGCGATACGCTAAACTGGGCTGTAGATTATTACAATTTGCGATGGTATAAAGTAGCTGAGGCTTCCTTCTTAATAGCCAAAGGTTTTATGGAAGCCAATAACCTGATCAATGATATTAGTTACCTCCGGTGCATTTCCACCATGGGAGTTATGTTCCTGATCCAGGGCCGCACACTGGAAGCGGAACAATATATTACCTATGCATTACAAGCAAGCGAACAGTATCTAGGCCGCAACAGCGTTGCCTTCGCGGCTAATCTAAACAGCAAAGCAAAGCTGTATCAGCTGGAGGGTAAGTATAATGAAGCGGAACAGCTTTTTGATGAAGCCATTCCGGTGATCGCAAAAAAGTTTGGCGAAGCCGGAATGCAATATGCTATTGTAATCAATAACAAGGCTATGTTGTATCAGACCATCGGGCGCTATGAGGAAGCAATTGCGTTGATGAAGAAAGCAATTGCCGCAGCGGAAACCTCAAACAAAAGATTATTGCAAGGAAAGAAATCATTCGACAGCCGTAAGTTCACGTCTAACCTCGCTTTATTGTATCAGCTTTCAGGAGACCTGGTTCAGGCCGAGATTTCTTTTCTTGCCATAAAAAAAGTATTTGAAAATCGGGCCCAGACGGCTAACCCGGAGTATGCATCAGTACTTAATCAAATGGCACTGCTCTATATTCAAATGAATAAAATGGACCAGGTTGAGCCGCTGCTCCAAAAGGCATCTACAATCTATAAAAAGAAATTCACCGAAGAGAATGCCTCTTTTGCCAAAGTTCAGAATGATCTCGGCAACTTTTATCGGTTGCAGGCAAGGTATCCTGAAGCTGAAACAACCTTAAGTAAAGCGCTCGGCATACGCCAACGCACCTTGGGCGAAAATCATCCCGACTATGTGAAGTCGATGGAGAGTATGGGTATTTTATATTGGAAGAAAGGCGATCTCACCCGAGCGTATCCCTATTTGAGCGGGTCGGCCAATAAATCACTGGAGTTTATCAATAACTATTTTCCGCCCATGAGCGAGGCGGAGAAAACCAAATACTGGGATATTCTTCAACCGCGTTTTCAAAGATTCTATAATTATGCAATTGAGGCAAGTGCTGCTAATCCTGCCGTACTCAATGATGTTTATAATTATCAGATTGCAACAAAAGCTTTGCTGCTTAACTCCACCAACAAAATCAAAAAAGCAATTCTTTCCAGTGGCGATCAATCGCTGATTGATGAATACATTTCCTGGATTGGACAAAAGGAAGCATTGGCCCGGTATTATGCTTTGTCGAAAGAAGAGCTCGCCCAACAAAAGATAGATCTTGGCGCATTGGAGCAGGCCGCCAATAATACAGAGCGTTCGCTTTCGCAGCGTTCAGCCGATTTTGCCAAAGGATATGACTCAGAGCAGATCAGCTTCGAACAGGTGGCTGCCCAGTTGCAGGAATCAGAAGCCATCCTGGAAATCATCCGCGTACGCACATTTGATAAAGATTTCACTGACCAATCGCGTTACCTGGCGTTGGTACTCACGAAAGGAAGCATGCAGCCAACCATGTCCCTGCTCGACAATGGAAATCAGATGGAGACCCGCTATGCTAAGTTTTATAAGAATGCCATCCAGCAAAAAACGCAAGATGATTATTCGTATCCGCAATACTGGGAACGCATTGAACCGCTGCTGGTGGGAAAGAAGACAATTTACCTTTCGCCCGATGGGGTGTACAATCAGATCAACATCAACACCCTGAAGAAAACCGATGGCGATTATATTCTCAACCGATATGATGTGGTGGTTATTGGTAACTCCAAAGACCTAATAGCAATTAAAACAAAGAAACCGGTGCTTATTGCGAAGGACGCTTTCGTGCTGGGTTTCCCCGATTATGGAGGCAATGCAGTAGCCTTACCGGGAACTAAAGTGGAAATTGACGGTATCAATAAAATTCTGACTGGTTCGGGTTATAAAGTTTCCAAACGTGAACAGAAGGAAGCCAGCGAGGGCTCATTAAAATCGGTTAAAGGTCCTTCGCTAATGCACATTGCCACGCATGGTTATTTTCTGGCCGATGCTGATCTGAAGGGAAATGATGCTATGGGGGAGAATGCCGAGAATGCAAAGAACAACCCGTTGCTGCGCTCAGGATTAATTTTATCCGGGGTACCCGCACCCGGTCAGGACAAAACTTCTGTTGACTTGCAGAGTAATGATAATGGGGTGCTCACCGCCTATGAAGCCATGAACCTTTCGCTGGAAGGCACGGACCTGATTGTACTGAGTGCATGCGAAACCGGGCTGGGCGATGTGCGGGCGGGCGAAGGCGTGTATGGTTTGCAGCGCGCGTTTTTGGTGGCGGGTGCCAATGCGTTAATTATGAGTTTGTGGAAAGTAGACGATGCGGCCACGCAACAACTGATGACCAACTTTTACACCAACTGGACTAAAAGCGGCAACAAACAAAAGGCCTTTAAGCAAGCTCAACTGCAACTGATGGCCAAATACAAAGAGCCGTATTACTGGGGTGCTTTTGTGATGATGGGGATGTGAGTGATAATTCAAAATCATTTCTAAGGGAAGTCTTAGCGATCCGATTGGAGATTGAAAAATGCTAAAACATTCTTGTTTGAAAGAATCTTCAATCGCGGAGTCCGAAGCGAGACTCCGCGAAGAAAAGTACCTTGATGTCCCGCCAACATTGCGTAACATTTTGTTGGGCGCTGTAATTATTTTTTCTGTCTCTCGCTCAATACTCCAAATAAGTCACTCGTTGCTTCATTTGCAACTCGTGTCATCATACACTCCAATAAATTCTGTCGATAAAGTTCACAAAAGAACGGTTCTCCTTCCTTAGAGGCCTTCCTTTTCATAATGACTTTTGAGTCTGCCCTGGAGAATAGATAGGTTGTCATATCCATAATGAAACTGTCAGCATATTTCTCGGCAACTATGTCTCGGAAGTATATTACGTAGTCAAAGTCGTAGTCCTTTGTCAACTGAACTAAGTCCTCTGTCTCTAAATCGTTTTTGTTAACAATTTGACAATCCAAACTTTTTTTATCCTCCCATGGATATTTCTGAAAATCCTCTTGCAATGAAACGAAAGTTGCTACAGAAATCATTTGGTAGTATCTAAATCTAACAATATCTGTCTCGTGCCATTTGGCTTGTCGTATAGCTGCTTCTGTCTGTTCCTTTTCATCCTCGTCCCCAGAATTTCTTTTTATTTCAAACTCGCGGAGCATCTTGTAAAATGAGTCCTTAAATTCTTGTTCAATTGAGTCAACATAAACTGTCAACTCATTGTGAATACGGGCTGTGTCCGGTGAAATAATTAGAACTCGAAATGACTTGTATCGACTTTCCTGAACGTGGTCGTTACTCTGTCCGTGTAAGTCGGTCAGTGTTACCGCAGTCCAAAGGAGTCCTAGTAATGTTACACGAATCTTCATCAAAAAATAATTATTGTGCCCAATATCCGAATATATGCAATTGTTGATATTTCTCATATCTAAAAATCCAAATGCAAGACTTTTAGCTTTTTAGTCTTATGCTTAAACAGTATCTTTAGACCATGAAAAGAAATCTCTTTCTGACTTTCGCAGTCGTTGCTTTACTGGGTGCATGTACGCCCACCGAAACCAAACAAGATCAAAAAGTGCTGCGCCATGTAGTGCTCTTTAAATTCACGGATGTATCCACCCCCGAGGATATTAAGAAGGTGGAGGATGCCTTTGCGGTATTACCGGGAAAGATCAATCAGATAAAGGACTATGAATGGGGCACTAACTCCAGTCCTGAGAATCTCAACCAGGGACTCACGCATTGTTTCTTCGTAACGTTTGCCAGCGATAAAGACCGCGATGACTACCTCGTGCATCCCGCGCATCAGGCGTTTGTGGAGGTTTTAAAACCGCACCTCGATAAAGTTACAGTAGTTGATTACTGGGCTTCGAAATAATCAGTTTCGTCAGGCCTTGTGTTGATGACCTTGCCTGAAAATCTTTTTATGAAGATGGGCTGAAGGAACGTAGGTTATCTCAACCACCATCGCATTAATCGTAGTGCTTCCTGGATTTGCAAATTGATAACCTGCGGAAAGTGCCCAGTGTGGAAGTACGTAACAGGCAGCACCCATGGTAGTTTCACCCAGATTATGTTTACCGGTGATGTTTTCGGCAATGAGGGTAAGCCAGTTTTCAATAATCTCATGCTCCAGACCTACTTGTAATCCCAATTCACCATTTGGAAATAAGTTAGTTCGGGCACCTGCTCCTAAAAAATTATTGGAGCTTTGATAAACTCCGGTAACGATTTTCGAGTGGGTGACACGAAGTACAGTTACCAGGTTGCCATAATTGTACATACCAAAATGAAAGTCATTGGAAAAGCCAGTTTGCGTACCCACCGAGACTTTGAACACCGGGCTTAGAGTAAATGCTTTTTGAAAATTGAAGGTAAAAAAAGGATAAACTGGTGGGTTCGTGGTGTCGCCATTGGTTTCGATTGATATAGGTCCATTCGTAGTAAGATTTAACCCTAATACATTTACCCCCACTTCAGCCTCATGCCCCAAACCCCAGCAAAAAGTTGAGTTTAGTTGGACCAACCCTTTGCTTATGTTGAATTGCTGTTGAAAGAAGGGCTTTGCTTTTAATGTAATGTCGGACGAAGGAACATTAAAAAAATTCTGCTGACCCATGACCATGCTTCCGGCCAGGCAAAATAGAACACTTATGCTTAGCCTTGAACCCTTCATTGAGGCCGCCATTTACTGAGCTCAAAGGTAAGCAATGGCTTACATTTTTTAACTCATCATGAAAAGACCCTGAGTGAAGATCCGGCTAGTTCAGTATTGTATCTTCTTAAAGAGGTTTTGGCCGGACCTTGTAAAACTGCGCCAGTAGTTGAAAACCTGGCACCGTGGTTAGAGCAATAAAAATCTTTTTGGTTTGAACGATAGGTTACACCGGTACCTTCATGTGTGCAAGAGCGACTCAATGCGACAAATTCGGTTGTACTCAATCTGGCCACGATAACCCCATTGGCTGATACCGATCCACCCACCGTATTCAGTGCTGAGTTCTGGCCAGTGGTCAGGTCTAAAGTGAAATCGACATTGGTTGGTGCCGGGTCATTCTGGCTGCAGCTAAATAGTGTACCACCCGTGCAGGTTAGTAGTGCTGCTACACCTAGTTGTTTCAAAAATTCTTCACGATTCATAACATTTACTTTTTGCCAATGATAACGGATTGAAATCTCGTTCCTTATTATCAAGGCGATGATTAAGTTGAGAAATATTTTTTTGAATTCAGGATAAATTCAGAATGATAAGACTTACAGACATTTATTTCCTGGAGGAAACTTTAGCCATAAGCAGGCTTTGTAGTTTTATACCCAGTAATACAGAGACCCAGGCAAGCAGCACAACAAATTCAGAATACGAGCCG
Organism: Cyclobacteriaceae bacterium; assembly: GCA_035408225.1. Classification (GTDB taxonomy): domain Bacteria; phylum Bacteroidota; class Bacteroidia; order Cytophagales; family Cyclobacteriaceae; genus ELB16-189. The sequence continues at coordinate 11,366 of DAOOCD010000020.1, read as the reverse complement.
CCCACATTCGTCAACGTACCGCGCACGCGGGGCAGGTAGCTCATAAAGAAGATAAACCAAACGTAGTATAGATAGATAAGTGTGAGCGATGAAAACGCTTTGAGTGAAAGTTTATTTCTTTCAAACATACTCTGTGCGTATGGCATCATAAAAATCAACACATAGGCCAGAAAGCCACCGGCCAGCCGGATGGGTATCAGGGGGTTTCCTGACAAGTAAACAAAAGACAACAGCTCTACCAGGTGAATGCCATGGGCAATGGCGAAGATCAAAAAATACTTTTCTGATAAAATGCTTTTAACTTTCAGGTGCTTGTGGTTTTGAAATAAAAAGATAAGGCTGAAGATTAGTAAGGATGCTCTGCCAGAAAACCGCGTAACGGCTTGCAAGGATTCAAGGGTTGCCCCATAATTTATTACAGCGAGCAAGGCAATGCCTACTTCGATAATTAATGTACTCAGCAGTGCATCCTTAAATTTCATGAGGTTATTTTTTTCACCACGTCAATCAGTCTATCTACTTCTTCCTGAGTATTATAATAGTGGGGAGAAATACGCAACACCCAATCAACATGCTTGGCCTCAAAATCAATTAATGCAAAATTGCGATGGCCAACAGAGGTATTGATATTTTCTTTGCGCAAAGCACTGAGCACATCAGACGCTTTTCGGTTCGGGATTTCAACCGTAATAATACTGCTCTGCTTTGCCCCGATGTCCAACAGGCGCAGACCCAGACCTTTCAATCCTTGTCGCAGCAGGTAACATAAAAACTTATTGCGTTCAGTGATCTCATCAAGGCCAATGGCTAATGCATAATCGATGGCAGCTTTACTTCCAAGCACGAGGGCATAAGGCAACTCCCAATCTTCAAACCTGCGCGCATCCATGCGTGGAGTGTATTCATCGGCAGTGATCCAATCGGCTCCGCGCATGTCAATAAACAAGGGCTCCAGTTTTTGATTGATAATTTTGTCAGACACATATAAAAATCCTGCGCCCCGCGGTCCGCGTAAAAATTTGCGCATGGTGGCACTCAGAAAATCGCACTTTATTTTCTTCACATCTACCGGAATCTGACCTACGGATTGACAACCATCAACGAGGTAATAAATATCACGTTCGGCACAGAGTTTACCAACTTCTTCCACCGGTTGAATCAATCCGGTGTTGCTTGGTACGTGCGTTAGCGAAACTAGTTTTGGATGATGAGCATCCATCAAGTGTTTCATGTCATCTACATCCACTCCGCCAGAGGCGAGACTAGCAGCCCGCAGAATTTTTATTTTAAACCTTTTTTGAAGCGAGAGAAAAGCAATCTGGTTCGATATGTAGTCTTCATTAGCTAACAGAATGGAATCTCCTTCCTGGAATGGAATGCATGATAACGCACGGCTGAAGGAATTGGTAGCGCTTGAGGTAAAAGCGATGTTAGTGGCTTTGCAATTGATCAGTTGAGCGGCCGAATCATAGAATCCAGTTATTTCTTTTGCTTTGAGATCAGCTGCTTCATAGCCACCGCTTGTTGCTTCGAGGTTAATGTGGTCAACCATCGCATCAATTACTGACTGCGGCATCAGCGATGCGCCTGCATTGTTGAAGTGTATTTTTTCTGCACACCCCGGTGTTTGTTGTCGAAGTAGTTCGATGTCCATCAATCTGCTAATTAACTTGTGGTTTTAATAGAAGTGTTTTCGATTTTAATTCAATTTCTTTCCGGTTCATTAACATTTTCCTGAATTTACCGGTAGCAAACATTTCTGCCTGGTCGCTATAATGCGCGCTCATCACATTACCCGATTGGCCTGTAGGCGACACCGTTTCTCCATTTTCGATATTACTGAAGTCGGTGATCTTGCGCAACGCTGGGCCACCATCCACATTAAAGTAGCCGGTAGAGTCAAGACTGAAAAACAGGTTGTTGATTACCTCGCTGCCACCCGGAACTTCAAAGGGGCCTACATTAAAAAATGATCGCAAGGGCTTTACGGCATCGAAGGCATGCTTGTGGGTAAGGGTATGAATTTTCCCCCACTTCCAATCCTCTGGATTTTTTCCGTAAATGGAAGTAAGTAATTCAATAGTCCTGGCTGCTGCACTTTCTACAATGACCGCACGCGTTTCTTTTGGCTCCGTGTTTTTATTATCCCACCACGGTGAGTTTTCATTACCGATAAATTGCTCGTAACTATTCTTTAACAAGGAAGTTGCGGCTATCGATTCAAAGGCTTTGTGTGAAATTTCATCGGCCATGGCCTGTCGCATAATCTGCGAAAGCATGTTATAGTAAATGGTGGGTTCAGTCTGCTCTTTACCATGATCACCCCTCCAGGATTCAAGTTGTGTGGCGATTAATCCATACTCAGGTTTGTTGATACTCTTGAGAATAGCTGCGATCTGATGCGCGATGTCTGCATGCATGTGCGAGGTTACATCCAGGTTTACATTCTTCATATCATCCAGCGTCCATTTCTTATCTTCTTTAATCAACTCTTCAACCCGGCCGGCCCGGCTACGTGGATAGTAATAGCCTGGATACAGTATACCATCCACCGTATCAGGTTGGTTGTTGGCTGAGTAGACATAACCCCAGGGGGGATTCACTGCGTGAGGATTTTTTGAAAAGTCATAATACCCCAAGTAGTCGTCTTTGCCACTGCCGCCATCCAGAAAGAATTTGGATGCTACATGCGTTGGACGAATAGGGAGTTTTGCAACGGCCCACCATGCAATATTTCCTTTCACATCGCCATATATAATATTCAGGCCGGGTGAAGTGAATAATGAAGAAGCATGCTCAAATTCGGTAAGACTTTTAGCGTGGTTCCACTCATAAGCTGCCTGCAATGCCTGGTTGGGAATTTGATTAAATAGCCATGAAAGGGCAACTGGTTTTTCCTTATCCGTAAACTCAATCACATCATTAATTATATTTCCGTGGGGAGTTACTGGGATTGTTAATTCAACATCCGTGCTTCCCTTCACTTTAATAAGCTCTTTGCGCCACTGCACATCTACCCATTCGCCTTTATACTTTACTCTTCCATTTTCATCAAACTCCTCATAAAAAAAATCGATATCATCATTTTCAAACATAGTTACTCCCCAGCCGCTAAAATCATTCTGACCTAATATTCCAAAAGGCAAACCAGCCAAGTGGTGACCATAAAACCGAAAGCCAGGATATTCGATTTGTGCTTCATACCATACAGCAGGCTGTGAGAAACCCATGTGTGTATCATTCGCTAAAATTGGAAATCCAGAGGCTGTTCTTTCACCAGCAATTACCCAACCGTTGCTGCCTTGCCAGAGGGGTACTGGAATTTTTTCAAGCGCATCGCTGATAAAAGCAATCATTGAATCGGTGGCGTTGTTTTTTACATGTCCACTAAAATTCCTAATCTTCACCGCATTTGGTGGTGTTTGTACTGCGATATCTTTCAAATATTCTTCACCCAACTCATTTCGAATTTTTTCAAGAACAGGATCAACCCACAAACCTTCCGCCAAGCCAAAGGCGATAAAGCCAGCAGCCAGGTAAATGTCTTCCGGCTTAAATTCTTCTTTGGGTATTCCGATGATGGTAAACTCGAGCGGAGTTTCACCAGTCTTAATAAACTGATTAATTCCTTTCTGATAGGCGAGTGCTGCACGTTGGAAGGCGGCAGTGTCGGTGCTTAAATATTTTTCAGCATGCTCATGCGCAAATTTGTTGAGGCCTAGTGTTCTGAAGAGTTTGTCGGTCTTCAATAAATCAGGTCCTAATATTTCGGATAACCTTCCACCGGCTGCCCTGCGAATCATTTCCATTTGAAAAAGCCGGTCCTGTGCATGTACAAAACCAAGCGCATAGTAAGCATCTTCTTCATTCTGGGCATATATGTGCGGCACACCGTATTCATCGTACAGAACTTCCACCGGTTCTTTTAACCCAGCCAACGTAAGCTCGCCTGAATAGGTAGGTTTTGTAGAGTTCAGATAGAAATAGAGGGCAAGAGCTGCAATAAAAATCAAACCGAGCAGGCCAATTAAAATTCGTTTTATGATTTTCATAGGTAGTAGAGAATATCGAAAGTTAACTAATTAACTTTAGGGGAATCAACAGATCAATTATGAAATACTGGATAATTTTCTTGCTCGTGCCTGTCTGGACAAATGCGCAGAATAAGTATGGATTAAACGCCATGAAACTGGAAGACTATAAGATGAGCGTGAAAACAAATCCGGAAAACGAGTTGGTCAACCTCGCGGAGTTTATCCCAGGCATTGTGTTGGAAATCGGTTATGCGACCACCAAAAATTTTACGGGTAAGAAAATCTATACGATGGCCCGGGCTTATGCCCGCAGGCCGGTAGCCGAGGCGTTGAAAAAGATTCAGGCAGATTTAAAGAAGCAAGGGCTGGAGTTGGAAATCTTTGATGGGTATCGGCCTTATTCGGCAACCGTCATGTTTTATGAAACCTATCACGACACTACGTATGTGGCATCGCCCTACAAGGGTTCGCGGCATAACCGTGGGTGTGCTCTTGATCTTACACTTATTGATTCAAAGACCGGAAAGGAATTGCAAATGCCTACGGAGTGGGATTCATTTAAGAAAGAGGCCTGGCCAACAACACCGGTGGCAGATCCGGTAATTCGAAAGAACCGCAAGATGTTAATTGATGCGATGGAAAAACATGGCTTTAAGGTGAATGCATCTGAGTGGTGGCATTTTGATTTTGTGGGCTGGCAGAAATATGCGGTGATGGATATTGATTTTGAAGAGTTGGAAAATCATTAACTTTGACTATGGACTACAGAAATTATATTGAAATTGATCCTCAAGTGAGATTTGGAAAGCCTTGCATCAAAGGGACCAGGATTACAGTGTATGATGTGTTAAGTTGGCTTTCTTCGGGAATGTCAGTTGACGAAATATTATCAGATTTTCCCCAGCTTACAAAAGACCAGATTTTGGCTTGCCTTGGCTATTCTGCAGATAAGGAGAGGAAGGCGACAGTGGTTGTATGAAGTTGCTTCTAGACGAAAATATTTCATTCCGTGTTTTGAAATCAATCATTTCAGTTTTTCCTCAAAGTATTCATGTAACCAATGATTCAGCGCGCTTAAAGCGGGACTTTGAAATATTTGAATATGCAAGGGAAAACAACTATACCATTCTCACATATGATGAGGATTTCTATGACCTTCAACTTTTAAAAGGCTATCCACCAAAAATTATTTGGCTTCGTTTTGGTAACTCAAGTAACCTGAAGGTGGTAAGTAAATTGGTTGAGCATCAAAGTGCTATTGTTTCATTTATTGCAAATTCTGAAGTCGGAATTTTGGAAATATATTAAAAAAGAGATGTTGAATATTAATTAACTGTTATGGACAAAAAAAGTAAAAAATTCCTGTTTGATTATTTGAACAATGCTTCGCCTACAGGCTTTGAGCAAAGTGGCCAGCAGATTTGGTTAGATTATCTAAAGCCTTACATCAGCGATTATATGGTGGATGTGTATGGTACGGCAGTCGGTATCATCAATCCCAAAGGTGCTTACAAAGTTGTGATCGAAGCCCATGCCGATGAGATCTCCTGGTTTGTAAATTACATTACTGAAGAAGGTTATATCTATGTGCGCAGAAATGGAGGGTCTGATCATCAGATAGCGCCATCCATGCGCGTAAACATTCATACCGATAAAGGAATTGTGAAGGGTGTATTCGGCTGGCCGGCTATTCACGTGCGTGATGCTGCGAAGGAAGAAACACCAACCTTGAAAAATATTTTCATTGATATCGGTGCCGAGTCCAAAAAAGAAGTGGAAGCGATGGGCGTGCATGTGGGCTCAGTAATCACGTTCGAAGATGAATTGATTGAGCTGAACAAAAACTACCTTACTGGTCGTGCATTAGACAACCGCATGGGCGGCTACATGATTGCCGAAGTGGCACGCAGACTGCATGAGAATAAGAAGAAATTACCTTTCTGTTTGTATGTGGTGAATGCCGTGCAAGAAGAAATTGGATTACGTGGGGCGGAGATGATTTCGCGCAGACTTAAACCCGATCTCGCCATCTGTACGGATGTGACACACGACACCCAGTCCCCGATGTATAATAAAAAGGAGAGTGGCAATCTGAAGTGTGGTTCCGGTCCGGTAGTGTGTTATGGCCCGGCCGTACAGAACAATGTGTTGAAGATGATTATTGATGTTGCGAACAAAAAGAAAATTCCTTTCCAACGTCAGGCTGTGTCACGCTCAACAGGAACGGATACTGATTCATTTGCTTATTCTGCTGAGGGTGTTGCGTCAGCGTTGATTTCACTTCCATTAAAGTATATGCACACTACCGTGGAAACGGTGCATAAGGAAGATGTAGAAAATGTGATCAACTTAATTTATGAAGTATTGCTACAGGTGAAGCCTGGGCATGATTTCAGGTATATTAAGTAATCCGCTGTCCAACCCATGGTCTGTGTCTTCACAGACCATTTTTTATTTCCCCTAGTGGGGCCATGGGCCGAGACTTAGTATATCCATGATATTTTTAGGCGTCTGACCGCTTGTTTTACCTCGGTATTCAGCGGTCTGACGCCTGGTTAAATCTGAGAATCTGTGGCTTAATTTTTTATCTGATCTCAAAACCCACGGTCTTCATGTCTTCCCAAAAACCGGGATAGGATTTATTAATTACTGATGGGTCTTCAATCGTGAGATCAGTTTGAGTGGCCCACGGGGCAAAGCCCATAGCCATGCGATGATCGTGGTAGGTTTCTATAGTAATAGGATGGCCGGTAATTTTTCCGGGCGTCAAAATCCAATTTCCGGTTTGAGGTTCGGTAAGCGTTGCACCTATTTTAGCCAACTCATTTTGCAAAGCGACAATTCGGTCAGTTTCCTTAATACGTAAGCTTTCGAGTCCGGTAAATTCACCACTAATTCCTTTTGCTGCGCAGGTTGGCAAAACAGTCTGGGCCAGGTCGGGACAATCTTTAAAATTCCAGATAATTTTATTAAAGTGATTTTTCTTTGCAAGCACTAATGTGTTATTAACAAAGCTTGACTGCACACCCACCCATTCCATGATATCGGCAATTACCCGATCGCCTTGAAGTGATTTTTCAGAAACATTTGGTAACGTGATTTCTGCTTCTTCAGCTAAGGCAGTAAATCCATACCAGTAGCTGATGGCCGACCAATCGGCTTCCACGACAATCTGTGCCGGACGATATTGAGCAGGGTCAATCTGGATCGTTTGAGAATCCAGATTGATTTTACTATTCACCCCAAATTGTTCCATTAAGGCTGCTGTCATTTGTATATAGGGCACGCTTCCAATTTTTCCCATAAGGTGAAGAGAGAGTCCTTTTGGAAGAGTGGGGGCAACCATCATTAGGGCGGAGATATACTGACTACTCACGTTGCCAGGGATGGTTAGTGAGTTTGTCTTTTGATTAACAAATCCTTTGGTTTCGATGGGTGGAAACCCTTCTTTCTCAAGATATTCGACAGTGGCTCCCAGGGTTCTTAAGGCATCGACCAGAATTCCGATCGGACGCTCTTTCATACGTGCTGTGCCGGTCAGGATTTTGTTTTTCCCCGTGAGCGCAAAGTAGGCCGTAAGGAATCGCATCGTTGTGCCGGCATCCATCACGTCAATTATTTTGTCAGGGCTGTTGACCAGCCGACTCATTAACTGAGTATCGCGGGCATCGGACAAATTGCTAACAACTGATTGGTTTCCGCTCAGCGCCTTTAGCACCAAGGCACGGTTACTTATACTCTTTGAAGAGGATAATTTATGAATGGTGCCCGAGAGCCGTGAGGTTTTCGAGATGGATAGATACGATGCCAAAAGATTAAGCGTTAACTGAATGTTAAAAGTAATTTTTATCAGAGATTTTTTCTGTTCACTGAAACATTTTAATTTGGAATTCGGTTGAAGAACATATGACAACGACAAAAAAAGTAATGATTGGTCTGGGCGTAGCGGGCGGTGCCTTGCTGGCTGCCTGGTTGCTAACAGGTGATCGTGGAAAGAAAACCAAAGAGTTTGTTTCCAAAAAAACAGATGATCTCAAGCAAGCCATAAGTAAGAAAGAGAAGCGTGAATTTGATGATTCAGACGTGCACTATGTGTAACTCGACTGATAATAATCAAGCGAAGCAACTATTTCATCAAAGCTGACCTCCACATCCCATTTGGCCCGACCAATTCCTTCGGTCAGCGCCATTAGAATTCTATTTCCTCTGTTTTTCTTATCCTGGCTGATAAGCTCCAGAATCCCACTGCGATTAGCTGGCAATACAACGTTAGAATAAGTCTTCTTTAGGTATTCCGTGATTTGTATTAGTTCGGCCTCTGTAATCAGGTTTTTCCTCCACGCAATGAAAGCTTCGGCAATCATTCCTATTGCAATCGCTTCACCATGAAAAATCCGGTTGTTGGAGTTGAGAAAGTAACTCTCCACTGCATGGCCCACCGTGTGACCAAAGTTTAATACTTTTCTTAGACCTCTTTCTTTTGGGTCATTTTTAACTACCTCACTCTTAAAGTTTACCGAATGCTGGATCAAGACATTCCAATCCTGACTCTTAAAGGGCTTACTTCGAACGGAATCCCACATGGCTTTATCTGAAATAAGGCAATGTTTAATTACCTCGGCAAACCCTGATCGGAGCTCTCGTTCTGGTAATGTTTTAAGGAACGCAGGACTAATTAATGTGGCCGCTGGTTCGCAGAACACCCCGATATGGTTTTTGTAATTCAGGAAATCGATGCCCAACTTTCCACCAACACTGGCATCAACCTGGGCCAGCAAGGTGGTTGGCATAAGAACAAAGTCAATCCCTCGTTTATAAGTGGCTGCACAAAACCCCCCCAGATCGCCTAACACCCCTCCACCCAAAACTATGAGCAAAGAATGCCTGTCAAGTTGCTGACTGGTAAGGTGTTCCCAAACCAATTGGCAACTCTGTAAGTTTTTATACTCTTCTCCGGCCGGTATTACAATGGGTTCAATGCCTGGAAGAGCATTAACAATCAAGGGTAAACAAAAGGTGACCGTGTTTGAGTCAGTAAGTAAGGCAATCCGGGAATAAGTCTTTCCTGAGAGAAACCCGGTGATCAATTCCTTTGGATTGGGGCTAATGGTGATAATAGACATTCAACAAATTAAACCAATTCTGTTCTTTAGGCCGTGCTATTGTCTCAAAAATGTAAGGCAATCTTATATTTGTGGCACCAAATGCAAACGTATGCAAGCTGAGCTGAAAGTCCATTTTGATGATACAGAAGTTGCTTTTTCCTATAAGAGCGATAAAGAGTTAAGAAAGGCGAATTTCATTTTTTCCATAGTCAATCACCCTTGGGTATCAAACATTGCTACCAGTCTGGCAAGGGCAAGTCTGGCGCTGAAGTTACCGGTAAAAGGACTTATCAGGTCTACCGTGTTTGAGCATTTTTGTGGTGGCGAAACCATAGACCAAAGCGTTAGCACCATTAATACCTTGAATCGTTTTCATGTTGGTGCCATACTCGATTTTTCGGCCGAAGGCGCAAAAAATGAAGCCGGGTTCGATCATACGACTGAAGAGATTCTAAAAACATTGGACAAAGCGCGGGGCAATGCCGCCATACCCTTCACAGTGTTTAAATCCACGGGCCTGGTTATGATGGATGTGCTTGAGAAAGTGCAAAGTAAAAAAGAGTTGTCGCCTGAAGACAAAGAAGCATATCAACACTTTCGCGATCGCGTTGAGAGAATCTGTTCGAGAGCCTATGAGTATGATGTTCCGGTAATGATCGATGCTGAAGACAGTTGGATTCAGAACCCGATTGATGAACTTGCTTACGAGATGATGAAAAAATTTAATCAGAAGCGAGCCATTGTGTATAATACGTACCAGATGTATCGCAGAGATATGCTTGATAACCTGCGAAATGCTTTTCATACAGCGACCATGCACAATTACTACCTGGGAGTGAAAATGGTGCGTGGTGCCTATATGGAAAAGGAAGGGGAGCGGGCTGAAAAAATGGGCTATCCAAATCCGATTCATCCCAACAAGCAAGCGACAGATGATTCCTTTAATAAAGGCCTGGCTTTTTGTATTGATAATAAACAGCGAGTTAGCTTGATGTGCGGGTCTCATAATGAATACAGCAATCAATACCTAACCGTACTGATGGAGAAGCACAGTATGAAGAATAATGACCCCAGGGTTTGGTTTGCCCAGTTGCTTGGCATGAGTGATAACATTTCATTTAATCTGGCTAAAGCCGGCTATAATGTGGTGAAATATGTACCCTATGGTCCAGTGGAACTAGTAATGCCTTATCTAATCCGAAGAGCTTCAGAAAACACATCCGTGGCAGGGCAAAGCAGTCGCGAACTTACCATGATCAGGAAAGAGTTAATGCGAAGAAAATCTGTCAAATAACCCTATTTCCAACTTTACGGGGTGGGTTGGGGTGCGGTTTGAATTCACTATTTTTGCCCCTCGAAATAAACTATTCTCGTCATGCAGTTGAGTGAACAGGAGATAATCCGCAGGCAGAGCTTACAGGAGCTAACCAAATTAGGGATCAATCCATATCCAGCAGAACTTTTTGAAATCAATTCCTCAGCTGCGGATATCCACGAACACTACCCAAATCAAAAAATTGAATATAAGGATGTTTCGCTAGCAGGCCGGATTATGTCGCGCAGGGTGATGGGCAATGCTTCGTTTGCCGAGTTGCAGGACGAGACAGGCCGCATTCAGGTTTACTTCCGTAGAGATGATATTTGTCCTGGCGAAGACAAGACCCTTTACAATACAGTCTTTAAAAAACTTCTGGATATCGGAGACATCATTGGAGTGAAAGGCTTTGTGTTCACAACCCAAACTGGTGAGATCTCTATTCATGTAACCAGTTTCAAAATTTTATCGAAGGCATTAAGACCCTTGCCGGTTGTTAAAGAAACCAAGGATGAGCAGGGTAATGTCGTTTTGCATGATGCTTTTACAGATCCCGAGCAGCGATACCGCATGCGATATGTAGACCTGATTGTAAATCCCCAGGTTCGCGATGCCTTTGTTAAACGCACCAGGCTCGTTAACTCCATGCGTGAGTATCTTAATGATAAAGGATATTTAGAAGTTGAAACTCCCATCCTTCAGCCGCTCTATGGAGGTGCTGCGGCCAAACCTTTTAAGACTCATCACAATACGCTGGACATGACGCTGTATATGCGCATTGCCAATGAACTTTATCTCAAGCGCTTGATTGTAGGAGGGTTCAATGGTGTATATGAATTCTCAAAAGACTTCCGCAATGAAGGCATGTCACGGTTTCATAATCCAGAGTTCACGCAAGTAGAACTATATGTT
>DAOOCD010000019.1:0-26896 GCA_035408225.1 Cyclobacteriaceae bacterium | reverse complement strand
GTAACTCAATAAGTAGTTTGGCTCGTGCAGCAGAATTTTATGAATGTGCTGATTGGCAGGAGAGGATTCTTTGTTGTCATCAAGGTCAAGAAAGGCATCGATGTTCAGCAGACTAATGAGTTTTTCCATTTCCTCATAGCCACGATATTGACCGTAATCCAGATCGTGTGTTCCACCCAGGATCAGTGGCATTACGTTGTTCTCCAATAAAATCCGGCAAACTTCACTTATGCGCACATAAGTTTCATCCAGGTCGATGCCTGCATTCAGATTGCCAAGGTCCACAATCCGGTAAGCGCCATTTCCCTTTTTCAGGTTGTATAATTTTTTTCGGATTTCATCAGGTCCTTTGCTGCAGCCCTGATTGGTAGCTGTTCCGCGCTCTTCTTTCACGCCAAAGAGGGCAATGTCTACGCCCTTAAAGTCGGGCATTTTATCGCCATAGACTTTTATGTTTTTTAAGATTGAATTGGCAGGGAAGGACTTATTGTAAATGGATTCTTCGAGGGGAGAAAAGAGGATAGTGAGGTCCATGTTATTGGTTATACTTTTGGCGAACAATTTCAATTTCGATTTTTATTGCCGGAATATCGTTCTTTATAATATTCCAGATTCGTTTCGGCATCAAACCAAAGTAGTTATGAATGATTATATCCCGAAGACCAGCAATCTTCTGCCAAGGCACATTGGGAAATTCCATTCGAACTATAGCAGGAATATTTTTAACAGCTTCTCCAATAATTTCTAACCTCCGAAATATGGCATCCTGCTTTTCGAAGTTTAGTTCAAACTCACTTTCCGTTATTCCGGCAGTATACTGTTCTATTCTTTGGATGGAATCCAAGATGTCATCAAAAAATAATGAAACATCTCGTTTAGCCATAGATAGGCATAGGATTATCAAGTATGTATTTTTTTAGGGCTGGCTTGATTGCCCTGTACTCGACTAAATCGACTTTTCTGTTAAGTGCCTCTTCCAATTCAATTTTTAATCCTATAATATCAAGAAGACTATAAGAATCATCTAATTCAATTAGAATATCCACGTCACTGGAAGCGCTGAAGGATTGCGAAGCCATTGATCCAAAAACAGCTGCTTTAGTTACACCATGTTTTCTAAGGATGGGTTCAGAAATTGATTTTATTTGAAAAATTGTCATGGCGAGTAAAATTAAACAAAAAGCCCTGCATTTGCAGGGCTTTTGATTTCTCGAAAGATCATTAGGTTACCCTCCAAAGTCATCAAAGCGGACGTTTTCTTTTGGGATTCCCATGTCATCTAACATCTTTAATACAGCTGCATTCATGAGCGGAGGTCCGCAGAGGTAGTATTCTACATCTTCAGGTGCAGGGTGGTTAGCCAGATAATTGTCGAATAAACTTTTGTGAATGAACCCAATGTAGCCATCGCCTTCAGTATCGTCAAGGCTCTTATTTACTTTCCAGTTATCATCGGGCAGTGGTTCTGAAAGTGCGATATAGAATTTGAAATTAGGGAATTGCTTTTCGATTTTTCTGAAGTGCTCAGTGTAGAACAATTCCTTTTTAGAGCGGCCACCATACCAGTATGAAACTTTGCGATTTGTTTTTTCTGTATGGAACAGGTGAAAGATTTGTGCACGGAGGGGAGCCATACCGGCACCGCCACCAATATAAATCATTTCGCGTTGTGTTTTATTGATATGGAATTCCCCGTAAGGTCCTGAGATAGTTACTTTATCACCCGGCTTTCGCGAGAACACATACGAAGAACAAATGCCTGGATTTACATCCATCCATTTATTGTTAGCGCGATCCCAGGGTGGGGTTGCGATACGGATGTTCAGCATCACAATATTTCCTTCGGCTGGGTGGTTGGCCATCGAATAGGCGCGGAAGATTGGCTCTTCATTCTTCATCTTAAGATCCCAAAGCTTAAACTTATCCCAGTCGGATTGGAATACATCCTGCTTATGACCGAGTTCAGGATGAGGAGTGATATCCATCGTTTTGAAATCGACTTTCACTTCGGGCACATCAATCTGAATATAGCCACCGGCTTCAAACTTTAACGTTTCGCCAGGAGGCAGTTTTACAACAAACTCTTTTATGAAGGTGGATACGTTATAGTTCGAAACCACTTCGCATTCCCACTTCTTGATACCAAAAATTTCTTCAGGAATGTGGATGTTGAGGTCTTGCTTTACTTTTACCTGGCAACCGAGTCGCACATGCTCTTTCTGCTCTTTGCGGGTAAGGTGACCCACCTCTGTGGGCAACACATCGCCACCACCGGATTCAACCACACATTTACACATAGCACAGGTGCCACCGCCACCGCAGGCCGAGGGCAAGAAGATCTTTTCATTGGCGAGCGTACTTAATAGGGAGCTTCCGGCAGAGACGGTAATGGTTTTTTCACCATTGATTACAATCTTAACAGGGCCCGTCTGGACCAATCTTTTTTGAGCAAAAATCAGCAGCGCTACTAACAGCAGGATTACTGCGGTAAATGCAACGATAGAAGTAAGAATTAACATGGATAGACTTAGATTAACCTTGGGCTACAAATATAGGAATCGGAGTTAAAAGACTCCATTTGAGAGAGTGTAAAATTCTTTCGAATCTGGAAATAAAAAAAGGCAACCGGTTGGATGCCAGTGCCTTGTTTAAGGGTTGATAGAACCCGGGTAAAAAAGATTAACTCAGGCCGATAAAAGCTCTTCTTTTTGAGGAAGATTAGCAGATACCAGATTGATCTGAGGCGCCAGAATGACGCTTAAATCATCCCATTCCGCCCATTCCTTAAGTTTTTCAAGTTTTACAGTTCCCTGAAGATACTGATATCCATTTCCCTGATATCCACCTTTGAAGTTTTCAAAATCGCGGTTGGAAATAAGCGATCCTTCAGGAAAGCTAGCAATCACATCCACCAAGGCCTCATTGGAGAACGGAAGCCCTTCACCCTGGGTGAATTTTTTGTACTCATATCGGTAGTCGAAGGTAAGTGCCGAAATATCTGAAAGTACAGCAGAACCGGTTGGGTAACTGCCCGCGCCCTTGCCTATAAAGACTTGCTTTTCAGCGAAAGCACCTTCTACCAAAACCGCATTGTACTCATTGCGCACAGAAGCGAGCATGTGGTCAGCCGGTATGTATTGAGGAGCAACAAATGCAAAAATATTTCCATTGATTTTGTAAGCACGAGCCACCAGTTTAATGGTCAGATTATTCTCGCGGGCATATTTTAGATCAACTGGCGAGATATTTTGAATACCCACATTAATGATGTTTTCAGGCTTCACAAAAATGCCAAATGTATGCGCGATGGCAATGGTGAGTTTGAATTTTGGATCATACCCCTTTACATCCAGGGAGGGGTCACTCTCTGCAAAACCCAAATCCTGGGCCGCCTTCAGTGCCTCGATATAGCTTTTCTTTTCTTCAAAAACTTTGGTCAGAATGTAATTGGTTGAACCATTGAAGATGCCTTCAATGCTTGTGATCAAATCGTTGTCATAGTATTCCTCCAGGTTACGAAGAATCGGTATACTTCCGCAAACAGAACCTTCGTAAAGAATCGATTTGTCATAGGTTTGTTGAAGTTGATAGATTTCTTCCAAATGTTCGGCCAGCATTTTTTTGTTGGCTGTTACCACATGCTTTCCATTCTCAACCGATTTTTTCACGATTTTGAAAGCCGCATCTGCATCATCAATCAACTCAACAACTACATCAATTTCAGGATCATTCAGAATGTCATTGGCTTCATAGGTAAAAAATGAGGAATCAATAATGCGTGACTTATTTTTGTTCTTTACACAAATCTTTTTGATCTCGGCTTTTACTCCATGAGTTTCATTTAACACGTGGTACAATCCTTGCCCAACACACCCAAAGCCAAACAATCCCAACTTTAATTTCTTCTTCATACAATTGTTTCTTTCTTTAATTCTGATTTTAAAAATTTTCGCACAGTACTTTTGAATTGATCAAATTCTACGAGAAACCCATCGTGACCGTGCAATGAAGAGAGGGTGTCCCAGGTAGCGCCCGGAATATACTTAGCCAGGTATTCCTGTTCACGTACCGGAAACAGTAAATCTGAATCTATTCCAATCACCAATGTCTTTGCTTTTATTTTTTTCAATGCAGCTTCTGCACTTGTTCTTCCCCGGCCAACGTGATGGCTGTCCATCGCTTTAGTAAGCACCCAATAAGTGAAAGCATTAAATCGATTTGCCAATTTTTGCCCCTGGTAACGTTGGTAAGAGGCTGCTCTGTAATCATCGGTTTTATCAAGAGTCTTTTCACTTTGCGTTTGCAGAAATGTATCGTATGTACGAAACGAAATCATGCCCATAGCCCTTGCTGCTTTCAAGCCTTCAATGCCGGCTCTCGCATCTTCCTCTTTCCATGACGTATCCGCTTCTATAGCCATGCGCTGAGCTTCATTAAAGGCAATACCCCAGGGAGAATGGAAGGCATTGGTTGCAATCGGAATGATTCGATCAAATACGTGTGGATGTTGAATAGCCCACTCGAGTACTTGCTGTCCACCCAATGAACCACCTAGCAGGGTATGAATTTTTGAGATCCCCAGGTGTTGCCTTAGCAAATCAAAACTTTTAACAATATCGCGATTGGTGATGGGGGGAAAAGCATGGTAAAACGGTTTTCCGGTTTGCGGGTTGATTGACAAAGGGCCTGTAGATCCGTAGCATCCACCCAGTGCATTTGCACAGATAATAAAATAGTCCCGCGGGTCGTAAGGTGTTCCTTCGGTAAAAAGATCCTTCCACCAATCTGTAAAATCTGAACTGCCGGTGAGTGCATGGCAAATCCATATCACATTGCTGCGTTCTTTATTAAGTTGACCTACAGTAGTGTATTTAAGTTGGAAGCCCGGGAGAACTCCCACGGACTCCAACTCGAACTCACTGGCAAAGTGAAATATGGAATCAGATTTTAACATTCTGGTTTGTTTAACTCACAAGTTCTTTAGCAAACACTTTTTCAAAAGCCTGCTGGAAATCTGCTTTGATATCGTCTATGTGTTCAATGCCAGTAGACACACGCAACAACGTAGGCAATACACCTGATGAAATCTGTTCTTCTTCCGACAATTGCTGATGCGTAGTGGCTGAAGGTTGAATGATGAGCGTTTTGGCATCTCCTACGTTTGCCAGGTGGCTCACCAGTTTTAAATTATCTATAACCTGTGTCGTGTGTTCTTTGGTTCCTTTCACCGTGAAAGAGAGTACGCCTCCAAAACCATTGCGCAAGTACTTTTTGGCAAGACGATGATAGGTGCTGGAAGTAAGCCCCGGATAGTTTACGCTTTCAACATTTGGATGTTGTTCTAACCATTGAGCTAGCGCCAGTGCATTATCAACGGAACGCTGCACCCTTAGCGACAATGTTTCAAGGCCTTGCAGGAACAAGAATGAATTGAACGGACTTAATGCCGATCCGAAATCGCGAAGGCCCTCAACACGCGCACGAATAATGAAAGCAATATTTGGAAGACCAAGCGGGTTGTTGATGCCAAACACGTCACCGAACTTCAATCCATGATAGCCTTCAGAAGGTTCGCTGAACTGAGGGAACTTGCTGGTGTTCCAATTATAATTTCCGCCATCCACAATCACTCCACCAATCGAGGTGCCGTGTCCGCCAATCCATTTTGTTGCAGAAGCAACCACCACATGCGCTCCATGTTCTAAGGGGCGGAACAGATACCCAGCTGCACCGAATGTATTATCAACAATCAATGGCAGGTCATGCTTTTTAGCCAACGCAGCAATGGCTTCGAAATCAGGAATATTGAAGCCGGGGTTTCCGATGGTTTCGAGGTACAACGCCTTTGTCTTTTTGTCGATATGTTTTTCAAATGCTTCGGGCTTATCACCTTCGGCAAAGCGAACATCAACACCCAATCTTTTAAAAGCAACTTTAAATTGATTGTAAGTGCCACCGTAAAGGAAAGAGGTGGAAACAAAATTGTCTCCAGCCTGCAGAATGTTATTCAGAGCAATAAATTGTGCGGCTTGACCTGAACCTACTGCCAAGGCAGCAACTCCACCCTCTAATGCAGCGATACGCTTTTCAAAGACATCAGTGGTAGGGTTCATTATGCGGGTGTAGATATTGCCGAACTCTTTCAACGCAAAGAGGTTGGCTCCGTGTTCGGCATTTTTGAACACGAATGAAGTAGTTTGATAAATAGGCACAGCGCGCGAACCGGTTGTAGGATCTGCTTCCTGGCCTGCGTGAAGTTGAAGGGTTTCGAAACGTAAGTTTGACATAATAGTATTTTTTTAGTTTGGCGAAAAATTAGTTTAATGAAAAGTTAACAGGAGTTGCGTTGCGCAGGTTATCGTTAACCGGGCACCGATTTTCGATTTCATGAAGCCATTTGATTTTTAAGACTTCATCAATATGATTATGCGTTGTAAGTTTAACGTTGATATTCTGATATCCAGCGCGTTCCTGGAAAGAGGTACCAAATAAACGTGCGGGGTTCAAATCACCTTCAATAGATATTTGCAAATTTTTAAGGTCGATGTTGAGTTCTTTAGCGGTAAGATGCGCCACCACGTTAATACAACCTGCGTATCCAGCTAGAATATACTCCACAGGATTGGGAGCCAGATTCGTACCGCCTAATTCGGCTGGTTCATCTACGATTAATTTAAAGCCGCGTGTTTCTATTTCTGTGCGCGCAGGCGTTTCACTTTTCGATTGTATTGAGAATTTAAGTAAGCTTGACATGATAATGTTTTTTATGATTAATGAATTCAAATCTATTTTAGAACAAATGAACATAACCGTGACCAAAACTGCCTGTCACCTGACAGGGTCTTAGGTTAGTTTGTTGTCGGAAGCACTATGCTTCTAAAAAGCAACAATAACTAACAACAACACATACAACACTGCTGAGCAGGTGTATAGTATTGTTGGATTAGAATAATAGAATTATTGAAATAGTTGTCGAGTAAGCTAATCAAATCGCGCAGACCTGATCGTTTTTTGAGAATGGAAAGTTGTGTTTTCATATTACTTTACCGGTTTATAGTTCTCCTCGGCACCTTGCCGGGAGCAGGATTTAGCACCGTTTTCCCCATTTTTGGAGCTGGTTGCTAGCGCTTCAAAGAGCCTGTACTCTCCACGCTTCTTTATAAATCGGTTGAGCAGAAGCCTCACCGACTATGATGACACAAACGTATAGCAGTTTAGTAGAGTTTCCAAATACTGATTTAAAAAATTGTTAAAATAATTTTTTACTGACGGGTGTTAGTTAAAAATCTAAAAAATGAAGCGTGAGGAATACCCACGCTTCAGATTTACCAATTAACCAAAAACCTATTTCAATTTTACCCGGGCAAACCAAAGTTCCTTTCCACCTTTATCAGCACCGAAGAAGACAAGCGTTTCGTTTTTATCTGTTTGCAGAAAGGGATATTTAGGATCAAGGTAATACCCGTCTCCTTTACCAAAAGTCACTAAATCGGTAACCGTATTGTTCTTCATGTTTACTTTTCCAATGCGAGGATAAGTCAAAAGCTTATCATTTCCCTGACCTTTAATTTCTTGCAGCACCCAATACAAATCTCCATCACTACCTTCTATAATGGTTTGTGGACAGGCATAAACACTAGTGATTTTTGTTACTGTGTAATAACCCACCCCCTGTAAGTAAGTATAGTCAACTGCAACTCCTTTCTCTTTTGTATCCAAACCGTATTGTGCCTTCAGCTTTCCGTTTGTATCAAAATGGAATCCAAGCACATCTTCAAATTTGGTGATGTTGCCTTCTTTCGTTCTATCATAATTCTGACCCACAACGATTAAATCACCATTGGATGCAAAATTGTAAGAACGTATTCCGAATTCGCGACCAGTATAGTCAGGTGTTTTTTTCTGGCTGGGTGGAAATTGTTGCTTAGCCTTAAATTCTTCCAGATTAGTTTCAGTCAGGTAAACCATTTTACCATCCGACACTTTCATTAGTTGAACCGCTTTGTATTTCACTTCACCGCCTCCAAAGCGGGATCCTGCACCTTCATTGTAATATTTATCACGACCAGCCATCGCGGGGCCATAAAAATAAGTCTCATTGCCAGCGGATATCATTTCATGTATATTCCAATAGCTTGCCGGACTCTTAAAGTTGAAGCGTTCAACGATGTTACACTGATCGTCTACCCGGATATAGGTATAGTTATTATTGTCCGGATCAGAATACTTCTTTCCCATGACATTAGAGGGTGCAAAAATGAATACCAAACCTGCCACGCCTGTACTTTCCGGATCATCCGGATTTTCTCTTTCAATACTTCTGACAAAAGCCAGGGTTTGTAAATAAGGGAATTCAAAATCTTTGCTTTTTACCATGTTCAGGTCAGCGTCAAATTTCATGAGTCGGACTGCGCCAACATCATCGCCAGCGTTAACGCCAATCTTTGCCTTTACAGAGGCAAGAACATATAAATCCCCTGTCATGTCGTCCTCAGCGTGCGTCATCCCGGTTAACTTATTTCCATCTTCAGTTTTTGGTTTTACTTTTTCAAGAATATCTACTTTGCGATTGTAGCCTCCTAACAGGAATTGATATTTATAGGTGATCTTCTTTTTACGAAGCACCAGCGTTCCCATCATATTGTTTTCAACGGTATTACCCATCACCGTGTACTCATCGCCCTTGAACTTGAACCATTTAAATTTCTTCTTCATCTTCTCAGCTTCCTCGGTAAACTCGCCATCCTTGAGCAGATTAAAGTCATTATCAAAAACATATTGTTCATATTTGAAAGTGTTCTTTTTTTGGTCTGTGAAATAAGTGAGTGTGTAGGTCTTAGCATCTGTATCGTAATCGAGGCCAGCTAAAAAACCACGTTTTGATGCACGAGAGATTTTGTAAGTCTTTTCAAGCTCAAGTTGTTGTGCCAGCAACGGAGATCCTGTTGCCAGGAGTACCAGAAAGATCAGGAACTTTTTCTTCATGTGTTTTGAGATTAGGGTTTGGTGTTTGGAAAATTAAACCGAAAGTTGTTCGTAACCCCAACTACATACAATACCAGATCAGTGGTATAATTGAATCCGTACCAGTACGGATAAAAAAAGTCTGCCGGTAGAGCAGACTTTTGAAAATGCAATTAAAAAAATCTTACGTCAGCATGCCGCCATCCACCTGAATTACTTGCCCTGTAATATAAGATGACATATCAGAGCCCAGGAAAACGCAAGCATCTGCTACATCTTCGGGTTTACCACCGCGTTTAAGTGGTATAGCATCGCGCCAGCTTTGTACGGTTTTCTCATCAAGTTTACCCGTCATTTCTGTTTCGATAAAACCGGGTGCGATCGCATTGGAACGAATTCCTCTAGAGCCAAGTTCAAGAGCAATTGATTTTGTGAATCCAATAATACCTGCTTTCGAAGCTGCATAATTTGCCTGGCCTGCATTGCCTTTCAATCCCACTACGGAAGTCATGTTGATGATTGAACCACCTTTTTGCTTCATCATCGGTTTGGCCACGGCTTTCACCGTGTTGAAGCAGGATTTCAGATTTACATTCATAATCTTATCCCACATTTCTTCCGTCATGCGAAGGAGCAGGTTGTCCATGGTAATCCCGGCATTGTTTACCAAAATATCAAGTGAGCCAAAATCGGCTACAACATCATTGATTAGTTTATCAGCTTGTGCAAAATCTGAAGCGTCAGACCGATAGCCTTTTGCCTTTACTCCCTTAGCGGCAAGTTCGGCTTCCAGTGCTTGTCCTTGTTCAACACTAGATAGATAAGTGAATGCGACATTTGCACCTTGCTCAGCATACCGTAGCGCAATGGCTCGGCCGATTCCTTTAGAGGCGCCCGTTACAAGAGCATTTTTACCTTGAAGTAGTTTCATATTTCTTCTTAATTAACTTAGGTATAACATGGAATGATAGTATGAGTAGAAAACCTGCACCAAAACCACGGAAAAATTCTCCTCCAGGCGTATGGGTTAGAGTTAGAAAAGAACCAACAATTCCGGCTGCCGATCCGGCAATCAACAAAACAGAGTTCTTCAGATTCATAGAATAGGCAAACAATATTCAGTGCGAAACTAACCTTTTTTTGGCATCAATATTTTGGGTTAATTTGGCACTTTATTTAAGTAAGATAAACTCTAACAGAAGATAATTTATGGCAAACTATGATCTGATCGTCATTGGCTCTGGTCCAGGAGGTTATGTAGCGGCAATCCGCGCCTCACAACTGGGGATGAAAGTGGGAGTGGTTGAGAAAGCCGAGTTGGGTGGTATATGTCTAAACTGGGGTTGTATTCCTACCAAAGCATTGTTGAAGAGCGCCAATGTCTTTGAATACATTCAGCATGCTGCTGATTATGGAATCAATGTGAAGGAAGCCGCGCCAGATCATACCAGCATCATTAAACGCAGTCGCGATGTGGCAGCAGGAATGAGCAAGGGGGTCCAATTTCTATTCAAGAAAAATAAGATTGAGCAGATTGCCGGTCATGGTAAGCTAAAAAAAGGGAATAAGGTTGAGGTAACGGATGCTTCTGGTAAAAAAACAGACTATGAAGCTAAGCATATCATTTTAGCTACAGGTGGTCGCTCGCGCGAACTACCATCCTTACCGATTGATGGCAAGAAAATTATTGGCTACCGCGAAGCTATGGTGTTGCCTGAGCGTCCACAAAAGATGTTGGTGGTTGGCTCTGGCGCTATCGGGGTAGAGTTCGCTTATTTCTATCGAACTATGGGAACAGAAGTTACCATTGTAGAGTTTTTGCCGCGTATTGTTCCGGTAGAAGATGAAGAGGTCTCCAAGCAGTTGGAAAAATCATTCAAGAAAGCCGGGATGACCATTTACACGAATTCTGAAGTTACAAAGGTAGATACGAAAGGGAAAGGCTGCATTGCTACTGTAAAAACGCCAACCGGTGAAATCAAGATTGAAACTGACATTGTTCTTTCTGCCGTAGGAGTTACTACTAATCTTGAGAACCTGGGATTAGAGGAAGTGGGAGTTAAAACGGAAAAGGGAAAGGTATTGGTAGACGATTTTTATAAAACCAATATACCCAATGTTTATGCTATCGGTGATATTACAAAGGGTCAGGCTTTGGCCCACGTTGCTTCCGCAGAAGGTATTATTTGCGTGGAGAAAATTGCAGGTCATCATCCACAACCACTGGATTATAACAACATACCAGGGTGCACGTATTGCTCTCCGGAAATCGCTTCAGTAGGGTATACCGAGGAAGCGGCCAAAAAGGCTGGCTACCAGATTAAAGTTGGTAAGTTCCCGTTCACTGCATCAGGTAAAGCAAAAGCAGCAGGTGCAGCTGATGGTTTTGTGAAATTGATCTTTGATTCAAAATATGGTGAGTTTTTAGGTGCACATATGATTGGGGCCAATGTAACGGAAATGATCGCTGAAGTAGTTGCTGCCCGCAAACTGGAAACTACAGGCCATGAAATCATTAAAACTGTCCACCCACACCCAACAATGAGTGAAGCAATTATGGAGGCTGCGGCTGCCGCCTATGGCGAGGTGATTCATTTATAGGATTATTACGCTTTCCGCATCAAAATCCCCCGAAAACCTCGGGGGATTTTTTTGTCTTTACACGCTGGGTTACTTGTTCCCCTCATGAACCTATTCAACTCCAGATCAGTCCGTTAAACGGTAATTCAGAAACTTCTGATTGAAATCGTTTACATTGAATTAGCATTTGAAGTATATTTTTGTATATTTATACTAAATTGATCTAAATCAGATAGTTATGAAAATGATGCCAATGAAATTCTATCACCAGAGAGCCAGAACGTTAGTCTCCCTCGTGGTTATTTGTTTCGTGGTTTACTTTGTAACCAGATTCATTGTTGAATTTTAAAATTGAAAGCTCACCGCAGGAATAGGAGCATTATGCCTGTTAAAGGCTATTACCAAAGGGCCAAAGTATTTGGATATCTAATTATTGCTGTGGCCTTGGCAACGTTAATCTATTATCTCTTTCAGTATTTCGTCAACTAAGCATATTCCTTCCAGGGATTACTACAACCTGATAATTGCTATTAGACCTCCTCTAATCGTTAGAAAATAAAATCTTCTTGCAGTCGTTTTAAGGCTGCTATGCAAAAAAAACTATTCAAGCTTATTTATTGTCTGTTGGTATCCTGCATCCCGTGGCTGTCGCATGCTCAAAGCACAACATTAGGCGACAGAAATTCTAATGAATCTGAAGTAAATTCAAGCAAAACAAAGCGCGCTCATATTTCATCGAAACGACAAAAAATTTTACTTAAGAAAGCGAAGGTAAAGCATACAGCACAGTATGAATTCTATGCCCGCATTGAACAGGTTGCTAAGGATAAGCAACGAATGCTTAAAAAGATGGCGGCTCCACAGTATGCCAACCCGTTATATTTTGGTCACAAGCGGCCTCCGAAAAGAAACCCTGTTTATAAAATGAAGTACTGTAAAGAGTGCGGTATCCGGCATTGACGGTTTTATGGTTATGTTTTACTGATTTATTAAATATGAATCAGAAAAAGTAATTTCGTTCCTAATACGAACGACACAGTGAATATTGCCCAATACATTGAACACACCAATTTAAGCCCAACACTGACTATTCAATCGATTGATAAGTTGGTGGACGAAGCCAGACAATATAAATTTTTAGGCGTATGCGTGCCTCCATTTTGGGTAAAGCGGGCACAGCGTGAAATTGGCAAGGACAAAATTCTACTTGTTACTGTGGCCGGCTTTCCACTTGGGTATAATATGACTGAGACCAAACTGGATGAAATCAAAAGAGCCATTGATAATGGTGCTGACGAGATTGATGTAGTCTGGAATATTTCGTCATTTAAAACAGGAATACCATGGACGAAAATTGAAATTGCTAAGTGCAGCAAACTGGCTCATGATAACCAAAAGATACTCAAGGTAATTATCGAAACGGCTTACCTTTCGGATGAAGAGATTGTAGAAGCCAGTAAACTTTGTGCGGATGCCGGAGCAGATTTTGTAAAAACTTCCACAGGGTTTGCACCAGCAGGAGCCAATGTTGAGCATATTAAATTAATGCGCGGTGCAGTACCTGCAAGTGTTGGTATCAAAGCATCTGGTGGAATAAAAACTCTTGATCAGGCAATTCAACTAATAGAAGCTGGTGCTGATCGGCTCGGCACATCGTCAGGTATTTCTCTTGTAACCCCCAATCCACTCTAATACAAACACGCATGAGTAAGAATTTAAACAACCTTTTTCCTGATCAGGAAAATATTCCTTCTTCAGTGACCCTTCCAGAATACATGGAACAGCGCGAGTATTTGCTAGATGGAAAAATGGTAACGTGGCAGGGTGATATGAGCCCTGTAGCAAGTCCGGTTTTTGTAAGGCAGGGGAATGAGCTTAAGCAACAAATAATAGGCAGCACCCCATTACTTACTTCAAAGGAAGCGCTTGAGGCATTGGACGCTGCTGTACGCGCTTACGATCAGGGACATGGTGTATGGCCTTTACTGACTGTTGCCAATCGGATTGAACACGTTGAAAAGTTTCTTGTTATGATGCGCGAGAAGCGACAAGAGGTTGTTAACCTTTTGATGTGGGAGATTGGGAAATCGCAGAAAGATTCAGAGAAAGAATTTGATAGAACCTGCGATTACATCTTGGATACAATCAATTCACTTAAGGAATTGGATCGAAAATCTTCAGGCTTTGTGCATGAACAAGGCATTATGGCGCAGATCAGGCGAGTGCCTTTGGGCGTGGCTTTGTGCATGGGCCCCTACAACTATCCGCTGAATGAAACTTTCAGTACATTATTCCCGGCACTGATCATGGGCAATACAGTTGTATTCAAACCAGCTAAGTATGGTGTGCTTTTAATTCGCCCTTTGTTGGAAGCTTTTCAAGAGTGTTTTCCGGCCGGGGTAATTAATATTATTTATGGACGCGGTCGTGAAACGGTAGGCTCCCTGATGGAAACAGGTAGGGTGGATGTTTTTGCGTTTATTGGAACTAATAAAGGAGCCAATGAATTAAAGAAACTTCATCCTAAGCCGCATCGCCTCAAATCCATTTTAGGGTTAGATGCAAAGAACCCTGCTATCATTTTACCTGATGCCGATTTGAATAATGCTGTGAGCGAATGTGTACTTGGCTCGCTTTCATTTAATGGCCAACGTTGCACAGCGCTTAAAATACTTTTCGTTCATAAAAGCATTGTGGATGAATTTACTAAGAGACTTTGCGATGAAATAGCTAAACTAAAACCAGGCATGCCCTGGGATGCTGGTGTAGGATTAACCCCTTTACCTGAGCCGGGTAAAACAGATTACCTGACAAAATTGGTTGAAGATGCGAAGCAGCATGGTGCCAAGATTATGAATCCGGGTGGAGGGGAATCACTGCATACATTTTTTTATCCTGCAGTTCTTTACCCTGTAAATAGCAAAATGAAAGTTTACTACGAGGAGCAATTTGGTCCTGTAGTGCCTATTGTTCCTTTCGAACGAGAGGAAGAGGCGATTGAATATGTGCTCAACTCAAATTTTGGTCAGCAGTTGAGTTTGTTTGGTAAAGATTCCATGTCAATTGCCCGAATGATCGATGCGTTTTCAAGTCAGGTGGGTCGCATTAATTTAAATACACAATGTCAAAGGGGCCCGGATAATTTCCCATTTAACGGAAGAAAGGATTCGGCAGAAGGTACCCTGTCAGTAGCGGATGCGTTACGTGTTTTCTCCATTCGAACATTGGTAGCAACCAAAAGCACAGACGACAACAAAAAAATAATCAGTTCAATTATTCAAAATCGCGAGTCAGTCTTTTTAAGTACGGATTATATTTTTTAATGTAGCCGTATAATTGAACCGTTTGGAGCGTAGACACATAAAAATTAAAGTTTCGGGTAAGGTACATGGAGTCTATTACCGGGCTTCAGCAAAAGAAAAGGCTGAGGAATGGGGTATTTGTGGATTTGTGCGCAATGAAAAAAATGGAGATGTGTACATTGAGGCCGAAGCAGCGGAGGAAGTTCTTTACAAATTTATAAAGTGGTGTAATCAGGGGCCCGTCCGTGCTAAGGTTGAAAAGATTGATGCCGTGCCCGGAGAAATCGTGGGTTTCACGAGCTTTGAAATCAGGCACTAACTTTTTTTGGTATTCTTATTTTCGGGCTTCAACACTTTGATTCCAATCGTAGACACGGTCACTGATTTCGATCAATAGATTAGGATCTTTTTCGAGGGCATTGCCAATAACAATGAGGTCAGCGCCAGCCTCCAATGCAGCAAATGCTTTTTGACTCGTATTGATTCCTCCGCCTACAATTAATGGTACACTGACAGATTTGCGAACCGCAGTAATCATTTTAGGACTAATCTCGCGTTCAGCGCCACTGCCAGCATCCAAATAAATCAATTTTAGTCCAAGCATTTCTCCCGCTAATGCGGTGCACGCAGCTAATGAATATTTATCTTCCGGGATAGGTGTGGTATTGCTGATATAAGCTACCGAGGTTGTCTTGCCTGAATTGATCAACAAATAACCTGTTGGCATAACTTCTAATCTGTTATTTTTCAAGATCGGAGCGGCTACTACGTGTTGGCCGATAAGCAGATCCGGATTTCTACCCGAAATAAGAGATAAGAATAAAATTGCATCTGCGGAGGGATCGATTTGCAAAGAGCTTCCGGGAAATAAAACAACCGGTAGTGATACATTTTCTTTTATCTGTTTTACAACCTCTGAAAGATTGGGTGTTGTAACCAGACTGCCACCCACAAAAAAGAAATCAACACAATTTTCAGTAGCTAAACGTAAGAGTGTATTTAAACGACCTGGATCTTCAACCTTGTCTGGATCAACCAACACAGCTATAGATTTTTTACCTAATTGGCTACGTTCCTGCAGGATATCAAGAATTTTCATTCTTTGTCTTTCGGTTACTGATGTATTCAGCCAATTTGTCTTTTGCAATGCCTAATAAAATAACTGTCGCCTGACTAACTACGCGGTCGCCCAATTGAGAGAGGAAAGTCGGAGGAGAATAGGATGGCTCAATATTTTCCAGGCTCTCTTCATTTTTTGCCTGTGCTACTTTAGATTTTGCCTTTTTGCTTTTCTTTTTTTTAGAGGACCCAAGTTGACTTACAATCAGGTAGGTAATCGCCAACGTTCCGCCAATGATTAATGCATTCTTTACAGCTCTTTCCGTTTTATCAGACATGGCCTTCACTTCTTTTTGAAGTTCATTCTTATGTCTTTCGGATTCTTCGATTAGTCGTTTCTTTTCAGGATCCTGAGTTTGCATCAATTCCATGCTAATTTTCTTTGCGTTTGGCTTTTATCTTTTCCATCAGATGCTGTTCAAAAGAGTGACCTATCTTTTTTCTAAAGGCAATAAAAATAATACACGGGATTCCGTAAATGCCAGCGACAATCCAGTAACCAATGTAGGGTTGCTCAAAGAATGAGTTTAAAAAATGAGCCAAGCCGACACTGAAAAAAAGCAGAAATATAAGTGCCAGGAATAAAATGGTAACTACCATAAGAGCCTGTGCAAGTATCTTGGCAACGTCTTCGCGGATTTCAATTTTTAATAATTCAACCCGGGCCTCTACGTAACCTGATAGATTTTCTATAAGATTATCCAGCCTCAGAAACTTGAATATCGTGTCTTTAATGCTTTCCATGATTTGTATGTGCCAATATACTCATTTTGTGTTTTCGACCGAAATTATGGGATCGCTGTATTTATTTCTTTTTTAACTCTACAAGCTCATCCTGGGTTAGTACAGTTCCCCGATTATTTATTTTTTCCTTCTTGATTAGTAGGTTTAAGGTGGTGCTAATGTAAAGCCGCATACTGGTTGAGTCAACCCGATCAGGTTGGTACCAATTCTTTTCAAAAACGTAGACTGAATCCACCGAAAGAGATGGACTTAATGTGAGTACGGGAAGTATCTCGATAATACAGGTTTTTAATTTTCCATGCTCATCTTCACTATCACGGCAAAAACCGGGTTTATTAAGTTCGAATAATTCATTATTAATAATCAGGATATTCTTTCTTCTATAAACTGAAACTATTTGAGAGGGTGCTACTTGATTTTCATCGGCATGGTCATACACCATCCAGTTACTTAACGGTTGATTCTGATAGGTTTTCACAACCATTTTGTAGGTAGTAGTTTCCTTACTCACAAGATTCTTATAGTTATAGGAAAGCTCTTGTACCTTCACCGCGTCTTTGTTTAAATAAATCAGTGAAAACGGAATGAAGAAAAAGGTGAGCAAGAGGTATAGAAATCCGGCCAGCCTATATCGTAATGTCAGTCGGCCTAACCAATCAGCCAACTTGATAGGTAATTCTTTAACATAAGGAATCGGAAAGAAAATCAGAACCCCGATGGCATTGAAAAGAAAGTGGGCTATTGCAATACTAATAGCGGCATTAGAGTTAAACATCGCAGCGATAAATGCAGTAATGGTGGTGCCGATATTGGCACCCAGAATAAAAGGCAAGGCAGATTTAAGTTTTACTACTTTTTTGGCAACTAAAGGCACCACCAGTGAAGTAGTAACTGTGCTTGAACGGATAACAGCAGTTGTTAGCAGTCCCCACCCAAATGACTTCAGTGAATTTTTAAAGAAGAATTGCTGAAACCGGTCTTGTGATCCGAATCCAAGTGTTTGCGATAACACTTTTCTAAAGAATAGAATGGAACCGAACAATAATCCAATGGACAGAATGGCAAGAAAAAATCCGTTGTTAATGCCGTTCACAATAAAATCGATAACCGGACTGAATCCAGAGCCTAAGAATGAAAAATTATTTTGAATCCGACCCAGTGGTTGATTGAAAAACGATGTGGCAATGTATTGTGCAAGGCCGGATAGAAAACCAAAGTAATACTCCAAAGGGAAGAGAATGATCACTGTTAAAATATTAAAGAAATCGTGATACGTGCCTATGGTAACTGCGCGCCTGAATTCTTTTTTCCTGGTGATGAACCCCAGTGATACGATTGTGCTGGTGATTGTGGTACCAACATTCGCACCCATAATTATCGGAACCGCACCTTCCAGTGTTATGGATCCGGATGCAACAAGAGCAATCGCCATTGAGGTAGTAGCTGAACTGCTTTGAATAAGGGCTGTTACCAATAGCCCAATAAAAAGTCCTGTGAAAGGATTGGAAGTAGCAAGTATAATTACATCAGCAGCATCTTTTCCTAAATGCTGTAATGAAGCAATCATCAGGTCGAGTGTAAAAAGAAAAATCAACAGCGCAGCCAGTATAAAGGCCGTGTTTCTCAACACAATTTTCCAGCGACCCTGGGCTTTCGGATTTTCGATGTCAGTTGATTGCTCCATCACTGCCCGTAAATATACTTAGCCGTGTGGAACAAGGAAGGTGGTAACAATTACTTAATTTAGTTTAGATAAGTGACATACCCCTAGATGCGGTTTGACGCCTGGCTAACTATTTAGTTCTGAAACGGCCATCCAGGCCATCAAGCCTGGCCCGATTCTTAAAGCCTCTTCATCAATATCAAACGTGGGCGTATGCACGTACGAGGTAATTCCCTTTGATTCATTGCGGGTACCCAATCTGTAAAAGGATGCGGGCACAACGTGCGAGTAGTATGCAAAATCTTCTGATCCAAGTGTAAGGTCAATATCCACCACATTTTCTTTGCCCACATATGCTTCTGCTGCCTTCCTTATTCTTCTGGTCACCTCCGGGTTATTCTCTAAATAGGGATATCCGTGTGAGATTGTCACCTCGCACTTTCCACCCATCCCTTCGGCTATTGATTCAGCCATCTTTGTTATTTTCTGTAATCCTTCTTTGCGCCACACTTCATTTAAAGCGCGGAAGGTGCCGGCAATGTTTACTTCATCGGGAATAATGTTTGTAGCGCCTTCACCAATAATTCGTCCGAAAGTAAGAACAGTGGGTTGTTTAGGGCTTGCGTTGCGGCTGATCACTTGTTGCAGCGCTATAATAATGTGGGCAGCAATTACAACGGGATCAATCGTTAATTCCGGAGCCGCACCATGGCCACCTTTACCAATTACTTTCAGGTAAATTTCGTCACTGCTGGCCATGTACATGCCTTCGCGAAAGCCAATTTTGCCCACAGGGACTAGTGGCATTACATGTTGTCCAATGATAGAGGAGGGTGTTGGGTTAAGGAGAGCCCCATCCCGGATCATATACGAAGCACCACCCGGATTTTTTTCTTCGCCTGGTTGAAAGATTAATTTAATCGTGCCTTCAAATTGATCTTTTACTTGTTGAAGTATTTTGGCTGTTCCTAAAAGCGATGAGGTGTGCACATCATGACCACAGGCATGCATAACCCCTGGTTTGGTTGATTTGTAAGGCACATTGTTTATTTCTTGAATGGGTAAAGCATCCATGTCGGCCCGTAGGGCTACTGATTTTTTTTCCGGATTCTTTCCTTTAATTAAAGCAACAATGCCGGTAGTGGCTATGCCTTCCTGGGGTTCGATACCAAAGGATCGCAATTGGGCTGCAACAAATTTTGAGGTATTGAATTCTTCGTATGATAATTCAGGATTAGCATGCAGGTGTCTGCGCCAAGCAACAATTTCATTGAAGGATTCTTCAGAAAGTGACTTTATTCTATTTAGCAGAGTCATGATTATGTAAAGGTATCCATTATGTTTTGATTGATAAAAATCGTTGAAAACAGAAGGTTTGTTAATACTAATTGATAATTAGATATTAGTGCTTTCGACTAATCAGAATTACGCATGAAACTTATCAAATTTCGAGTGATCTTCTTGTTGACTTTAGCTTTATGTGCCGGGCAGGCAAATGCTCAGACAATGGCGCTAACCTTGCAAGACCTGTCTGATTTTAAACCGCAAGCTGGTAACTGGTTAATTGTGGGAGATGTAACAATGAATCCCGATGTGGATATTCATGAGAAGGCAGAAGTTTCCCTTACGGAAGAAACCAAAAAAGGTAAGAAGGCAAAAATCACTACACCGCCTGCAATGCCTCAAGCCGTAACATTTACTTCAGGTACAGGCATTTTGCTTAACATGAATGACGATAAGAAGAAGGACCAATTGATATCAGCCTTTGAGCATGGAGATATTGAATTTGAACTGGAAGTTATGTTGCCCAAAGGTTCTAACTCCGGAATCTACTTGCAAGGTCGATATGAGGTGCAACTATTTGATAGTTGGGGGGTCAAAAATCCAACGTATTCTGACATCGGGGGTATCTACAGAAATTGGGAAAGTGAGCCGGGGAAAATTTATATGGGAAAAGCTCCCTTGAGCAATCCTGCTAAAGCGCCTGGCCTGTGGCAGAAGATGAAAATTTCTTTCCAGGCCCCCAAGTTTGATAAAGCTGGTAATAAAATTGAAAATGCACGATTTAACTATGTTGATTTAAACGGAGTACGTATCCATGAAAATGTGGAAGTGCCACTGCCCACCGGTGGTCCAATTGAAAACAATGAAAAGGCGTTAGGCCCGTTAATGATTCAGGGTGATCATGGCCCTGTGGCGTTTCGCAATATCAAGTACACCTTGATGAAATCTGTGGAGGTTTCCCTCAGCAACATTACCTATCAAACCTGGTACGGAAACTATAAAATCATTTCAGATTATTCTGGCTTAAAGCCTTCAGCTTCGGCCCAGGTTTCTGAACTAACGTGCGAAGTGTTAGAAAATGAAGATGGCTTTGGGAGTCGATATCAGGGTACTATTTCAGTGTCGGAGGATTCAAATTATAAATTCACTTTAGCTTACACCGGAGGAGCAAGACTTATCATCAATAATCAGCAGCTCACAAATTATCAAAGTGCCGATGGTTGGTGGCGAACGGATGAAGCTACTATTGAATTGAAGGCAGGATCGTATCCATTCGAGATTTATAATTACAAAAATGCATCCTGGCTGCCACCCCGGTTGGGTTTGTTCGTGCAAACGGGTTCGTTGTTAAAACCACTTCATGCTTTTAATTCTTTTCCTCCTGATGATCAGCCTGTGGCTCCGATATTGATTAATCCTGGTAACGAGCCGAGAATGCTCAGAGCCTTTCTGGATTTTAAAGGAGATAATAAACAACGATTAACGCATACGATTGGTGTTGGCGATCCCAGCGGCATAAACTATGTCTATGATTTGAAAGCGGGAAATCTGGTTTGTGTTTGGCGTGGTGATTTTGTTGATGCAACACCCATGTGGCATGATCGCGGAGATGGTTCATTCAAGCCGATGGGAGCAACTCAGTATTTGTTCAATAACCAACCCCTTGCATTTTTCACCTCTTCAACTACTTCTTTTCCTTTAATCACGCGCGATGCCGAAATAAAAGAAGGTGAGTATCTGGGAAAGGGCTATGAGGTTGAGGAGGCTACTGGCAGACCAATTTTTAAATACACCTATCAGGGCATCGATGTGGAGGACAAAATTTATCCCGATCAAAGTAGTCTTACGCATGAAGTAACTATTAAAAACCGAGGCACAAAATCGGGCTTATATTATAAAGTGGCTGAAGGCAAGGCAATCCAGCAAATGCCGAATGGCACCTATGCTGTGGATGACAAGAGTTATTACATTCGTGTAAAAGGAGTAACTCCGCTAGTAAGAGAGAATGCAGGCAAACAAGAGTTGATTGTTCCGGTTGAAGGTTCCTTTAGTTATTCAATCATTTGGTAATAGTTCGATGAAAACAGATTTGAAAGCAATGAAAAATATTTTTGCAATAGCCATCACATTGAGTTTGATAACCTCTATTCATGCTTCTTCGCAGTTGAATGCACCAAAGGAAGAAGACTATTACAAAATTCTTACACTGCCAACTCCCGAAGGTATTCTACTGGAAGTGGGTGGGGTGGCAACCTTGCCAGATGGAAGAATAGCGGTGTGTACCCGAAGAGGAGATGTCTGGATTGTTGAAAATCCTTCTATGGAAAAAGGCACATCGCCCAGGTATACATTGTTTGCATCAGGCTTGCACGAAGCGTTAGGACTGGCTTATAAGGATGGTGCACTTTATACGGCACAGCGCGGAGAACTAACAAAATTGATGGATAAAAATGGAGATGGTAAAGCAGATGTGTATGAAACGGTTTATGCCTGGCCCTTGTCAGGTTATTATCATGAATATTCTTTTGGGCCGAAGATTGCCCCTGATGGCAGCTTTTTTGTGACGGGCAATGTTGCCTTTGGTGATGAAGAATGGTGGCGTGGTGAGAGTCGCGTGCCCTGGCGCGGATGGACGATGAAAATTCATCCGGATGGAACGATGGAACCCTGGGCAACGGGTATGCGCTCGCCTTGTGGGTTAGGTATGATTGATGGCGAATTCTTCTATGACGATAATCAGGGGGATTGGCAAGGGTCGGGAGGAATATTTCATCTCACAAAAGGCAGCTTTACGGGTCATCCGGCTGGGTTAAAATGGACAGGTCGTGATAATTCTCCAGTGAAAATTTCCACTGAGCAGTTATATAGTAAAGTAGATCCAAGGCAGACAAAGATAGATGGTCAGTATATGAAGCCTGAAAATATCGCTGATGAGAAAAATCCAACCTTACTCTATAGTTTAAAAAATGATTTTCCGGAAGCACGAGTTCCTGCGGTATGGTTGCCTCATGGGGTATTGGGAATTTCTAATTCGGAAATTATTCGTGATGAAACGGCCGGAAAGTTCGGTCCTTTTACTGGACAGATATTCGTGGGCGATCAAGGTCAGAGTAAAATTATGCGTGTGGTGATGGAGAAAGTTAAAGGCGAATTTCAAGGCGTTGCTTTTGATTTTAAATCTGGGTTTCAATCAGGTGTGTTACGTATGAACTGGGGTCACGATGGTTCGCTCTATGCAGGGCTTACCAATCGGGGTTGGGGCTCTGCAGGTACAACTACGGCTGGGTTACAAAGACTTATCTGGACCGGGAAAGTTCCTATGGAAATGAAGATCGTGAGCGCTCGGCCTGATGGTTTTGAGATTGAATTCACTCAAGCTGTTGATAGGAAAACTGCCGAAGATCTGGATTCTTATTTTGGAAGAAGTTATATCTACAAATATCATCCAGTGTATGGAAGCCCAACCGTTAACGAAGAGAAGCTAACAATAAAAGGTGTAAAAGTTTCAGATGATGGATTTCGTGTGCGAGTAGTGGTTGATAATTTGCGTCAATACTATTTACACGAAATTATTGCCACAGGAATTAAATCTAAGGAGGGCCTTCCTGTTTTACATAACACGGCATATTATACACTGAATAACATTCCTGATGGGGATAAGCTTCCGATCAGCGAGTTGAGGACCAAGCGTTCTTCAGCAACAGTCAAACCTGCTGCGGTGAAACCTTCGGTAAAAACTAACCCATCCAGCAAATCTTTTACTTATGCGGAAATAGAGCCGCTTTTGGTAAAGAATACGTGCACGGCTTGCCACCAGGTAAATAAGAGACAGGTAGGGCCGGCCTTTTCGGATATTGCAAAACGCAAATACAGCAATGAACGAATCGTGCAGTTGATTTATAATCCAGAACCTAAAAACTGGCCGGAGCACGAAACACCCATGGCACCTATGCCGCAAGTGCCCAAGGACGAAGCTTTAAAAATAGCAGGATGGATTAACTCATTGAGGGCACCAGCCCCATAAGTCTTGTTGTACTTATTTGATTTGAATCTTTTCCGGAACCAGGATAGCCGAAGTAAAACTTGTTCTAAGTCGAACAAGGTCAGGATTGGCTTCAAGCTTGGTATAATATTTACCCACCGTTACTCTGAATTTGGGTTGCTGGTATTGCAGATTGGCAGTCAAGTCTGGTATTTCCTCGTTCATTTTCTTTTTGGTGTTCATCGCATCTTCCCGATTTTGACCGGAATAAATCTGAATGGTATAGCCGTCCACAAACTTTCGTACCAGATTATAGCGGTCGATGCTATCTAGTACTGCATCCACCTTGGTGTTAACTGTTTTAGTGGGAGTTATTGATGCGCTAACATTTTTTTGATTAGAAGTATCATTTCGGGGCGTATCTACAGGCACTATCACCTTTGGTCTTAGCGCTGAAAGATTTTCGTAATAGCCTTTGTCGCTGCTATTATTCTGAGCAGCACAAGCCATAAGTAAGTGGCAAAAAAGAATAATAAATAGGTTCCTTATCATATCAATACGACTTTTGAAGATACGAAACTAAAATTGAATGATAGAACAACCTTGAACTATCCCCCGGTTAGTTTATCGAACAAAAGACCATTTAGGCAGTTATCCTTCAATTACTATACATCGACCTGCTTTCACATCGTCTTCTACCTTCTTGAACTTAACATCTTTTAATACCCGACCATCCTGATACTGAACACTAACTTTATCATTTCGGCCAGCTACTTTTTCAGATTTAACAGGCATTACTTTCTCTTCCACTTCGCGTTGCGGAGCCTGTGGCTGCGCTCCTCCACCTTGTAGCAATGAACGAGACTCTTCTTTTTTCTCACTTAGTCTTTGTCGTTTTGCCTGACGGGCTTCCTGCACCTGGTCTGCTTCGCGGATCGGAATGTCAGCCTTCATCAGGAACGAAATCGTTTCTTCGTTCACTTTTGCAATGAAGCGTTTGAAGGCTTCGAATCCTTCGAACTTATAAATAAGGAGCGGATCTTTTTGTTCATACACGGCATTTTGCACGGATTGCTTCAGGTCATCCATGTCGCGAAGGTGTTCCTTCCACTGTTGGTCGAT
Organism: Cyclobacteriaceae bacterium; assembly: GCA_035408225.1. Classification (GTDB taxonomy): domain Bacteria; phylum Bacteroidota; class Bacteroidia; order Cytophagales; family Cyclobacteriaceae; genus ELB16-189. Next base: position 2,136 of record DAOOCD010000019.1, on the reverse strand, counting down.
GATAGCAAGTGTGATCATCTTCTCCATCGACTTGACGAGTTCACCATTCTTTGACTCTACACACTTATTCAAATTTGCCGATACGCCAATTTGTTTTACACCATCCGTGAAGGGCACCAGAATATTTTCGATCGTGGCCCCACGCGTCCTGGAGATATCCATAACGATTGGATAGGCTTTCTCTGCAGCCGCCTTATTTTTGAGATTATAATGCGATAAGGCTTCTTCATATAAACGTTCACTAACCAGGGGTTGATCTAATTTCGCATACTCTTCTTGCGAGATAGTGAAATCAAAACCCAGCAGACTTAACACATTCAATTTGAATGTCTCAAGGTTTTCAGCAGCTTTTCCATTGGCAACTATTTCATCGCAGGTATCAAAAAGCATGGTTAGAATATCCAACTGGAGTCGCTCGCCATGGAGTGCATTTCTTCTTCGTTTGTAAATCACCTCGCGTTGAGAGTTCATTACGTTATCATACTCAAGCAGGCGTTTACGTATACCAAAGTTGTTTTCTTCTACCTTCTTCTGGGCGCGCTCAATAGAGTTAGTTACCATGGAGTGAGAAATAACTTCTCCTTCCTTCAGGCCAAGTCGATCCATAATGCGGGCAATACGCTCAGGCATAAACAAACGCATCAGGTTATCTTCAAGCGAAACGTAGAACTGAGAAGTTCCCGGATCACCCTGCCGACCTGAACGTCCGCGCAACTGACGATCCACTCTTCGTGATTCATGGCGTTCTGTTCCAATGATGGCCAATCCACCAGCTGCTCTTGATTCCGGAGTCAGTTTGATATCAGTACCTCGTCCTGCCATGTTTGTCGCGATTGTTACTGTGCCTGGTTTACCGGCTTCAGCTACAATCTCTGCTTCACGTTGGTGCTGTTTGGCATTTAATACCTGATGCTTGATCTTTCGAATCTGCAACATACGGCTTACCAGTTCTGATATTTCCACGGAAGTGGTACCTACAAGAACAGGTCTTCCTTCATTGGTAAGCCTCACGATTTCTTCAACCACAGCATTGAATTTTTCGCGCATGGTTTTATAGACAAGATCATCCTTGTCTTTACGGGTCATGGGTTTATTGGTAGGAATGGTCACCACGTCCAATTTGTAGATATCCCACAATTCGCCAGCTTCAGTCACCGCTGTACCTGTCATACCCGCCAACTTGTGATACATGCGGAAATAGTTCTGCAGCGTAATGGTGGCATAGGTTTGAGTAGCATCTTCTACCTTTACATTTTCCTTTGCTTCAATCGCCTGGTGTAACCCGTCCGAATATCTTCTTCCATCCAGTACGCGACCTGTTTGTTCATCAACGATTTTTACTTTACCATCCACGATGATGTATTCTGTATCTTTTTCGAATAACGTATAGGCTTTCAGTAATTGATTTACGCTATGAATACGTTGTGATTTGGTTGTGTAGTCGCGAATTAGTTCTTCCTTTTTTCTAAGGCGTTCATCCGGATTCAAACCAGAATCCTTCTCAATTTTGGTTAACTCAATCCCAATCTCAGGTAGAATAAAAAACCTGGCATCTTCACCTTCACCGGTGATCAAGTCTATACCTTTCTCTGTTAGATCAACGCTATTATCCTTTTCATCGATAACAAAATACAAGGGCTTATCAGCCTCCGGCATCATCTTCTTGTTATCCTGCAGATAGTAGTTTTCTGTTTTCTGAAGAACGTTCTTCATGCCCATTTCACTGAGTAGTTTGATCAGTGGCTTGTATTTAGGCATGGCGCGATGGGCGCGGAATAGTGCCAACCCGCCATCTTTATCCAATCCTTCAGCTAATTGCTTTTTGGCATCATTCAGATATTGATTTACTAATTTCTTTTGTGCTTCTACCAGTTTGAAAATCCGGGGTTTAAGATCATAAAATTCATGTTCATCACCTCTTGGTACAGGGCCTGATATAATGAGAGGCGTACGCGCTTCGTCAATCAAGACACTGTCCACTTCATCCACCATGGCATAATGATGCCCACGCTGTACAAGCTCTTCGGGTTCGCGCGCCATGTTGTCGCGCAGGTAATCAAAGCCGAATTCATTGTTGGTTCCGTAGGTAATATCAGCCTGATAGGCGTTTCTTCTTTCCGGTGAGTTAGGTTCGTG
>DAOOCD010000018.1:0-27965 GCA_035408225.1 Cyclobacteriaceae bacterium | reverse complement strand
ACCGATTGTGATGCCGGTTTGCTCCTGGTTGATAACACCTCTTGCTCCATACCATACCAATAAACCAATACCCATGGCAGCAATTATTTCAGCTACCGGATAGTAGACAGAATAATACAATACAGAACGCAGGTTTGCATCGCGATGCTCTTTATTGATTTCATTGAATTTTTCAAACTCGCGCTTTTCACTGCCAAACATCTGCACAATGTTCATTCCGGTGAGATGTTCCTGCACAAATGAATTCAAATTCGCCACCGCATTACGCACATCATTAAAAGCAACTTTGATTTTCTCCTTAAACACATAGGTAGAAAGTAGCATGAGTGGTATCGTAGACAAGCTAACGAGGGCCAATCTCCAATCCGTTAAAAACATGAAAATCAGAATGAAAACAATTTGCAGTAGATCGCCCGCCATGGCTGCCAACCCTTCGCTAAATACATCCGCTAAAGTTTCTACATCGCTGATAGTTCGGGTTACTAATCTCCCAATGGGAGTTTTGTCAAAAAATCGCAACCGGAGATTAATTATATGCTGATATAGCTGTATTCGGATATCCCGAATAACATATTGACCAATACGACCAGAGATATAAGTATGCACATATTGCACTACGGACTGCAACACCAGTAATGCCAAAATCAAAAGCATTACATTAACCATGTCCCAGTATTTGCCGGCTGCCACGTGGGCATCTAGAGTGTACTGAATCAGCAAAGGCCGTAGAGGAGTTAATAGACCCAGAAGTACGGTAAGCAGAATAAGAAAATAGAAGCGGCCCCGATACGGTGTAATGAATTTCAGAATGCGTTTGAGCACCTTCCAGTCAATAATATTTCCGCTGCTTACTTTTTCTTTTTCCATTCCTTTAATCCTGGAGATTTCTCAAAAAGTTTTTTAGATAAAAATTGATTTTGGGTATTTAACGTGGGTGAGATACAAAGCATCTGCCGGAACGTTCATGCCTGCCCGCTTCCGGTCCTTACTTTTCAATATCTCCTGAAATTCTTTCAACGTAATTTTTTTTGATCCGACATTTAATAAAGTTCCCACTACTGACCTCACCATACCCCGCAAAAAACGGTTGGCCGTGATGGTGAAAACCAACATATCCCCCTTTTGATTCCACTTAGCCTGTTTAATGTTGCAAATAAAGTGATTTACGTCCGTATGGACTTTACTGAAACATTCAAAGTCATGCTCACCAAGCAATAACGCAGTTGCCCGCTCCATGGTTGGCATATCGAGGTCGCGAAAGAAATAATATGCACGACCTACTAATATGGGATCTTTCACCCGCGTAATGTGATACTCGTAGGTGCGATCAACGGCATCATACCGGGCACTGGCTTCAGGCTTTACTGGCCGAATGGATCGAATGGCAATAAATCTTGGGAGAATTGAATTCAGTTTTGGCAACCAAATCGTTTCATCCAATACTTGATCAACATCGGCATGAAAATATTGCTTTACACAATGGACTCCGGCATCGGTGCGGCCACTACCTATAATGGTTATGTTCTTACGGAATACTTTCGTCAAGCAATCCTCCACTACCTGCTGTACGCTAACCGCATTCGGTTGATTTTGCCAACCGTGATAGGGGGTGCCGTTGTAGGTTATTTCGAAGAAGTATCGCATAATAATTGTCAATTGACAATTGACAATTGACAATTTGGATTTTCATAGATAACTGCTGCCCCCTGCCCCACTCCAATACACATAGTGGCTAGTCCATACTTCACTTTTCGTTTTTGCATTTCATGAATAAGCGTGGCACTGATGCGAACACCACTGCACCCCAGGGGATGACCAATAGCAATGGCTCCACCATTCACATTTACTATAGTTGGGTCCAAATTGAGATCGCGAATGCAGGCAATACTTTGTGCTGCAAAGGCTTCGTTGAGTTCTATTAATCCTATATCCGAGATTTTAAGTCCGGCACGTTTTATGGCTTTCTGTACGGCAGGCACCGGACCCACTCCCATATAAGCAGGGTCGACTCCGGCTACTGCCATGGATACCACACGGACCATTGGTGTTGCATTGAGTTTCTTTAACAGTTCTTCACTAACAAGTAAACTGGCCGCAGCACCATCATTTATACCCGAAGAATTTCCAGCTGTTACTGTTCCGTTTTCTTTAAAGGCTGGTTTTAATTGGGCAAGTTTTTCTAAAACTGTCTGGCGGGGATACTCGTCCTGGTTGAACTCAATCGTTTCTTTGCCCTTTTGCACATTCACGCAAATCAATTCCTCTTTGAACTTATCAGACTTGTGTGCTGTAAAATATTTTTGTTGGGATGCCAATGCGAACTGATCTTGTTCTTCACGACTTATCTTCCATTTCTCAGCAACATTCTCGGCTGTTTCGCCCATGGAATAAGGATGATACAACTTCGAAAGTTTTGAGTTGACAAAACGCCAGCCGATAGTTGTATCATAAACCTCCGCTTTACGCGAAAAAGCTTCTTCCGCTTTAGCCATTACAAACGGTGCGCGACTCATACTTTCCACACCACCGGCTATATAGCAATCCCCATCGCCATTCAGAATTCCGCGCGAAGCGTCCATGATTGCCTGCAACCCCGAAGCACAAAGGCGATTTACTGTAACGCCACCAACCTCTTTTGGTAATCCGGCAAGCAACAAAGCCATGCGTGCTACATTTCTATTATCCTCTCCGGCCTGGTTAGCTGCTCCGAATACAACATCTTCAATCAGCAAAGGATCCAGTCCGGGATTTCGTTCAATTAATTTTTTAATTACTTCTGCCGCCAGATCATCAGGCCTGACCGAAGAAAGAGTTCCCCCGAATTTGCCCACCGGAGTGCGGAGGATATCTACGATATATGCGGATTTTGTCATAAAATTTGGGCGAAGTCTTCGGTCTACATTTAGTAGTTTTGCGGCAAGTTAACTCAACCCTTTTATGTGGCAAAGAATACAAACGTTGTTTCTGGTTCTGGTGGTAGCAAGTATGATCGTAAGCTTCTTTTTACCTATCTGGAAGATCGAAGAGGCCGGCAAAGAAATGCAACTTTATCCCCTCCATTTTTCTACGATCGAAAATGATGTTAAGACTACTCAGTATTTCCCGTTTGCCATTACAGCTATATTGATGGCAGCAGCTGCCACCATCGCCATTATGGAAATCAGGCGATTTGATAACCGGATGACCCAGGTAAAACTTGGCACACTTAACTCCCTGATCCTGGCCGGAGTGTTGGGATCGGCCGTATACTTTTACAACCAGGTTACGCAACAATATGGCTATGGTAAATTTGGGTTAAGCATCTGGATTCCATTTATCGGAGTAACCTGCAACTGGCTGGCAATACGCTTTATCCGCAAAGACGAAAAAATGGTACGCGATTCCGACCGCATCCGGTAAACATTACACGATCCACATCTGTTTATCAGGTATTACTAAAAATAACTCTTCTATGGCTTTAACTAAACTTGGACCCAACGATGCAAACACCATTGGCGAGCTTCCTGCAATTGGCTCTTCAGCTGTTGATTTTACATTGACAGCGACCAACATGAAGGATGTTAGCTTAAAAGACTTTGCCGGAAAGAATGTTGTACTTAATATTTTTCCCAGTGTTGACACCAGCACCTGTTCTACTTCCGTGCGTGAGTTTAACAAACGCGTAGCATCTAAAGACAATACCGTTGTTCTCTGCATCTCGAAAGACCTTCCCTTTGCACAAAAGAGATTTTGTGGTGCCGAAGGAATTGATCGGGCGATTACACTTTCCGACTTCCGCGGTCGCGGATTTGGAAAAGCGTACGGTGTCGAATTGGTGGATGGAGGCTTTGCCGGATTATTTGCAAGAGTTGTTGTGGTAATAGATACTACAGGAAAAGTGAAATACACTGAACTAGTACCACAAATCGGCCAGGAACCAAATTACGAGGCCGCCTTGAAAGCAGTTTAACCTCACCCTAAATCCCTCTCCAATTGGAGAGGGACTTGTTACCTTTTGAATACTTTTAAAACCCTTTCCGTAACGGAGAGGGTTTTGTTTTTGTAGCAACTCTTTTTCAAGTACCTTTTCAAAACCTAAACCGGTTAACTATGAAAAGGTATTTTGTGCTCTTCGTTTCTTTTTTTATCACTCTTTGTCTTGGGGCACAAACCCCAGTAAAATATTACCTCACTGCCGATCGCGTGTTTGATGGTGAAAATATGCATGATGGTTGGGCGGTGATAACTGAAGGTGATAAGATTATTGCAGTCGGACCGAAAGACAAAGTGAAAGAGCCTACGGGAGCCACGAAAATAAATTTCCCCAATTCAACACTAACACCCGGTTTGATTGAAGGCCACTCACATTTGTTGCTTTATCCTTACAACATCACCGATTGGGACACACAAGTGTTAAAGGAAACAGATTCGTATCGTACGGCCCGCGCAACCGTTCATGCAAAGAATACCTTGATGGCAGGATTTACAACCGCGCGTGATTTAGGTACAGAAGGTGCTGGCTATTCAGATGTAGCCTTGAAACGCGCCATAAATGAAGGTATTATTCCCGGACCGCGCTTGATGGTGGCCGGAAGAGCGATAGTTTCAACAGGTTCTTATGGGCCGAAAGGATATGATCATGATCAGGAGATTATGCTTGGTGCAGAAGCAGCCGATGGAAATGATTTGGTGCGCGTAGTGCGTGATCAGATTGGTAAAGGTGCTGACTTTATAAAAATCTATGCCGACTACCGTTGGGGTATTAATGGAGAAGATCAACCTTCCTTCACTTTGGACGAGTTGAAACTGATCAACGAAGTTACGCGCAGCAGCGGTCGTGTAATGGTGTGCCATGCAAAATCAAAAGAGGCGATAAAACGTGCTGTGTTAGCTGGGGCAGAAACAATTGAGCATGGCGACTTTATTGATGTGGAGATTGGCAAGCTGATGAAAGAGCATAACGTTACTTACATTCCAACTGTGTCTGCGGTGGATGTAATCTCTCAATACCGGGGTTGGAAAAAAGGAGTATCTCCAGAGCCTGCCAATGTTACAAACAAGAAAAAGAGTTTTAAGGAGGCACTAGCTTCCGGAGTGACCATTGGCATGGGTGGCGATGTGGGTGTTTATCCGCATGGTGAAAATGTATTGGAGATGGAATTGATGGTAGAATACGGAATGAAAACATTTGATGTGTTGAAAGCGGCCACGAGTGTAAACGCAAGGGCCTTTCATTTAGAGAATCAGGTAGGCTTTGTAAAAGAGGGGTTGAAAGCAGATCTGGTGATTGTAACTGGAGATCCCTCCAAAAATATTTCTGATCTGCGCAAAGTGAAGTTTGTGATGAAGGATGGGGTAGTCTATAGGAGTGAGAAATAGAAATTGTAAATTGATCTTAAATATGTTGACCCACAAACCTGCCTGTCGGCAGACAAGGGCACAAAGACACTAAGTTGCACGAACTTTGTGATTCTTTGTGAACTCTGTGTCTTAGTGATTTAAAAAAAGAAAACTGATATGAATCGCAAACAAGCATTAAAAACCATTGCAGCAACTGCAGCCAGTGCAGTGGCATTACCCGAAATTGCAAAAGCTATGAACACGCTTCCTGCTGATCTCAAAAATAATATAAATCACTCTGTGTGTCAGTGGTGCTATGGCTCAATTCCTTTAGAAGATCTAGCCAAAGCAGCTAAAGAGATTGGATTAAAATCTATTGAACTTTTAGGGCCTGACCAATGGGCAATCGTGCAAAAGCATGGACTCACGGTAGCGATGGCTTATGTAACTGATCTGGGTTTGAATAAAGGATTCAATGATCCCACGCTGCACGAAAAATTCCTGAAAGACTTTTCCACCAACATCCCAAAAGCAGCTGATGCCGGATTGAAAAGTGTGATTTGTTTCAGTGGTAATGCCAACGGGCTCAGTTATGAACAAGGCATGGAGAATTGTGCAATAGGATTGGCACCTGTGATAAAAATTGCCGAGAAGTATAACATCACCGTGCAAATGGAGTTGCTCAACAGCAAAGTGGATCACAAAGACTATCAGTGCGACCACACCGAATGGGGCGTAACCCTTTGCGAAAAACTAGGCTCACCAAATTTTAAATTACTTTACGACATCTATCACATGCAGATTATGGAGGGCGATGTAATTGCTACCATTCGCAAACACCAAAAGTATATTGGCCACTACCATACCGGGGGTGTACCTGGAAGAAATGAAATTGACGAAACTCAGGAGCTTTATTACCCGGCTATTATGAAAGCGATTGTTGAAACGGGCTTCAAAGGATTTGTTGCACAGGAGTTTATTCCCAAGCGACCTGATAAGTTAGCTTCGCTGAAACAGGGCGTTGGGATTTGTGATGTGTAGTCAAAAAAACACTTTTACTCCTCCTCTTTTAACTTATTGAAGTAGGTAATAAAGGAAACTGCTCCATCTTTTGTCTTGAACGGAATTTCAAAGTAAGCCCTTCTGAAAGTAGGATCGGTGACGTCTGTAATCGATGTATTATTCTGCAAAGCAAAAATCACTTTGTTTCCCTTCTTCTTATCAAAACTTAAGCGAGTGCTCTCAGATACAGGTATTTTGAAATTTTTTACTATAATCTCTTCGGTCGTTTGATCATAATTCAAATCACCTGCTGCTTCCCACGCCACCTGATTAATATAAACAGATTTAAGTTTTGACAAAGTCGATTCATCTTGAGCTAAAGAAGAAACAACGACAAAGAAAAAGACAAATAATAATGAGGTCTTCATTTTTAGATATAAAAACTAAAACACAATGTAGTTACTTACTCAATCTCACTCTCGCATCGTCAGCACGGATTTCCATTTTAGCATTGCCATTGGCCAGAGTTACCCGGGTGCGGTCGTCCGATTTTTCGACAATGTCAAATGCCCCTTCCGTAGTTACTCGGGCATCGTCATGGCGGATGTCGAACCGACCGCCACCGCCCAGCACTTTAACTGATACAAGCCCGTCCTGCAAATCAATGAAGTAATCGCCATTTTCGGCAAAAGCAGTTTCCACAATAAAATCACCATCATCCAGTTGGGCCATGATTTTATCAAAACTTGCATTTTTAATATCCACATCAGCATCATCAGCATCCAAATCCAGCGTGCCCCGGCCTGTGTCCATACGCAAGTCGCCATCATCCAGTTTTACTTTAAAGCTGTTACCCAAACAACCCGTTAGTTCTATGTCAGCATCATCGAGGTCGAGCTCAATAGAGCCATTAATTGCTTTTATAAAATAATCACCATCATCGCCATCAATCACAAGGCTAGCCCCTTCGGGAGCTTCAATGTTGATCGTATATTTTTCATTGTAGTAGCCTACAACGCCCACGGTAGATCCTTTTGATTCTTCGCGAATAGTAAGATTACCGCTTTGTTCAGTTACGTCCACACGAAACTCGCGTTCTCCAAAAGTCATTCCCTTGGAAGTTACTTCACGATCAATCTTTACATGTGCCGTTGCTCGCCTGGACCCTGTGATGAACACTTTCGCATCTGAGGCATCGAGGTAAATGGTGCCCGTGGCTTCCATTTTATACTCTTTGTCAAGATGAAAATCCCCAATTTTAGTGGATTGTGCAGATACTGCAAATGCGGAAAAAACTATTGCGATAGGTAGAATTGATTTCATGAGGAAACGTGTTTTGCCTATTAAGACGTACCTCATCAGCCAAAGGTTGCATCGTACACAAATCTGAATTTATCATGAGGTGTAATTCAAACGCTCCTTGCAACCGTTGACACAAACCGCCCGTGTATTTGTGAAGCTAATTCCCATTCCCATCCCAACAGGATAGCTACCTTTGAGGTTAAACTAAAGTCATCAGTTAACCCAACCCGGCTGCTTCGAAATATGCGCATAAAAATCTCACTACTATTTGTGCTTTTAATTTCATTGCCATTCGGGCTTAATGCTCAAAATAATTCTGTTACAGTATCAGGAATAGTAAAAGAAAAAATTTCCAAAACCGCGCTTGCCTATGTGAACGTGGTGGCGAAAACTGAAAAAGATAGTCTGTTCATAACAGGAACAGTGACTAATGAAGAGGGCCGTTTTACACTCTCAACCATCAAGCCCGGCAATTATACGCTGGAAGTTTCTTTTGTGGGTTACCGTACCACAAAACAATCTCTTTATATAGGCAGCCTTACCGCATTTTTGGATCTGCCCGCCATAGAACTGGAAGAAAACACGGAACTCCTCAATGAAGTGGTTGTCGTTGGAGAGGCAGAAGGAGTCTCCGGCAAAATGGATAAGAAAACGTTTGACGTGGCCAGTAACATCAGCCAAAGCGGAGGTTCGGTATTACAGGCCATGCAGAACTTGCCGGGGGTTACAATACAGGATGGTAAGGTTACCTTACGGGGGAGCGACCGGGTGACTGTATTAATGGATGGCAAGCAAACTGCACTCACCGGGTTCGGAAACCAAACCGGATTAGACAATATTCCGGCATCGGCTATTGAGAAAATTGAAATCATCAATAATCCATCTGCCAAGTATGATGCGAACGGAAATGCCGGAATCATCAACATTATATATAAAAAGAACAAACAGGAAGGTTTTAATGGTAAGGTTGGTTTTGCGACAGGCCTTGGTGCGTTGTGGGTGAAAAAAGAAAACTATCCTACCATTCGTCCGCAATACCAAATGACTCCTAAAATAAATCCTTCAGTATCGCTTAACTACCGGCATAATAAAATAAATGCCTTCTTTCAGGGCGATTACCTGTACACCGAAACACTGAATAAAAATGAATTTGTAGAAAGGTATTATGACGATGGGAGTATCATCAATCAACAGTTAAAAAGGAACCGGAATACTACGTTTATTACAACGAAAGCGGGCATCGATTGGACGCTTGATGAATACAACACGCTCACTGTATCCGGTTTGTTTGGCACCGAAAAAATTATTGACAACGGAGACGAGGTGTTTTTCAATGGCGATTTTTCTGAACGACTGCGCCTTTGGCAATTCCTTGAAGATGAGTTGAAAACTACAGTTATGGCAACCGCTGCCTTTCAGCATAAATATAAAGATCCAGGACATTTAATGAATATTGGTTTCAACTACACCTTTCACCGGGAAGATGAAAAATATTTTTTCGACAACACAACTCCTGCTTTCACAAGCGAGGATGCGTTTAAATTGCTTTCAGATGAACAAGTGGGCGACTTCAATCTGGATTATGTACAGCCCCTAAAATACGGTCGAATGGAAGGTGGAGCAAAATTTCGCAGAAGAACCATCCCTACCAACATGCAATTCTTTCCAGGAACAAATTCAGCCATAGATTCAACTGCCGGGGGTTGGGCAACCTATAAAGAAACCATTCCAGCCTTATATGGAAATTATGTCTTCGAAAACCCAAAATTCGAAACCGAGATCGGACTTCGGGTGGAATATGTAAAAATACAGTATGAAGTAAATCCGGACCACAACACCTATAAAAGTGATGGCTATGATTACACGCAACCATTTCCTAATGTGCGGTTGGCCTATAAGATCAACGACTCTAATAAAATTTCATTCTTCTATAATCGCAGGGTTGACCGGCCTAATGAAGTAGACATTCGGATTTTCCCAAAATACGATGACGCAGAAATTATTAAAGTGGGGAATCCTGCATTACGGCCCCAGTTTACTAACCTCTTTGAATTAGGTTATAAAACGAGCTGGAAAAGTGGTAACTATTATGTTGCAGCCTATCACCGCATTGTTGACGGAACTATCACACGGATTGCAAGAACAGTTCCGGGAAGTCCTTTGATTTTCGCTGTTTTTCAAAATGCCGATCGCAGTTACAATACAGGAATTGAAATGGTGCTTTCGCAGGAGGTCGCAAAATGGTTTTCGTTAAATCTGAGTGTAAATGGCTACCACAATCAAATCGACAGTTTTACCGTGGAAAATAAATATCCTATACCGGATACATTTACAGCGCCTAAGCAGGAAATTTTTTCGTGGAATGCAAAGTTGAATAACCTCTTCCGGTTATCCAATGGCCTCGAAGCCCAGGTGATGGCGACCTACCTCGCACCTGATATTATTCCACAAGGTAAGATTGATTGGCGTTTTTCATTGGATGTTGGTATCAAGAAGACGATTCAAAAAGGCAAAGGCGAATTATTCCTGAATGCTACTGATTTGTTAAATACCATGGTCATTAAAAAGGAAATTGAGGGTGATGGGTTCAGCTATATCAGCAGCGACTATTACGAAACGCAGGTGATACGGATAGGATACAGTTACAAATTCTAAGACTCAGCTTGCACGAGACCTATCGGCCGCTTATGCTTCCACTTCTTGTGAGTCCATAAGTAATACTGAGGCTGAGCAATGATGTCTTGCTCTAAAAGAGCATTAATTTTTCTTGTAATCTCTCCGTAGCCGGTAGTGCATGGATCTTCAATGGCATCCGAGAACTCATAGGTATAGTACCCCCGCTTTACTTTATTTATGTGCATGAAAAGAACAGGGGTATTGAAGTGCTTTGCATACTTTTCGACACCAAAGGTCATGGGTGTGTCCTGGTTAAGAAATGAACCCCAATAGCATCCATCGGTCTTACCGGGTGATTGATCGAATGCAAATGTAACCGCGCTAAGTCCATCGGACTTTTGAAAAGCCCGCATCGCTATCTTGGTAGACGTCAGATTCAAACCAAACTTACTGCGAGAGGATTTTACCTTCTCATCAAAGAATTTATTCTTCAATTGTCTGTAGATAACTACCGCCTGATGCTTGATTTCAATGTTAAGTGCTAAGGCCAACAATTCCCAATTATTATAATGGCCGGTTGCAATTATCACATTTTGTCCTCTTTCATAAAATCGATCGATATACTCTAAGTTGAGAGGTTTCGCCCTTTGCCGGACTTCAGCTTCAGACATAGTAAATGCTTTTAACCCCTCAAGTAGCAAGTCACAAAAATGATGATAGAAATCCCTTACTATTTTTTTTCTCTCCTGCGGTGATTTATTTGGAAACGAGTTGGCAATATTTTGAATAACTACTTTCTTTCGATACCCGAATACCCGATACATAAAAAAATACAACCCATCAGACAGCACATACAAGACCGGATAAGGCAAGTATGAGATGGGTATAATTATTCCGTAGAAAAAAATACTATTAAGCAGGCGCATAAGAAAAATGCTCGTGCAAAGGTGAGAAATAATTTATCCTTGTGAGAAATTAATTATTGCTGCACATATTCAGCAGGCCGTTTATGCTTCCATCGTTTGTGGCTCCATAAGTAATATTGAGGTTGGGCGGTGATGTCTTGTTCCAAGAGCTGGTTGATTCTTGTTGTTATCTCTCCATAACCTGTCTTTCGGGGCTCTTCAATTGCTTCTATATACTCATACGTATAGTGGCCCCGTTTTTCTTTGTTAATGCGCAAATAAAGAACTGGAAAATCATACTCCTTGGCATATTTCTCGACTCCAAAAATCATTGGTGTATCCTGATTAAGGAAGGTGCCCCAATAACAGTTATTCGAATTACCGGGTGACTGATCAAATCCAAAAATTATGGCTTTGAGTCCGTCTGATTTTTCAAATTCCTCCTTTGCTTTCTTAGTGGAGATCATTATTAAACCATACTTACTTCGGGTGGCTCGCATTTTTTCGTCAAAGAATTTATTCTTTAACGTTTTATAAAGTGCTACGGTCTGATGTTTGATTTCCGAATCGATCGCTACAGCAAACAGTTCCCAATTATTGTAGTGTCCACCTGCAATAATTACACTTTGGCCTTTATCATAAAATCGATTGCTGAATTCCGGATTAAGCATTTTCATGCGCTGCTTTACTTCCACTTCCGAAATAGTGAAGACTTTAATACTCTCTACTATCAAATCGCAAAAATGCCTGTAGAAGGCGCTAACAATTTGCACATGTTCCTGATGCGATTTTTGAGGAAAGGAGTTGGCAATATTTTGAAGCACTACTTTTTTCCGATACCCGACTACTTTGTAGATAAGAAAATATAATCCATCAGACAGCCCATACAAAACTGAATAGGGCAAGTACGAGATAGGTATTAGCAATCCGTAGAAAAATAAAATATTAAGCAGCCGCATACGGAATGGGTGGACAAAGGTGAGAAAAAATTACATCTCTGATTAATACTTCCGTTGAACAAGACTAGATCTTCGCGATCAACTCCACATAAAGTTCAGTTAGCTTTGCTTCGGCCTTACCGGCAATAGCAATGATGTCGCTGATTACAGCTGGTTTGAGGTTATCCGGATCGCAATCATCGGTAAGCACAGAAATTGCGCAACACGGTAAACTCATGTGGTTTGCCACCAACGCCTCAGGCACAGTGCTCATGCCCACGGCATCGGCACCGATGCGACTTAGAAATCGATACTCAGCGCGGGTTTCCAGGTTAGGCCCCATTACGGCTACATACACTCCTTTGTTGAGTTTAATGTCTTTTTCTTTCGCAATTTTGATCAGCAGGTTATTTAGTTTCTTTGAATACGGCTGACTCATGTCGGGAAAGCGCGGACCGAAGACTTCAAAATTGGGTCCTCGCAATGGATTGTCAGGGAGTAAATTGATGTGATCATCGATCAACATTAATTGTCCCTTTTTCCATTTCATGTTCATATTACCGGCCGCATTCGAAATGAGTAATTGCTTTACCCCCATCACCTTCATCACCCGCACCGGAAGGGTAATCTGCTGCATGGAGTAGCCTTCATAATAATGAAAGCGACCCTGCATTGCCAGCACTTTCTTTCCCTTAACATCTCCATAAATCAATTTTCCTTTGTGAAACTCTACCGTAGAAATCGGAAAGTGTGGAATGGAATTATAGTTTATGATAATCGGATTTTTGATTTTCTCAACAAATTTATTGCCGAGGCCCGTACCCAGAATTACTCCCACTTCAGGAGCAATAATGCCATGTTTCTTTAGATACTCAGTTGCTTCTTGTATTTGATGGATCATAGTAGATGGATGTGAGTGCAGGTTCCGACTAAGCTTACCCTGCCGAAAAAATAAATTAAATATAGAAATCCTGTTTAGGTGTTTTCGCTACTTCGGTAAAGAATTGGGCCACCTTTTGTGTAACTGTTTTAAAATACTTTTCTCCTTTCTCAGCCGAAGCCTGACGCGGATCGCCTACTCCGGTATCAGCCGTTACTTGAGTCCACCTGCGCTCGGCCCATGCCCAGCCTTCCTGCATGGCTTTGAATCGAAACTTCTTAGCCTTGCCGTCTCCGGCTTCAGATAATGGTCGTACCAATTTCGGGCGCAGATATAAGATCAGACTTGTTTCCATCTCTCCTGCATGGTCGTCTTTGTTTACAAAAAATTCTTTTTGATCTGTGCTTTTAAACCAATCACAAGAACTTAAAAACATTTTTGGAAATCTCAACCCTAACTCACGGATCATGGTCTTGAAATCATTGCCTCCATGGCTATTCAGTATGATAAGTTTATGAATGCCTTGCCGGTCGAGTACTTCTATCACATCACGCAACACGGCCAACTGTGTTGAGGGGTTCATGTTTATGTCCAACATAACATCAAACTGTCCGGTGTTTACTCCAAACGGAATGGGTGGCAACACAATTACTTTCGCTCCCTGTTCCCATGCAAGCCGAGCGCCTTCCGCTGCAATTTCTTCAGCTTCAATGATATCTGTACCATAGGGCAAATGAAAATTGTGCGCTTCGCATGCGCCCCATGGAAGCACAGCTACATCAAAAGATGCCTCTTTGATTGTCTTCCAATTGTTCTCAGCTAACATGTACGGTCGCATGGCTGCAAGTTAGAATTCAAAATTTAAAATCGGGGAATTATGAGGTAGTATTTTCTAAGCAGTAGTGCCCTGGCAACTGGATCCGGCCCCAGCCGTGCAGGCAAAGCAATGTTGGCTGATAACTACATCGCGGCTTTTAAGTTTGCTGATATCAAACTGGCTGATGTGTTGCCCTGCTTGTTCTTGTACTTTTAATCCCAACATCTGGTTAAAATCGCAATCATAAATAAATCCTTGCCAGTCGATTGAGATCGTATTGCGACACATCACTCCACCTACCGCGGCCGGATTAAATGCGCTGATCAGTTTCTCCATATACTCCTCATAGTTGCCGGATTCGATTAGAAAATCAAGAAACCGGCTAACGGGAGTATTGGTTATGGTAAACAAACTATTGAAGTTGATATCAAAATGTTCTTTTAACTCTCTTTTAAAATCGCGCTCAAGTTGCTTTTGATCGCCCGGCAAAAATGCTCCGGTAGGATTGAAAACCAAATCAAGAATTAACCCTGAGCCTTCGATGCCATAGCCCACTTTGTTAAGCATCTGCAATCCAACAATTGAATCTTTAAATACTCCTTCGCCTCGCTGCCGGTCAGTTTTGGCGGCATTATAAAAGGGCAATGAAGAAACTACCCGAACGTTGTTCTCCTTAAAGAATTCAGGCAGATCGTTGTATTTCGGATTAGCGGTAATAATTGTAAGATTTGAGCGGACAATTATTTCTTGTACGCCCCTTGCATATGCTTCTTTTATAAACCAACGGAAATCAGGATTCATCTCAGGAGCCCCACCGGTAATATCAAGGGTTTTGATTTTGGTTTGTTGCAAAATATCAAGACACTGCTGCATGGTTTCGCGGGTCATTATCTCCTTGCGATCGGGACCTGCATCTACATGACAATGCTTGCATACCTGATTACACATGTACCCGATATTAACCTGAAAGATTTCCAGCTCTGCGGGCTTAAGAGGAAAATACCCAACTGGTTCAAGTTTCTTTTTGAATGTAGGAAACTTGCCTTCCTTGAAAAGACCATTCTCCAGAATCTCAACTTGTCTTTGTTGATTGGCTAGCTGGTGATGGCGGGCGTGTAGGGATTTAATCATAACCTCATCCCCGGCCCCTTCTCCAAAGGAGAAGGGAGGGGCACATTAAATATTTTAATACTATTTATTAAAGTGTTAGTCTCAAGCCTTTCCCCTAGGAGAGAAAGGGGTGAGGTCACATGGAAAGTTTCTTCGCTTTATTCATCATCATTACACCATGTACCAACGAGGCACCTCCGCGGATGGCCGCTGCTACATGAATCGCTTCCATCATTCCCTTTTCAGTTGCTCCTTTCTCTAATGAATCCTGCGTATAGGCATCGATACAATATGGGCATTGAACCGTGTGAGCCACAGCCAATGCAATCAAGGACTTTTCCCGTGCCGTTAAATCTCCCTCTTTGAATACATCGCCATAGTAATCAAAAAACTTTGCGGCCAGGTTGGGTTCCCACTCACTGATGGTTCCAAATTTTTTAAGATCGGCAGGATTGTAATAGGTATGCTCCATAGAAATAATTTTTTTCAAGATACAGAAATAAAAAAGCGAGCGTGACAGCCATCTGACAAACGGATAAATTCGGTTAGATAACCAGCAGAATAGCTTTTTAGTTTAGATGGGTAAGGCTATTTGATACGATTTTCCCTTTTTCACATTCAGGCGGGTCTGCCTTAGCCAGGGATTATGTCGCTTAAGCAACTTGTAATTACTACCATTGTTCTTCGCGAACGAAACAAGATCCGGGATGTCTTTATCAACGTCAATGAATCGCAATGGCTCAGGGTGGTAAAGATGTTCTGGCTTTAACTTAAATCCGTATTTGGAAGGGTTCTCAAAAATTTCCTTTATCGCCAAAATGCGAAATACATAGCGTGAGGTTTCGTCATTCAAATGCGCATCATAATAGTTATCCACTTTCTGATCGTCAAGATCACTTTTTATTCCGGCCACTCCTCTATTGTACGAAGCAGCAACCAATGTCCAGTTGCCAAATTTTTCGTAAGACTTCTTTATATACTTACAGGCTGCCTCGGTCGATTTGATGGGATCATAACGTTGATCAACTTCCCTGGTAATTTCTAAACCCAGCTCTTTACCAGAGGCTTCACGAATTTGCCAATAACCAACCGCTTCTTTGGGTGAAACTCCATTGACCAACCCGCTTTCAATCAGTGGTAAATATTTAAAGTCTTCAGGAATGCCATTTGCCTTCAGGATTTCCGTTATCCGAGGAAGCCACCGATTGGCCCGCTTTAATAAAAACAGGGTACTGCTTTGCAAATAAATATTTACCTGTAATTCACGATCAAGTCGCTCCAACACATCGGGCATCTGGAGCGGAGCCTCTTCACCAGCGAAAGAAATCTTTGCTGGTAAATCATACGAGATGGCCACAAAAGGTTGATCCGATTCCTGTACCGAAATTGGCTCCAATTCTTGTACTTGTTCCTTCGCACTTATCTTAGAAGACTGATCGAATAGAACATACACCAGCAACAAGCCAATAGAAAGTGGAGCGAGATATCCCAAAAACTTCTGCATTCCTCCTGTGTTTTTTAAAAGTTAGGTGATAACAAATATCGTGCGTAGAAGTCGTCAATTACTTTTACAGCGTCCTGAGGCGTGTCCACAACATTAAATAGTTCCAAATCTTCTTCACTGATCATACCTTCCGATACCAACACTTTTTTAACCCAGTCTAACCAACCGGTCCAGAATTTTTTTCCAACCAAAACGATCGGGAACCGGCCTATTTTTTTGGTTTGAATAAGCGTTAAAGCTTCTGTCAATTCATCCAGCGTGCCAAATCCGCCCGGCATGATGATAAACCCTTGTGAGTATTTTACAAACATTACTTTACGAACAAAGAAATAATCAAAGGTGATCAGCTTATCGGCATCGATATATGGATTGCCCTTTTGCTCATGCGGGAGATAGATATTAAGACCTACTGATTTACCACCTGCACGGGTGGCGCCTTTGTTACCAGCCTCCATAATACCAGGACCACCACCGGTTACTACCCCATACCCATGATGCACCAACTCAGCTGCAATGTCTTCGGCTATTTTATAATAGGGATGGTTGGGCTTAACCCGGGCCGATCCGAAAATGGTTACACACGGGCCTATCTTTGCCAACTTCTCAAATCCCTCCACAAACTCACTCATCACCTTAAAAATCATCCAGGAGTCCGAACTCTTGATTTCAGCCCAGTCTTTGTCTTTGAACGCCTTGCGAATGCGATGCTCTTCTTCCAGGGCTTGCTGGTTAATCTCTTCACTAACTTTTTTCTTTCTAACTTTCTGAGCCATATCTTACTTGTTCAAATTTCTTTCAAGTTAATAAATGAATCGAAAATCTGCGGTTTGGTATCTCAAAAGTAAAGCATTGCTGCTTTTGACTTGTGTTCTGCTGTTGTTCGTGGTGTCTTCCTGCACAACATCCGAAGATAAAGGAGCCTTTGAACACGACAGCACCTGGGCCATGTTGCCGTTCAAAAAAATAAATGAGGCTAATCCGATTCTAAAAGCGAGTGATGGCGTTTTTACATGCCCCATCTTAAAACAAGAAGTAAAGTGGGAGGAAAAAGATGTGTTTAATCCGGCAGCGGTAGTGCGCAATGGTGCGGTGTATCTTTTTTACCGTGCTGAAGATACGATCGGAAAGCATGCGGGCACTTCGCGCATTGGTCTGGCCATGGGTGCGGATGGCGTTCATTTCACACGCATGCGCGAGCCGCTCCTGTTTCCAGCCGAAGATTTTATGAAAGTGTATGAATGGGAAGGGGGTATTGAAGATCCGCGGATTGTTGAAAGCGATATGGGTACGTACATCATGACTTACACAGCATACGATGGTAATCTCGCACGGTTATGCCTTGCTTCTTCTACCGATTTACTAAACTGGACCAAGCATGGGTTAGTTCTTAAAGATAAATTTACAGACACGTGGAGTAAATCAGGCGCTATTGTCGCACGACAACAAGGTAATAAAGTGATTGCGGAAAAAATCAATGGTAAATACTGGATGTACTTTGGCGATACCGATTTATTTATGGCAACATCAGATGACCTGATCCAATGGCAACCGGTGCTTGACGAAGACGGTAATCTGAAATCAGTACTTAAACCACGACCTGGGTATTTTGACAGTCGCCTGGTAGAGAGTGGTCCCTATGCATTGATTACGGATCATGGAATTCTTCTTCTTTACAACGGTATGAATCACGATACCGAAGGAGACCCTTCTCTACCTAAAGGTGCATATTGCTCAGGCCAGGCACTCTATGATTTGAATGATCCTTCCGAGCTCATTGACCGATTAGAAAATTATTTTTTGCGGCCCGATCAACCTTACGAAATAGAAGGCCAGGTAAACCAGGTTTGCTTTATCGAAGGCATGATACCTTTAAATGGAAAGTGGTATTTATACTATGGCACTGCCGATTCGAAGATTGGAGTAGCTGTGATGGAGGAGTGGAAAGTTCAAAGTGGAAAGTCAAAAGAAAAAATTTAAGAGTCACAGCTTTAACTTTTTTACTTTTTACTTTCAACTAATAAACTTCGAAGCGTTTCTGTGAGATCAGTGTGATTAAATTTAAAACCTGTCTTCTTTATTTTATCAGCTGAGATTTTACTGCCATTCACAACAATCACGGCCATTTCACCAACAATAATTTTCATGATAAAGTCAGGAACGTTTGGTAAGAGCAATGGTTTTTTTAAAACCTTAGCGATTAGCTTTGTTAGTTCCAGATTAGTTACCCAATCGCCACTTGTTGCATTGTATGTGCCTTGTAATGTTTCGTCTTCAACGGCTTTGATAAACATGGCACATAAATCATCGAGGTGAATCCAGGAAAGGTATTGTTTTCCCGTACCTAAGGCTGCGCCAATTCCAAGCCGGATTGGCTTCGCCATTTCCACCAGGGCTCCGCCCTCATCGCTCAACACAATACCAATCCGTAATTTTACAACCCGGAGATTTAATGAACTAATCTTATCGACTGATTCTTCCCACTGTTTTACAACCTGGGCTAGATAGTCGTTGCCGGGTTGACTGTCTTCTGTAAATACCTGCTCTCCAAACCCAAAACCATAATACCCAATAGCCGAAGCCGAGACCACTGTTTTAACAGTATGTTTGGTGCTCGCCAATGTATTGTATAATAGTAATGAGGATTTTGTTCGGCTCTCAAGAATTTCCTTTTTTCTTGATTCCGTCCAGCGTTTATCTGCTACGCCCGCTCCGGCTAAATGTATTATTGTTTCAACGTCTTCAAGTGCCTGTTGATCCAGCACTCCCTTATCAACATCCCAAACAAAAGAAGGAACCGATCCGCTTTTTTTGCTGCGGCCCAGATGTGAAACCTGGTAGCCTTTTTGCAAGAGCAGCTCTGTTAATCGTGAGCCAATAAGACCCGAGGCACCGGTGATTAATATTTTCTTACTCATAATTAGTAGCTTTGACCCTTGATAACACGTGTTCTATGAATAAGTTTTTGATTTTGGTCCTGTTCTCTTTTTGTTTTGGCTTTGCGCATAGCCAAACCGTGACAGTAAATAAACAAAATGAAAAGGTAAAGAATGAAACCATCGAAGTCTTTGTGACTTCACTCGATGGGGAAAAGAACGATATCCAATCGGCCTGGGTACGATTCTTAAAAGACATGGGTAAACTAAGGCAAAGTGGAAATCCTATGACGGTAGCCGAACCGGTTATTAATAATACGCCCTTTTCAAAAGGGATTGTTTATGCAGGCAGCAATGAGGGGGATAAAAGTACTTCTGTGTGGATGGGGATTAATCCGGCAGAATGGGACGACAAAGATATAAAGTATGCTAACCGCGAACTCCAGAAAATGCTTTACCAATTTGGGGTTAAATTCTATCGCGACCAGGTGCAAAAGCAAATTGATGAAACCCAACAAGCGCTGGACGCGGTTGAAAAACAACAGCAACGAATGATTAATCAAAACAAGGATCTAACCATTAAACTTAGCAACAGTGATCAGGAGAAAATTCAATTAGAAAAATCACTTGAGGCCAATAAACTGGAGAATGCAGTTTTGAAGGTTAAGCTGGACAACAACAAAAAAGCCCAGGACTCTTTGCTGAATGTTGGGGTTCAGATCAAGAAAGTGATGGAGACACACAAAGATAGACAACGAAAGATCAACTGATCACCGTGTTTTCCACTGCCTTGAGGCTTTATCAAAGTACGTGTACTCATCCGGAAATTCAATATATTCTACACCCTTAGAATTTTTGGTTTCGTAAGACTCGAGAGACTCGCCTCGTACAAATTTATCGAACAGCACCATTTCGCGTTTTGCCAATGTATCGGGCACTAGTTTCCACGTGCGAAATACTTCTTCATACTCTATAAGTTTGCCATCGGCATTTAATACAAACCTTCCTCCGGTAGCCACACGTTTTTCTACCAGACTCGGAGCTCTGCGGCTGACAAGAAAATAATGCGTAGCTCCCTTTTTATAGTAAGCATCAAACTTGTGTAGCTTAGCCTGCTCCTGATAAACAGAATCATAGGGTGCATAGAAACGCTCTTCGAAGGTAAGTCCTTCCGGAGCTCGACCAATGTACCGGATGATTTTCCACATCATTTCATCTTGCTCTTGTGGGGTAAGGTGGGCGCTTACCTGGTAATTGTTTTTTGTACTGCATGCACCTGCAATCAATGCCAAAATCATGGCTACGAATACTATCCTTTTCATACTGCAAAAATAAGAAGACCTGCCGTATGGCAGGTCTTCAGTTAGAAATTAAACCCTAATTAACCTAACCTGATTAATAAACTTTATTCAACGGTTGGAATTCAGACCAGCCATCCGTCCAATCCGTAGCTCCAAAAGCACCACGATATACACCCGTTGTATTGAAGAATGTATTACCTGTAAATTTTGGATCGGCATAATTTGCGCCTGAATTCAGATTGCTATTGCCTGCCACTCCAGCCACTAATACAAAATTAGGATTTGAAGGGAAGGTGGGAGAAGTCTGAGCACCCCAGAAAAGTGATCCGTTTACACCTAAGTCGGTATAGGTGGATGCATTAGTCACATTATTGAATGAGGTGTTATTGTTATTCGTCCAATACGTTGCAATCGCAGAAGCATCACCGCCCGAAAGACCGGTTGCAAAGGTTGCGTCTGAAGCAGAAGTACTTGATCCGGTTCCACTGGTAGAAGGAATGCCCAGTACGTTATACGCATGCTTACCGGCACCCGAGGTAAGGTTATCTAAAGTGCCCTGATCATCTAAACGTATACCTACTCTAAATCCTGCAAAGAAAGAATTGAAAATTGAGATGGCAGTTCTTCTTCGGATGTGCGCTGCATTTTGGTAGTTACCAGATATGCTACGGCTCTGAATATCGCGTGGGCCAAGGATTGTCATGTTAGAGAAAATGCCTCGCGTACAGCCGGTGTTAGTGGTGCCATCACAAATTCCAGCAATAGTATTACCATTGCCCTGATTGTCACTTTCAAATGCATTCGACCCTGACTGATCGGCAAAGAATGGATTGCGCACGGCTAAGCCAAACTGCACATTTGCCACCCCAACCAAAATCAGTATCAAAATCATCGTCCCAGGTTGAATGAGATACTAAATACTTTGCATTTACTGTACCGCCAAACCACTCAAAGCCATCATCACCGCCAAACGATACCTGCACATATTCAATAGTAGTACCATTACCAATACCACCCATTGTTAAGCTATTGGTTTCGTTATTGGGCGTCAGTTCAATACCCGCATACTCTATGCGCACATACTTAACCGTTCCTGAGTTTTCAGTAGCATTTGTAGCCGGAGTTGCCCCATCAATAGCAACACTTCCGAAACTTTGGTCAGGTTGAATTCCTTCAATTTTTGGTTTCGCAGATTGATTTACAAATGCGTTACCTAACATAACTATTCCACCCCAGTCACCACGATCTCTTTCGCCTACAGCCTGTGCAGATGTAAATACAATCGGGTTTGTCGAGGTTCCTTCAGCAATCAATTTTCCACCGGGCTGAACAATTAATGTTGCTTTGGTGGCCTTGTCGCCTTTAATTACAGTACCTGCTGGTACAGTTAAAGTAACCCCTGTAGGAATAAACACCTGACCTTTTAACAGGTAAGGTTTTGCGGCATCCAATGTTTGTGTTGTAAGAATACCTTGCAAGGTTATTATTGGGTCACCCACAGTGATCACAAAATTTGAAATCGCTGAAGGATAATTCTTCGTATCTATAACCTGAAAAGAAACAACTATTTTAGAACCTACTACGGCATCTGCAGGAATCGTGTAGTCATAATCGATAGGGGCTGAGATATCGGTAGCTGAGATATCACGAGTTTCTACTTCAACACCCGATACATAAATAACCAGATCCTGTGGTCCATTTGGCGCTGTTACTGTTAGGGCTGCAGAAACTGCTCCACCTGGGATATTTTGTGCTGCTGTCGGATCCACCGTTACCGTTGGAGCGGGGTTAATGTCTTCACCATTGTCGCAGCTTTGAATCACCAAAATGGATGAAAGAGCCAGGAAAAATGCGAAGAGCTTCATCGTTTTTTTCATGTGTAATAGTTTAATGTTTGTCAGGCAAAATTAGGCCGGGCAACCCGGCAACTAATTAAAGGGCAGTTAACAATTTATTACGCCAGTGTTAACATCTTCGTGTTTTATTAATAAAAAAACCTGTCATACTCTGACAGGTTTTCATTAGTGAGTCTAATCAAGATTTATTCGGCTTTTTGAAACTTCCAGGCCAGGCCTACTGAAAATTGTGTTCCGATCTGGTAGCGTTGAATCAACGCTTCCTGATCAACCTTAATCTCATTGTCGTTATTATTATCCTGATAAAGACGATAGGTTGCATTCAAGAGATTTTGAATGTTTAACTTGGTTTCAAATCGTTTATTCCAAACTTTAGCAATCTGGAAGTCAACTGACTGCCTCGGCATTTCCCACCAGGATGGGAACAACTTATCACCCACAGAAAAAATGCGTGGTCCAAATACGTTGTAAGCTGCGTTTACTGAGAATCCTGTTTCGGTATCATTATAATATAATCCCAGGTTTACAATATAAGGTGACTGTCCTTGCAACGGCCTGTTCTGGATCTGATTCGTTGCAGCCGTTCCTACATCAACATTACTTTGAATGTAGGCAGTATTCAGGTTTATTGAAGTATTCCTTAAAAGTTTTGATACCCCGAGGCTGGCCAACGACTTTCTGAATTCAAATTCAATACCCCACGAAGTTGCCTCCGGAGCATTTCCATAAAATAACTGCGGATTTTCGGTTGTAATCGACAGGTATGTCTCAATAGGATCTTTAAACTTTTTATAAAAACCACCAATGCTTATCAATTCACCAGGGTTAGGATACATTTCCCATCGTAAATCAATGTTATCAATAAAAGCTGTTTTCAAATTGGGCGAACCCACAATAGCCGCTTCATACTCAAACTGATAATATAAGAAGGGCGCAAGTTCTCTGAATTCGGGTCTGTTTACCGTGCGGCTATAGGCGGCTCTTACCAGAGAACGATCTGTCAGATTATAACCGGCATTCAATGATGGTAGTGCTGCAAAAATCGGATTCTCTATATCCACGGGCCCAGCATTTGTGCGTGCAGAAATGGTTTGGATGTTGTATTCGCCACGAAATCCTGCTGATACATCCAGCTTGCCAAACGGCATGGAGCCGCTTATATATCCAGCGCCTAATAAGTTAGTGCCTTCATAAGAATCTTGTGGTTGAGTTCCTTCCTCGATTACGAAACCATCTGAGCGCTTGATATTTTCAGGTGCAAAAATCTGATCTAAAGGCAGGCGGCTTAACTCCTGACCTATGGCCTGATCAAAGTCAGCCGTGTTAGGATACTGATAGTTAATATAACGGGCATTAAAATCGCGGGTTTTATATTCCGCATAATAACCAGCTTTTAATAAAGGAACTTTCTTTCCATCACCACCCTGAAATTTCTTTTCAAAATTCAGACCATTGGAATAGCCAATGTCTTTCAACTCTGACCAGAACCGACCGGTTTCAAATACGTTGGCGGAAGCTGGTAATTGCATCGTATAGGGCTCTTCTGTTCCTTCAAAAGCTTTATCGCGGTACGTTCTGAATCTGCGATAATCTGGTTCATTGCGATTGATGTAGTTCAAACCCAGTACCCAGTTTAGTTTCATAGAGCCATCTCCCAGTTCATGGGTTCCATCTAATTGACCAGAATAAATGGAGCGGCTCAGATAATGATAGGCATAGTTGGTGCGGTCAAAGTTGGGATTCTGAATTTTATCATCACCAATACGCAACGTTGTTTCGTGCTCACCCAACTGAACAAACAGGTTCTTAAAATCAATCTTGTTTCTATCATTTAGGTCAATCATCCAATTATGCATCAGGTTTACACGCACATCGTTTGCATAAAAATTGTCTTTGTATTCAAACCTCTTCGTAGCAGTGGTCGCTGTAAATTCGTTGTATCGTAAAAACTCAGACTGATAATACTGATAGCTGTTGGAGTAGGCCAGTGAAGTGAGGTTATTGAATTTGACTCTACCTACTTTGAAATTACGGGACAATGCAAAGTTAAAGCCCATATCTACGGGTGCCTGTCTTGTATTGTAATCAAAGTTGTTGGTAAGAGACTTTCCTGCACGCTCGCGCACACTTGAGTTTTTAGCTGATGCAACGAGTGTATTAGTAGCTGGAAAATTGTCAGGCAGGGCCCGGAAGCCATTATCAAAACCTAATGCATCAGTTTCACTTCCGTTGGAAGAAAGATGATCCTGAAATGTGGTGTTGGTTCTGTATCCAAAGTTTAATCCAAAACTAGTGAAGGGCTCGTAGGTGGGTTGCTTGGTGACCAACTGAATAACACCCCCGGCAAAATCGCCAGGAAGTTCGGCTGTACCCGACTTATAAATTAACATCTGATCGATGGCACCTGCTGGCACCATATCAAAAGAAAACGATCTTCTGTCAATCTCAGTGCTGGGTGCAATAGCGCCATTAATCATTACCTGATTATAGCGCTCAGGAACTCCGCGTACTACAACAAATCGATTATCAACTATCGTAACGCCAGGCACGCGCTGAGCAATCTGGGCTACATCGCGATCTGGCAACTTGGTAATTTGTTCAGACGAAATTCCACTTACTACCAATTTGCTTTCGCGGATTGAATTCAAAAGATTAAGATCTGTAGCAATTTCCTTTTTAGCGGTTACAATAATTTCTTCCAACTCAGCCACATCCTCAGCAAGGGTTGCTTCCACCGTTGTTTTCTTTCCGCTCTCTACGGCAACGTCTTTGATCGTATGTGTTTTATAGGTTACAAATGTTATGACCAGAGAGTAAACGCCTGGCTTTACATTATTAATCAGAAAATTACCATCAATATCTGTGGCAGCACCCACAGTAGTGCCTTCAATCACCACGTTGGCCCCGATAATTGCCTCCTGACTTTTGGCATCGGTTACCTTGCCTGCAATGGTGCCGTTTTGGGCCCAGGAGAAGCTTACCATGCTGATTAATAAAAGGACTAAGTAAAGTGAGCGGGTCATACAGTATCTATTTCCCGCAAAGGTCAGTTTACAATATTACCCCTCGGGCAAGGCTATGTTACCGAATTGTTAAAGAGCGGCACTTGAACCCCGCCAGAAGTGCAATAGAAACACATATAATAGATCGTAATATTGCGATAAGTCAGATGAAAATGAGGACTTTAGCAGTCGATTCGGAATAACATTGGGGTAATGGTGACATAAAGAAGGTAAGATTTGGTTAACATCCGTTAGTTCACAATCATATCGTAATATTACGATTGATCGCTTACCTTTGAACCATGAAAACAACTCTCTATCCAACTCTCGGTAACAAAATCAGTCAATTCGAAAAGGACTACAGCCAGATCCCGGAAGACAGAAAGCAACTTCTTAATCTGCTAGTCGAGTTTATTGAGAAAAAGCAAAAAGCAGGCGAACCCATTACACTGAATTTTATCTGCACTCATAATTCCAGGCGTAGTCATATCGCGCAACTCTGGGCACAGGCAGCCGCTCATTACTACGGTATTAAAAATGTTTTCTGCTTTTCAGGTGGCACAGAAGCAACCGCATTTAATCCACGCGCTGTAAAAGCGATGCAAGCCGCTGGCTTTTCCATTACCAAAACGAAGGAAGGTGAAAATCCTGTTTATGAAGTTCGTTATGCGGATGATGCAGCGCCTGTCATTGCGTTCTCCAAAACGTACGATGATCCTTTTAATCATAATAAAGATTTTGCTGCCATCATGACCTGCTCTCATGCCGATGAGAATTGCCCGCTAGTATTGGGAGCATCCGGACGAATTGCACTTACCTATGATGATCCGAAAGAATTTGATGGAACTCGACTGGAAACTGAAAAGTATACTGAACGAGTTCATCAAATTGGAACAGAGATTTTCTACGCTTTTTCTCAGGTAAAATTATAACTTCCTATTTCCTCATGAGCAAATCGAAACTCGGATTTTTAGATCGCTACCTCACCCTTTGGATTTTCCTGGCCATGCTTATAGGCGTTGGCTTGGGTAATTTTCTGCCTGTAGAAAAAATGATGCAACCCTTTCAGTTTGGTACTACCAATCTTTTAATCGCTACCGGACTTATTATCATGATGTTTCCTCCCCTGGCGAAAGTGCGATATGAACATCTTGGCAAAGTATTTAAGAATGTAAAGGTCATCAGTCTGTCATTGTTATTGAATTGGATTATTGGCCCCATACTCATGTTTGCATTGTCGATTATTTTTCTTCGCGACAAACCAGAATATATGACTGGGCTTATACTGATTGGCATTGCCCGTTGCATTGCCATGGTTCTCGTGTGGAATGATCTGGCAAAAGGGGACAAGGAATATGCTGCGGGGTTAGTAGCATTAAATAGCATTTTCCAGGTTTTATTTTACAGTCTGTTTGCCTGGTTGTTCATCACGATATTACCGCCTTACTTTGGAATAGAAGGATCAGTGGTTGATGTAAGTATGGGCGATGTGGCCGAAAGTGTCTTTCTATATTTAGGCGTTCCTTTCATCGCAGGTTTTCTGACTCGCTATTTCTTCAAAAAACTGAAGGGTGAAGAGTGGTATGTGCAGAACGTTATTCCTAAAATTAGTCCGTTAACGTTACTTGCCTTGCTGTTCACCATCGTGATCATGTTCAGTTTCAAAGGCAAAATGATTGTAGATATTCCCTTTGATATTGTTCGCATTGCTATTCCGCTGGTCATCTACTTCCTCATCATGTTTGTGCTCAGTTTTATTCTATCGAAGAAATTGGGAGCCAACTATGAAGAGAATGCATCGGTATCGTTTACTGCTACAGGCAATAATTTTGAATTGGCGATTGCAGTAGCCGTTGGAGTATTTGGTATTAATTCAGGTCAGGCTTTTGCCGGTGTAATTGGGCCACTGATTGAAGTGCCGGCATTGATATTACTGGTGAATCTGGCTTTCTGGTTTAAGAAGAGAATGTACCCATCTAATAAGACAGTCTAAAATAACGCGGTTCAAGCTGACTTCAATAACGTGTTTACAATCATCATAGAAGGTGACTTTTGTCACTTTTTTTGCTGATGTTGCATCGTAATATTACGATGAACAAATAATAAAGGTTATGGCACTATCAATCAAAATATTAGGACCTGGGTGCGCCCGTTGCAAATCAACCTTTGAGGTTGTTAAGAAGGCCGTAGAACAAACTGGCGTTCAGGCTGACATCACCAAGGTGGAGGATCTGGAGGGAATGATGAAGTATAACATCCTTTCTACTCCTGTAGTAGTAGTCAATGAACAGATCAAAATCAGCGGCAGAGTTCCCACCGTTGAGGAAATCAAAAAGTTATTGAACTAACATGTTCAACTGGCTTCAACATCTTGCCGATTGGTTAATCTATTCCGTTCTAAAAATAGACTCAACAAGTAAATTAGGGGATGCCCTTAATTTCTTTGTGTATGACAGCATCAAAATTTTTATCCTGTTGATGATTGTGACTTTATTAATGGGCACGATAAATTCCTATTTCCCGATTGACAAAGTCAGAAG
>DAOOCD010000017.1:0-28124 GCA_035408225.1 Cyclobacteriaceae bacterium | reverse complement strand
AAGTCAAGTGCATACGCTTTCATTAGGGGGTGGTACCAAAGCGACTCAATATAGGGCTTCGGTTAACTTCCGCGATATTGAAGGCATACAGAAAGGAACTGGATTTACGAACTTAAATACACGATTGAATCTTACACAAAAGGCATTAAACGATAAGGTTACATTTAATGCTCAGATTGTTTCTTCAAATCGGGAATCTGACTTCGGATTCAATGATGCATTTAGGTATGCAGCAATTTACAACCCAACAGCTCCTATTAAATCAGACGATCCTGCGTTTGCGCAATATGGTGGATATTATCAAGAAACTCGATTTGATTTTCTCAACCCGGTTGCAATTATTGAGCAAAACACAAATGAGGGAAAATTCAGCCGCTTGAACCTAAATATTGGTGCTACCTGGGACATTACTGATGATTTAAGTTTTGGAGTAAACTATTCCACTCAAAATGAAGATGAGATGTTTGGTCAATATTATAGCAAACAAAGTTTGTTTGTTGGTTATGGCCGTAAAGGATTGGCTACGAGAAGTACTAATAAGCGCCAATTCGATTTGTTTGAGTCTACTCTCAATTATAATAAAGATTTTGGTGATCTGAATTTAGCAGCCCTGGCTGGTTATTCATATCAGGATTTCGTCAACGAAGGTTTTGGGATTACTGCTGGTAACTTTGTTTCTGATGCCTTTACGTACAATGATATTGGATCGGCCCTTGATATTCCAAATGGTGTTGCTAGCGCATATAGCTACAAGGACAGTAACAAGTTAATTGCTTTTTTTGGAAGGGTTAATTTGAACTACAAGAAGGCTTATTTCTTGTCTTTGTCGGCACGATATGAAGGGTCAAGCCGATTTGGAGAAAATAACAAGTGGGGCTTATTTCCTGCTGCGAGTGGTGGGGTAACTATTACCGACCTTGTTGACATACCATCAGTCAATTCATTGAAATTAAGAGTTGGATATGGCCTTACCGGGCAGCAGCCTGGTCAATCCTATTTATCATTGTTAACCTTTGGTAGGTCAGGAAGCTTTATTGTAAATGGACAATATGTACCTGGATATGCACCGACTTATAATGCTAACCCAGATCTTGCGTGGGAGAAAAAAGGAGAAATCAATGCGGGTATTGATTTCAGCATGATTGATAACCGTTTGACAGGTTCCGTTGATTATTTCAATAGGACGACAACCGATTTCTTGCAGTTTCAGGCAGTGCCTGTCCCTCCAAATTTGGCTCCTAATACATGGCTTAATGGCGGAGATTTAAGAAACAGTGGTATTGAAGTTGCCTTGAACTATTCAATAGTTAATAAGACAGATTTCTCAGTAAGTACAGGTATTAATTTTGCCACCATTAAAACTGAGATTGTGGACTTGAATCTTGGTGAATCAGGTGAAAGGTTCCAGGCTGGAGTTGGATCTCCTGGACAAAATAGTAGCTTTATGATTCGCGTTAAAGAAGGTCAACCTGTTGGCCAGATTTTTGGCCCTAAGCTTTTGGGTATTGGAGAGGATGGCAAATGGATATTCAATAATGCCGATGGTAATGTTGATTCTAATGGAAACCCAATAATCGATGAGAAAGATTTTGAAGTTCTTGGACAAGGTTTACCAAAGTTTACTTTTAACTGGAATATGACCTTTGTTTACAAAAATTTCGATTTCAACTTCCAATTGCGTTCAGCTATTGGGCACAGTATTGTCAACCAGTACAGAGTGTTTTATGAAGCACCAGGTGCAATCACCAGTTACAACGTAGTGGAATCAGCACGAGACATTCCAACACTAACGGATGCTCCTCGGTATTCAAGTCTCCATGTTGAAAAAGGCGACTATGCTGCATTAGATAATATGACGTTGGGTTATACATTGCCTCTTTCACCAGGTAGTATGATCTCAAGATTAAGATTCTATGCGACCGCTCAGAATCCTTTTGTTATCACTAACTACAAAGGTGCAGATCCTGAAGTTCGTTATGTTGATACAGAGGACAATAACAATCCTTTATCAGCTGGTATTGATAGAAGAAATACATGGGTTAGAACCCGTACATTTACGGTTGGGCTAAACCTTACTTTTTAATTTAATAGTTAATGAAAATGAAACCATTGAATAATATGAAAAAATTATTATCGATTGGCTTGTTAATTGCCTTCAGTTTCTCGTGCACTAATTTGGATGAGCAACTATATAGTCAGGTAACACAAGACAACTTTTTTAAGACAACCGAAGAGCAAGTAACCGCTCTTGCTGCCGCCTATACAGTTCTATATTTTTGGGGAAGTCACAATGGATACTTCTCATATCAGGAAGTAACAACGGATGAAATGGCTATCCCCGTTAAGGGAAATGACTGGTTAGATGGAAATCAGTGGGTATTCGCTCATAGGCACGCCTATGTACCGCAGGGCGAAGGTTTGAACAACATGTGGAATGACCTTTTTAGAGGAGTTAATACGTGTAATCGCCTGATATCACAATTTGCCTCTATCGAAGGTTCAGCTAATGTTATTGCTGAAGTTAAGGTGTTAAGGGCATTTTACTATTATCTTTTGATGGACAACTTTGGTGGAGTTCCTCTGGTTACTTCATTTGAAGGTGCAGAAACGAATCCTGTGCGTGCAACTCGCCAACAGATTTATGATTTTGTTGTAAGTGAAATCGAAACCAATGTACCTGTACTAAGTAAAGATAGAGATGCAAGTACTTATGCAAGATTTAATTATTATGCAGCGAAGACTCTGTTAGCCAGAATTTATCTTAACTCAGGTATTTACAGCAGCACAACGCCTGGTAACCCACCGAGCGTTGCTAATCTTGATAAAGTGATTGCTGCTTGCGATGAAGTTATTAACAGCGGTAAGTATTCTTTGGAGAGTAACTATTTTGCAAATTTTGCTTCAAAAAATGAAGGATCGGGTGAGTTTATTTTATCTGTACCATATGATGAAAAGTTTGCCGGTGGATTCAATATTCACCAGATGTCCCTGCACTATGAAAGTCAGAAGACTTATAATTTAGTAGATCAGCCATGGAACGGTTACACCACTTTGCAAAAGTTCTATGAGTCATACGACCAGGATGATGCCAGAAGAAGAGCTATATTGGTTGGCCCTCAATTTTCTTCATCGGGTGCCAGATTAAAAGATACTGGTGCTGAAGGTTCTGATCCGGATGGACAAGATCTAACTTTTACTAAAGAGTTAAATGAACTTACACCCAATGCGCTTCGCCAGGCTGGCGGTAGAGTAGGTAAATGGGAGTATAAATTAGGTGCACGCAACACCCTGGACAATGATTTTCCTATTTACCGATACGCTGAGGTATTATTGATGAAAGCAGAGGCACTCTGGAGAAAGAATAGTGCGGATGCGGTGGCATTGGCCTTAGTCAATCAAGTTAGAGCCCGTGCTTTTGAACCAGATCAACCTTTAACAAGTTTAGGTACTCCTGCAGAGGCTTATCCTGGGCCTGCATTCTTGCAAGAGTTAGGAAGGGAATTTTTTGCAGAAGCTAAGCGCAGACAGGATTTGATTAGATTTGGGAAATATAATTCTGCATGGGATTTTAAAGATGCATCTGATCCCAAGTATAACATTTTCCCAATACCAGCTCCACAAATTATAGCTAATCCTAGTCTTACTCAGAACCCTGGTTACTAATATTTTACTTACTATTTTAAGAATGCAAGCTCTAAAGGCTTGCATTCTTATTTTAATATGTTTGTATTGCGTGCTGAGCTATGCATAGATTTTTTTTGATCATATTTTTTTGTTACCTGTTTTTTTCTTGCAGCCGAAGGGAAAATATTCAACAAGAAGAATCCCGATTCACGCTTATTCCAGTAGAGTATAGTCACGTTACGTTCTCAAATAACCTTTCTTATTCTGAAGAGTTAAATCCATATACGTATCGTAATTTTTATAATGGGGCTGGGGTAGCCGTAGGGGATATTAACAACGATAACCTGCCGGATCTATACTTTGCGGGGAATCAAGTGAATAACAAACTTTATTTAAATGAAGGTAATTTTAAGTTTAGGGATATTACTCAGGTATCAGGAACAGCGTGCAAGGGGGTTTGGTCTACTGGAGTGGCAATGGTGGATATTAATGCTGATGGCTGGTTAGATATTTATGTTTGTAAATCGGGTGGGCCAGGTTCCGGAATAAGACATAATGAGTTATTTATAAATAACAAGGATCTTACCTTTACGGAGCGATCAAAAGAGTATGGCCTGGATGTAGTTGGTTTATCAACTCATGCGGTTTTTTTTGATTATGATAGAGATGGAGATTTAGATTGTTATGTTTTATCTAATTCAATGAAATCAATTGGTGCGTTCGATTTATCAAAAGATAAACGCACGATACCTGATGAGACTAATCAGGGGGCTAAATTGCTTAATAATTTTAACGGTTATTTTAAAGATGCAACAATTAGTTCAGGAATCTATTCAAGTAAAATTGGATTTGGGTTAGGAGTGGCGATTGGGGACATAAATCTGGATGGGTGGCTCGATATTTATGTCTCTAATGATTTTTTTGAGCGAGACTACTTATATATAAATCTCAAAAATGGCACCTTTCGGGAAGAGCTTGAAGAACATCTGCAGTCCATAAGTTTAGGCTCTATGGGTGCCGACTTGGCTGATTTAAACAATGATGGATATCCGGATATTTTTGTAACTGAAATGTTGCCGGACAGGATTGATCGGTATAAAACTAAAGCGGTTTTTGAAAATTGGGATAAACACAGAATGAGCGAAGCCAGTGGATACTACCATCAATATCCGCGTAATGTCTATCAGCAAAATACCGGTCACGGATACTTTCAGGAAATTGGTCGCCTTGCTGGGATTGAAGCAACTGATTGGAGTTGGGGGGCACTGGCAGCAGATTTTGATGGAGATCAATTGAAAGATATCTTTGTGGCCAACGGAATTGGAAAAGATCTTACAGATCAAGATTATGTTAATTTCATGGCTGACCCTTCAGCAGTCAAAGATATTCTTAAGCGCAAGGGTGCTGTGATTAAAGAACTAATTGATGTAATACCTTCCGAACCGCTTTCCAACTATATGTTTAAGAATATTGATGGCTTTAGTTTTAAATCCGTGGCCCAAGACTGGGGATTAGGTCATACTTCCTTTTCAAATGGTGCTTCCTATGGAGATTTAGATAATGATGGAGATTTGGATTTAGTTGTTTCAAATATTAATCAAGAACCTTTTCTATACCGAAATGAATCTTCTTACCACTCAATAACGCTAAAGCTGGTTGGTAGTTCAATGAATTCAATGGCGATCGGCTCAAAAATCGAAGCTTATTCTGATGGGATTCTTAATTGGAGCGAGTTTATACCATCAAGAGGCTTTATGTCATCAATAGATTATAGAACAATAATACCGGTCGGCAATGCAAGTAAAGTTGATTCCTTAATTATTCATTGGCCTCAGGGAGGAACTAGTAGATTTAGCGATCTGTTAATTGACTCTATCTATACATTTTATGAATCAACAGCAAAAAAAGGAGAAGAGAGTATTAAGCCAGGTCATGAATCATTTATTTTAAAACAAACCAACATTGTTGTACACGTAGACGTTGAGAATGATTTTAATGATTTTGATCGCGACAGGTTGTTGTATCATATGATATCGAATGAAGGACCGCGGATGTGCCAGGGCGATGTGAATGGAGATAAGTTGTCTGATTTTTATATAGGAGGTTCCCAGGGTGAATCAGGCAGCCTTTATGTTCAGGAGCGCAGCGGAGGATTTCGCAAGATTTCAGCGGCCATTTTTGAAGTTGATAAAGTATCTGAAGATTGTGGGTGCGCATTTTTTGATATGGACAATGATGGCGATGATGATTTATATGTTACCAGCGGGAGCAATGAATTACCCAACAGCAGCAGCGCACTGCTGGACCGTTTGTATGTAAATGCCGGTGGCGGGAGATTTACTAAGAGTAATCAGTTATTGCCTACGAGTAATTTTGAGAGCACCTCAGTTGTTAAGCCCTCGGATTTTGATGGCGATGGAGATATGGATTTGTTTGTAGGAGTTCGGGTTCAGCCCTTTGTGTATGGGGTTCCGGTGAATGGATATCTTTTAGAAAATAACGGACGTGGGAATTTTACGGAAGTTAGTTCTAGCCGTGCCCCTGAGTTACGGAGTCTGGGTATGATTACAGATGCAGTGTGGAGCGATGTAGAAGGAGATGGCGATGATGATTTATTGGTAGTGGGGGAGTGGATGCAGATACGGTTATTGATCAATTCAGGAGGGGTATTTAAAGATGTGAGTGATACCTATGGGCTGCTTCATACCTCTGGCTGGTGGAACCGGATTGTATCTCGTGATTTGGATGGAGATGGAGACGATGATTATGTAGTAGGGAATCATGGATTGAATTCTAGGTTTAAGGCCAGTGTTGAAAAGCCAATAAGTATGTGGGTTAATGATTTTGATCAGAATGGTACGGTTGAGCAGATCATCTGCCGGTGGTGGGGCGATCGCCAGTACCCGTTGGCTTTGCGTCATGATTTGGTGAGCCAGTTGCCGGGATTAAAGAAGAAATATTTGAAGTATGAGAGTTTTAAGGATCAGGGGATGGAGGAGATTTTCAGTGCTGAAGAATTGAAGGGGTCTTTGAAATGGGAAGCTGAAGAACTCCGATCGATGGTAATTTATAACGAAGGGGATCACTTTCGTCTGGAAGCACTACCGATCGAAGCTCAGCTGTCACCGGTATATGGGATAGCGGTTTCAGACTATGATGGCGATGGGAATGAAGACATTGTTTTGGGAGGGAATCAATATCGTTCCAAGCCGGAAGTGGGCCGATATGATGCCAGTTATGGAGTATACCTAAAAGGCGATGGGAATGGAGGATTCAAAAATTTGCCAGCGGAGCAATCGGGCATATGGATTAGGGGAGAAGTACGGGATATGCTAACGATTAAGTCGCGGAAGGAGAATTTATTGTTGATTTCAGTTAACAGTGATTCATTGAAAATATATAAGTACTAATTGATAATGATTCGCGCCATCTTATTTTTTCTAATTCTTTTAGTGTCTTATGCTTGTAACGAAAAGAAATCACCTTATTTATTAGAGAAGTTACCTCCGGCTAGTACAGGATTAGATTTTGAAAATACATTAAAAGAGGACGACCAGTTTAATATTATCGAATATTTATATTTCTACAATGGAGCAGGAGTAAGCCTCGGAGATATTAATAATGATGGACTTGTTGATATTTACCTTGTTTCAAACCAAAATAATAACCGGCTTTACTTAAATAAAGGCAATTTAAAGTTTGAGGATATCTCAAAAATTGCGAAAGTAGACGGAAAGGGAAATTGGAAAACCGGTAGTTTAATGTTCGATGTGAATGGAGATGGACTTCTTGATATTTTCTCGTGTGGTGTTGGGAATTATAAGAAATTTAATGGGGCTAATCAACTATATGTAAATCAGGGTGACCTAACATTTAAAGAACAGTCATCTGAGTACGGCTTGTCATTTTCTGGCTTTTCAACCCATGCCGCGGTATTGGATTATGATTTGGATGGTGATCTTGATTTGTATTTGCTAAATCACTCGGTGCACTCGGTAGATTCTTATGGCCAGGCATCGCTTCGATTGAAAGAAGATTCCTTGTCTGGAGATCGTCTTTACAGGAATGAGCAAGTGCCAAAGGGGGTTAATAAATTTACCGATATTACAAGCGAAGCGGGAATTTACAATAGCAGGATAGGCTATGGCCTTGGGGTTGGAGTCTCCGATTTAAACAAAGACGGATTTCCAGATATATATGTATCAAATGATTTTCATGAAAATGATTACGTCTATTTAAACCAAAGGAATGGAACTTTTAAGGAAGTTGTAAAGGAGGTTACCGCACATACAAGCAGATATTCTATGGGTAATGATATTGCAGACTTTAATAATGATCTATGGCCAGACATTGTTTCAGTTGATATGTTTCCTCAAATCGAATCTGTAATTAAAACTTCAGCAGGCGAAGATCCTTATGAGATTTATCAATATAAACAGCAGTTTGGTTATCACCGGCAGATTTCTAGAAATGCATTACAACTATCAAGAGGTATCGATAAGAATGGTGTTCCTTTATATTCAGAGATATCAGCTTTTTCCGGTGTTGAAGCTACTGATTGGAGTTGGTCACCATTAATGGTTGATTTAGATGGTGATACGTGGAAAGATCTTGTTATTACGAATGGGATTAAAAGACGCCCAAATGATTTAGATTATATTAATTTCATTTCATCTGACTCTATTCAGAAAAAAATGATTGGAGGAAATCCTTCTGTGAAATCCTGGTTGTCAAAAATGCCGGATGGAAGAGCTTCAAATTACTATTTTAGGAATAATGGCGATCTGACTTTTAAGAATGCTTCAACATTTTGGGCAGCCAATGAGCAGGATTATTCAAATGGGTCTGCCTATGGAGATCTCGATAATGATGGAGATCCTGATTTGGTGATAAATAGGATCGATGCCGAGGCTTTAGTCCTGATAAATAATTCGAACACATTGACTGAAAACAAATTTATCACAGTAGAGTTAAATGATGTTCATTCTGAAAACTATTTTTGTGTCGGTGCCACGGTACTAATCTATTCTGGTAATTTAACTCAGAGGCAGGAGGTTTATCCTGCACGTGGTTGGTGTTCCTCTTCTGACTATAAGCTGCTTTTTGGATTGGGCGATAAATCTTCACTGGATTCGATCGTGGTTATTTGGCCAGGTGGTGAGTTTGAGACAGTTTCAGAAGGTCTTCAAAGGAAAAAGTTCCTAATTACACGAAATAGATCTTTAAATGCTCTGAATGTTGAGTTTAAGAAGCAAGACAATATTATTTTCACCGAATCAACAGAAATTTCTTTTTTACATAGGGAAAATGAATTCAATGCATTTTCACGAGAGGGCCTAATGCCTTTAATGGCTACGGAAGAGGGCCCACCACTTGCTGTTGGAGATATTAACAACGATGGATTTGATGATGTTTTTATTGGTGGAGCCAGAGGTCAGAGCGGGGCCTTATTTGTTCAAACGAAAAATGGAAAATTTAAATATTTAGATCAACCAACATTAATGTCAGATGCGCAAGCGGAAGACGTTGATGCGGCTTTTGCTGATTTTGATTCTGATTCTGACTTGGACTTAATAGTAGTTAGTGGTGGGCATGAAGAATTAGAAGATGAAACTCTTTTGCTTCCCCGGTTATATCTAAACGATGGCTCTGGAAATTTTACCAAGGATCTAAAATTTATTGGCATTCCAATTAATGCATCATGCGTTAAGCCTTTTGATTTTGATCAGGATGGAGATATTGATTTGTTTATTGGATCGGATGTAACTCCCTTGCTGTATGGCATGAGCCCTATTAGTTATTTACTTGTAAACTTGGGTAAGGGTCAATTTGTAAATAAGGAAGAATGGTTGGGTATTAGTCAGTTTGATAACATAACAGTAAGGAGGCCTGGCATGGTTAAGGATGCAATATGGTCGCATGTGAATGATGACTCATTACTAGATTTGATTTTAATTGGCGAGTGGATGCCCATCACAATCCTAATTCACCAACCTGATCATACATTTATTAATTCGACTAAAGAATATGGATTAGAAGACACCCATGGCTGGTGGAATGTTATTTCTGGTTCTGACTTTAATAATGATGGTAGAATGGACTTTATTATTGGAAATCTGGGGACAAATTCCAGATTGCGTACATCAAAAGAAAGACCAGTACGTATGATTCTCGGTGATTTTGATAGAAATGGAAGTTCAGATCATATAATAAGTTATTTCAATGGTGACACTGAATATGCTTTCCCATCTCGTGACCAGTTAATCCGGCAACTACCACATTTGAAGAAGAAATACTTACACTATTCTTCTTACAAAAATGCTACCATTGAGGAAATACTTACAGAAGAAGAAAGATCTATGTCCGCTGTTTTGCAAGTAGATATGTTCGAATCTGTTTATATGCAAAGTAAGGGTGACTCTTTTTTAGTTAAGCCTTTGCCTGCGTCAGCTCAGTTTTCAACGACTGAAGCAATATTGATTGATGATTTTAATAACGATGGGCTTTCAGATGTTATGTTGGGTGGCAATAGAACTTCAGTTCAAACAGACCAAGGTGTTTATGATGCTAGTATTGGCCAGGTACTGCTTGGTAAAAGCAATGGCGAGTTTATATCTCTGGATCCGATGGCTTCG
Source organism: Cyclobacteriaceae bacterium (assembly GCA_035408225.1). Classification (GTDB taxonomy): domain Bacteria; phylum Bacteroidota; class Bacteroidia; order Cytophagales; family Cyclobacteriaceae; genus ELB16-189. The sequence goes on along the minus strand of DAOOCD010000017.1, from coordinate 17,865 downwards.
GGCTTTATAGTGAAGGGTTTAGTTCGGGATATAGCAAGAGTTAATTCTGGTAACGAGAAAAAATTCATTGTTACGAGAAATAATGACGCAGTGTTAACTTTCAGATTGAAATGACAGCCCATAAACCTGCGGCTCTTACTTAGCTTTATTATTAAATAAAGTGACCAAAATCATTTAGTCCTATTTGGTAAGCTCGTATTTTTGTCATAATAAATGAAATCACCCACTTACGATTGTATCAATGAATTTTAGAGCGTTGAACGCTCCATCTGATCGCTAAATATTATTAACATGAGATATTTATATACATTAATATTGTTCTTTCTGATGATGTCGTGTACCACGAATTCAGGCGAGTACAAAACTAAAGTTGAGAACCCGGAGTATCTACACCGAACTTTAAAGCAGATTACTGATGTCATAGTTCATGATATTTTTTCACCTCCGGTAGCAAGCCGGATTTATGCATATGCCAGTTTAGCCGCCTATGAGGCTGCAATTCCAATGGATACATCACTTGTTTCGCTAGGAGGCCAGTTAAATGGCTTGCCGGAAGTACCAAGACCGCAGGTTGGTCAGGAATATAGTTTCCCGCTTGCTTCTATCCAGGCTATGTTTAAGGTCGGTCGTACTTTAGTTTTCTCGGAGGATAAAATGGATCTATTTTATGCCCAGATTACTCAGGAATTTCGCGACACCGGTATTCCGGAAGATATTTATGATCGATCTATAGAATATGGCAATCAAGTTGCTGATCATATTTTGGCCTGGGCAGCTAAGGATAACTATAAACAATCACGTTCATTTCCAAAATATTCAATTTCTAATGACCCATCCACTTGGAAACCAACCCCGCCCGCCTATATGGATGCGGTGGAGCCTCATTGGAATAAAATCAGAACCTTTGTGATTGATTCGGCATCTCAATTTATGCCTGAAAGGCCAACTCCCTTTTCAATTGATAAGGCCAGCAAATTTTATTCTGAGGCAAAGGAAGTTCTTGATATAGGGAATAACCTGACCCAGGAAGAGAAGGAGATTGCCTTTTTTTGGGACTGTAACCCTTTTATGATGAATGTAAAGGGCCATGTTATGTTTGCAACCAAGAAGATCTCTCCCGGAGGACATTGGATTAACATTACTGCCGTTGCAAGCCGGAAAGCCAAACTGAATTTTGTTCAATCGGCTGAAGCATATGCATTAGTTTCATTGGCTTTAGCAGATGGGTTTATAAGTTGTTGGGATGAAAAGTATCGAAGTGTTCTGATTCGTCCTGAGTCTTACATCAATCAATACATGGATGAGAATTGGGTACCACTACTTCAGACCCCTCCTTTTCCGGAATATACAAGTGGTCATAGTGTAATTTCAAATTCTGCTTCTACCGTATTGACCGACTTATTGGGTGAGAATTTTGCATTTACAGATTCAACGGAGATTGAATTTGGTCTGACAGCCCGTAGTTTTAGTTCATTCCAACAAGCTTCAGACGAGGCAGCAATTAGTCGGGTTTATGGTGGAATTCATTATAAACCGGCCTGTGAAGTTGGAAAAAAACAAGGAGTTGCTGTTGGAATGTATATTTTAAGCAGGATCTCAACCAGAAAAAAAAGCTTATAACCAGGGCGGGGGTATTGTTGAACTATTTGATACACTCGAACAATTCAGGCACTCCCGATCATATAGATACTCAGGCTTAGTGGGGTCGTATGTACAATTGGGCGCAATATAGAATGGAATGTCAAATGGAAAAATTGAAATACGATCGAATGATACGTTTTCAACATGAAAATAGCCCAGAACAATTTCCGATGGATTTGTAATACAAGTGAAATTACCAACGATACTGGCCGGTGGAGTATCAAATATAGAACCACTTTGGTTTACCAAAATATTCACCTTCCGCAGGTATTCATAATACAGATTTGAGATGGAACTTTGTTTAACCGTAAGAACATAGCGTGTTAAAAAGGCCTTGTTGATTTCTCGCTTCCCGAGATATAATTTATTGATTTCTGTTGCATTTACTTCGCTTCCGTTGTAAAGTGTTATCCTTTGCGGATCAACAAGGTTTGTTACATAACAGTTTGGAGGAATCGTGTTAAAAACATCCGGAAAATCGGTTGGTACAAGAACAAATAATTCCTCAACCGACCAGTGGATGAAAAGTCCTTTTTTGGGTAGACTTACATCCGTGTATATTTCCAGCATATTTCTTTTTCTTACTGTACCATCTATATCTGTAGTTTCTTCATCAGTAACGGTAAAACTTGTTTTTCCCGTGCCTACCAGGTCCGGAACCTTTTCTGGTTTAGACTGATAAACACGTCCATCCGGCAAAGAAATCTCCAGTAAATAGCTGATTGAAGGTGCGGCTTTAAATCCTTCAGGCAATTGGTATTTTCCATTTTCAAGATTGATGCATCGAAGTCTGCTTCCCTGATCATCAATTAAAAAGACCAAGGCATTGGTAATAGGTATTGGAACCCGGTTGCTGGAAGCAGAAAGGCCAATGGAAAGTACATGAGATTCATCTAATGTTGATATCTTACCTGAAACTATCACAATCCCGCCCTGATTATTAACTTTAAAATCGATAGGAGATAGGCAGCTATCAATCAGCAGCAGGAGTGGTAGATACAATAATATCTTTTTAATTTTCTCCATGCTAAAATTTAAAGTTGTAAACGATAGAAGGAAAAGTGGCTCCTAAAATAGCCAACTGATAAGGTTTTGGAATTACGAAATTATTGGCGGGGCGAGTGTAATATACAGAATATGCATTATCGCGGCCCAGCAGATTGTAAATGGAAAACGTTAAGGAGTCGTCAATCTTTTTAAATACATCGCCCAGCGTCAGCGACAAATCTATTCTGAAATAGTCAGGGATGCGATATTGATTGCGATCGGAATACAAAGGAACTACAACGCCATCAATTAGGTAACTCGATTCAATGGCGGTGATTGGCCTGCCGGATGAATAGTTAACCAACATGGACCACGAATTTCCTTTTTTCCTCATGGTTCGATTAATAACAACGTTGGCATTGTGAGGTCTGTCAAAATTAGCAGGATACCATTCGCCACGATTTATTTGTTCCTGCGGGAACTCAGAAATCGTTCGAACAAAAGTGCGAGAGTAGGTATACGAGATCCATCCATTCCATCTCCCTTTTAACTTTCGCATATAGAATTCCAAACCGTAAGCCTTTCCTTCTGCCGAGAGTAATTCAGTTTCAAGATGGCGGTTTAAATACAAGGAGGCAAAATCTTTATACTCAATTAAATTGTCAACTTGTTTATAAAAACCTTCAACGGACATCTCCCAAATATTATTTTTTTGATTTAAGAAATAGCCTATCGAATAATTGTCTGCAACCTGAGGAGGTAAATACCCGGTAGAGATCTGCCATAAATCAACCGGTGTTGGTGCTGTTGTGTTTGAAATGAGATTAATGTATTGCCGCATCCGGTTGTAACTTAGTTTGAAAGACTGCTGTGCATTAATTCCAAGGCGAACGGATACGCGCGGTTCGAGTCCACCGAATTTTCCTATAGTCTCATTATTTTTGTAGATCAAAGTATCCTGAATAGATTGAACTGACCTGGGCTGATTGTTCTGGTATGTAAATACAGTATCAGAACCAAGATGACGAAAGGCTGAATATCGAGCACCCAAAGAGAATGAAAAATTTTCATTTAGTTTAAACTCATCCGAGATAAAGAGAGCAGCTTCCAATCCTCTGTTTTTATCAACCTGTTCAGGCTTAATGTTATTGTTTCCTCCATAAGGACCTGATTTTTCAGGGTTAGCATCGTAAAGTATCATTTCCAGACCACCCACTAATTCATGATTCTCTGAAATTAAATAGTTAACTGATTCCTTAATTTGTGTGTACTTCATTTGATTAATAAGTTCTGAAGCATCAAAGCCTTCCGGGTCAATCAAAGAATTTTTAAAATTACCGATGGCAATAGTTGTGGTGGGCGACACCTTGCGATTTGTTAACGAATTCCATTCTGCATTCAAAGTTTGATTTGTCCAGTCAAAAGCAAACTGATCACTAAAACGAAAAAAATCATAACTAGCATAATAGTTTAATTGAAGCTTACTGTTTTCTGTAAACCGGTGGGCTACCGTTCCATTCAAATCATAAAAGAAGAGAGAGCTTTTATTTACATCGGGGTTTTTAACTGTTTTTAATAGCCAGTCCGCATACGAAATGCGACCTCCAAAAAGTATAGAGGTCTTTCCGGCTACGATCGGCCCTTCGGCTAAAAAACGACTGCTTGCTAAACCAATCCCTCCCTGATACTCCCACGTATCAAAGTTTCCTGCCCTGGTTCTGATATCCAATACGGATGATGCTCGGCCCCCTAAGTAAGCGGGTACGTTTCCTTTATAAAGTGTAAAACCTTGTACAACATCCTGATTAAAGGCGGGGATAAAACCAAGTGCATGGGTAGCGCTGAAAATCGGAGTTCCATTGAGTAAAATAAGATTTTGATCAACACGGCCACCCCGTACGTTAATACCGGATGATCCTTCGCCTACGCTCGTTACACCCGGAAGAAGTTGAATTGTTTTTAAAATATCTACTTCCCCCATAAATGAGGGGAGCGTTTTAATTTCAGCGATGTTAAACTGGGATACTCCCGATAAGGTGCTTTTCACATTACTATCAATAGGACGCGAAGAGATAACTACTTCATCGAGGTTTAAGACTTGATCCACTAACATGAAATTAATAACATCCGTAGAAAACACTCTGATGCGTTGAGATATTGGTTCTTTACTGACATAACGAACCATGATATTGTAGGTCCCTGCGGGAAGTTCTATGAAGAAGCGACCATCTTTATCGGAATAATCAAAATACTTATGCGTATCGACTGAAATAGATGCGTTGTAAATTGGAAGACTATTAGCATCAGTAATCTTGCCGGTAATTATTACCTTACTACTGGTGGTTAAACTTGAATCTCCTAAAATGGTAATGGGCCTGTCTTGATTACTTTGGCCGTAGCCAGCTGAATAAATAAATACCATTGTCAAAATGATGGCAATATGATTCTCTATCGATGAACTAGTGTTGACAATCATTCTAGGTATGCATCATTTTACAATGTTCTACCTAATAAGAAGTTTGGTTACTACATGTTGCTTTCCACTTTCGATACTTACAAGATAAAATCCGTAACTCAGGAAGTGAACATCTAGCTCTATCGTTTCGGGTGTAGACAAAAATTCCTTATCAAAAAGTAATTGACCAAGAACGTTAAAAATTTGTACACTCGTTTTATTTTGAGTTGATTCTGGTAAGTTAAATCGGATTATTTTATTATCAGTTGGATTAGGATATACAGAAATGAGATTATCTTCTTCCATAATACTGGTTATTACGAAGTCAACTAAACCGGGTTCCGGGGTGGGTTGCTTTACGGAGGTGTAAATATGAAATTCACCAGGTGCCAGCAGGACAACTTTATTAATATCATCCACTTGTTCAGATCCTCCGCTAAAGTAATCGTACCAGGTTCCTGTCTTAGTAAAAATTGCGCTGGCTTCCTTATAGGTCAGTGAGAAGTTACCAACAATAGCTACGTCCATCGTTGTATGGGTAATTTTGATGTTTCTTAAGTCTCCGGTAGGACTCCATACAAAACTTCCATTATCAAAAGTGCTTTTATTAGATTGAATCAACTTATTAATGCTGGCAATAGTCTTATATAATCGTTGCCTGTCTGAATCCGAATAGTAATTAAGGCTTCCGGTGCCCCAGGGCAGAGGTTTATTATCTACACGACAGTTGGTATTTATGGTTCCGTTTGGACAGAGATTAATACTTTTATCGTAGCCTAGTTCTTCAAATTGCCATAACATTTTTGGGCCAGGTATGGTGTAGAAAAAAGCCGCACCTAATTTAGCACGGTTAAGAGCAATATCTAATTCTTTAATATTGTATGAACCTGATGAGGCTCCCTTGTTTAGTAACTCTACCAACTGCCTTTCTTCGTCATGGCTTTCCATATAATTAACGTATGAAACTCTCTTGGCACCACTAAGATCCGATTGCGAATTTCCATTTAATGCGCTGGAATAAGTACCAGTCAGATTTCCCCAGAGTAACATGCCTTGATTTGCCAGAACAGTTTCTTCCTGGCTGTCAGCAAAGTGTTCCAATATTACATACGCACTGGATTTTGCTTTCCAGATTTCGGTTGCCATTCTTGAGAGAATATTAATTCGGGATTGATCGAAAGCACTCCACGCACCAACGTTGCTTGGATTATTGGTTTGGGTAAATCCTTTCGAAAGATCGAATCTATAACCATCAACGTGATACTCTTTTAACCAGTAGCTGCATACCGTATCAACAAAATCTTTTGTGTATTGGCTTTCGTGATTAAAGTCGTATCCTACATTGAATGGATGTGTAGCATCAGGATTAAACCATGGGCTATTGGTAGCCGGTTTATTACTCGTTTTATTGAAGTACATCTGTACCATCGCATTCTGGCCAAATGCATGATTGAGCACCATATCCATGATAACGGCTATTCCATTAGCGTGTGCCTTTTCAATAAATTTCTTAAGATCATTTTTTGAACCATAAAATTTGTCGGGAGCTAAAAAATAGGAAGGGTTATAACCCCAACTTAAATTTCCTTCAAACTCCATTATGGGCATTAGTTCAATTGCATTAACTCCTAATCGCTTTAAATAGGGTATTGTATCAGCCAGGTCTTTATAACTTCTCGAACCTAAAAAGTCCCGAATCAATAGTTCATAAATAACAAGACTCTTCTTATCAGGTGCTACCCATGAACTTTCCGTGGCTGCCCAGGTATACGGATTCTGATTAGTTTGTAATACGGTAGCAATTCCATATTCAGTTTTTGTGTATGCTGGTAAATTCGGATAGGTATTGACAGGAATAAAGGAATCATTATAAGGATCTGCTACTTTGTCGGCTAGCGGGTCACCGATTGTTATCGTACCATCAACCCAATATTGAAATACATACTCCTGACCACTAGTAAGCCCACTGATTTCTAACCAAAATCTTTTTCCGTCAGGCGTTTTATTCATAAAGTAAGTATTGTTTAAAATCCAACCAGAAAAATCGCCAACAACATAAACAAACTCCTTACCAGGAGCGAGTAAAACAAGAGTAACTTTGGTTGGGTCCGCCCCATAATTAATACCATCTTTAACTCCATCGGGTAAATCTGCAACCACAAGGGTTGGCCTGATAGTGAAGGTAAAGTTTGAAATTGTCTCGACTTGTAATGAGTTAATGGTCGCTTTAACTTTCACTGAAATACTTTCGCTGTTGGGGGTATAATTATGTGTAATGGTTGAACTATTTGCAACAGTTGCAACCTGAGCAAAACCAGAACCTTCATCAATAAGCATCTCCATGGAAGTTGCTTGTGACGAGGCCGTAGCTGAAATCAGGATACTTGCACCAGTTTCAACAAATACACTTGAAGCGGTTGGTGTATCAATTGTCACATAAGCAGGTACCGAAATTGGAAGAAAAAGATCTGGCGATGTTTGTTTACTTCCATTAGAATTTCGAAAAACCATAGCCACCCAAAATATATTAGTTCCTTGGCTTACTCCATAGTAATTCCTTAATGTGGGGGTAAGGGTGATTTGCCACTTATTAGGTTGGCCTGAAACTGCAGTCATTTGACCTATTCCGTCATCCTGCCCCCAATTCCCCTTCACAAACTTCCAGTCGCCACCGCCAGGGGTGGCAGTATTAGTAGTTACAACCCCGCTATGCATATAAATCTTAGTCTCTCCTGATAAGGGAGTTCCGGCTGCATCAAAGGTGACTACAACCTGTTGTTCCGAGGTTGGATTAGCAGGGTTAAGGGAGGCCACCTGGGCATACGTAAGGCCACTGCAAATTGTTAATACAGCAATAATCACGCTCTTGATAGACTTCAACCACATAATAATCTTGATTTAGAGCCTAAGATAGTGAGAAAGGTAATCTTAGATTAATAAAAATAAGCAAACGGCATCGCAAACGATTGCTAAAAAAAATCTCAGATTTTGCAGCCAATTATGGTTTTTTGAGTTTGACTTGCTTATTATTGTTAAAATATTTTCTATAACTAAATCTTTACTATGAGAAACATAAAGTTTACTTCACTTTTCATTGTAACACTTCTGGTGCTTAATTCCTGCGGAGAAGAAAGTGTTTCGGTGGATACGATTTCGACTGCTCCAACGATCAACATAACAGCTCCAGGTACGTTGACTGCAGGATCGGCTACTGCCTTAACTGCTGATGTAAAGGATGGTTCGGTTACACCTCTAAAAGAAGGTACCATAACTTTAAAATCCGGAAGTACTGTTATTTCAACGAACAAGCAGACAGCTACTTCTGAAAAACTGACACTCTCTATTAGCGGAGATATCGTTAAGAATCAATTGCCAGGCAGTTATAAATTAGAAGTAGTGGCTGTTGATGTAGCCGGCCAGGAACTGAAATCTTCCAAAGACATTTCAATTGCATGTGATGCATTAGCGAGTTGCAAAGTGGCAGGAAAAACTACCGTAATTGTGGTTGCACCTCCTACTACTCCTGCTGATGTTAAAGTGGGATTGATTGGCAGTTTGACTGGATGGAGCACTGATATACTTTTAACAAAAGTATCTACTAACTGCTATTGTGCTGCTGTTGAGTTCCCGAATGGTACGGAGTTCAAATTGAGACGTAGCCAAAATGCTGATACCAACCCAGATTGGACTTATGTTGAGAAGGATGCTGAATGTAAGGAGGTTGATAATCGCAAGCAAGGAGGAGCTCCAGATAAAACAATTGTTTTAAGTGTATTAAATTGGAGAAATACTGGAACCTGTCCTGATTAATTACATATTAAAGAAGTAATTTAAAGGCTACTCTATTTGAGTGGCCTTTTCTTTTTTTCAAGATTGTCACGATAATTTTTTTGTGTTTGTAAATGCATGAACGGTATTTTCTACCTTCACCATAAAAAGCATGTCCTTTAAGCCCCAGCTTTCCTTCTCCCAAATCATCAACATGAACGTTGGGTTCTTTGGCATTCAATACAGTTTTGGGTTACAACAATCGGCAATTAACCCGCTCTACACTTTTCTACATGCTAATCCCGATGATCTTCCGCTACTGAATTTGGCAGGCCCAATGACGGGCCTATTGATACAGCCAATCATTGGTGCCATGAGTGATAAAACCTGGTCGCCACGTTGGGGGCGGAGGAAGCCTTACTTTTTGATAGGCGCTATTTTCTGTAGCCTGTGTCTGTTTCTGTTTCCATTCAGCAGCGCCCTATGGATGGCTGCCGGATTGCTATGGGTATTGGATGCAGCCAATAATACCGCCATGGAACCTTATCGTGCCTTTATTGCCGATAAACTACCCGATAGTCAACGCCCGACAGGTTTTCTGACACAAAGTTTTTTCACTGGTTTAGGGATTACGCTGGCCAATCTTTCCATTTATTTTTTTCAGAAGACTATTACCGGATCAACCATTGCGGATGATGGACAAAGCGGGATTCCATATTGGGTGTTTGGCTCTTTTTTCGTTGGGGCTGTTTGTTCCATCGGTTCAGTGTGGTGGTCGGTTTCCACTACGCCTGAAATTCCGCCTACGGAGGAAGAGTTACGGGAGCTGCGCGCACAGCCTAAAGGCGTGTTGGCACCCTTCATCGAAATATTTTCTGCAATAAAAGATATGCCGAAAGTCTTGTGGCAATTGGCACTTGTGTATCTCTTTCAGTGGTATGCTATGTTCTGTTATTTTCAATTTATTTCTTTAAGTATTGCAAAGTCAGTTTGGAATACCAGTCCCGAACAGAATATGGACTTATACAGCGAGGCCGTTGGGTGGACTGGATTGGTTAATGGATTTTATAACATTGTCACCTTTCTGTCTGCTTTTGGCTTGGTTTGGTTAGTTAAGAAACTTAGTGCAAAGTATGTACACATGATCTGTCTGATAGCAGCCGGAGTGGGTTTATTAGTAATGCCGCATATTCACGATAAGTATTTTTTATTTGCGCCTATGATCGGTTTTGGTATTGCGTGGGCCAGTATGATGGGTGTTCCTTATATCATGGTGGTGGGTAGCATTCCTAAAGAACGGTATGGTGTTTACATGGGCATCATTAATATGATGATTGTGATACCAATGATTCTGCAAACACTTTCCTTTGGATTTATCTACAAGAATTTTTTAGGCAGTAACCCAGGCCTGGCAATTACATTTGCCGGCCTCTTACTCATCATAGCTGCGGTGACTACAACCCGGGTTAAGGCAGTAGAATCCAGTGAAACAGCAATACCTAGGGGAGGCGGACATTAAAACAAATATCTTATGAGCCCATATCTCGCAGAATTTCTTGGAACGATGTTGATCGTCTTATTAGGTGAAGGTGTTGTAGCTGGTGTTGTATTAAAAGGAACGAAGTCAGAAAATGCCGGCTGGCTTGCGATCTGTATCGCATGGGGTCTTGCAGTAACCATGGGCATTTATGCTGCAAGTGAAGGAAGCGGTGCACATCTTAATCCAGCTATTACCCTGGCACTTGCTGTAACCGGTGAATTTGAATGGTCATTGGTAGCGGGGTATTGTGCCGCACAATTTGCAGGAGCTTTTACCGGAGCACTTTTAGTTTGGTTTTATTACCAGCCTTTTTGGAAAAATACACCTGATGCTGCTACCAAGCTTGCTGTGTTTTCCACTGCACCAGCCATCAGAAATACGTTTTCAAATTTTATGAGTGAGGCAATCGCAACTGCTTTGCTGGTATTTGCAATTCTTTTCATTGGTGTAAATGAATTTACTCATGGACTTAAACCGTTAGTAGTTGGATTGTTAATTGTATCGATTGGTTTGAGTTTAGGCGGTACTACAGGATTTGCAATGAACCCGGCTCGCGACCTGGGTCCACGGATAGCACATGCAATTTTACCAATCCCGGGTAAAGGTACTTCTGATTGGGGCTATGCGTGGATACCGGTGGTTGGCCCAATTATAGGTGGGACACTTGGAGCATTTATTTACCAGGTGATTTTTTGAAATACTTAACTACTGTTTATTTTCGTTAGTTTAGGTATCTTTAAAAGATGAAAAAAGCAGACCTAGATAATGTTATTCAATTGATAACAGAGCAGATACCTTCCGTTGAAGTTATTTATCTTTTTGGAAGCATGGCTAACGGCATGGGTGCAAAGGAAAGCGATGTAGATATTGCATTTTTAACTCCGTTTGAGTGCAAAGTAGACCCTATTGATGTATATCAGTTGAAAGGGAAACTAGAAATTCTTTTGGGAAAGGATGTTGATTTAATTCATTTAAATCAAGCCAGCATTGTGTTTTAATCTCAAATTACTACAACAGCCAAGCAACTATATGTTAAGAATGCTAGTTTGGTTTTGCACTATGAGGTATTAGTACTTTCAATGTATCAACGATTGCAGGAAGAGCGAAAGGGTATCTTAAAAGAGATTATTTCATCAGGAAAAGTGTACGCTTAATGGAAGATGCGATACTCAATAAAGTTGCCGCTATTGAACGATGCATCAGGAGGATTCGTGAAGAATATTTGGATAATAAAGATACCTGGAGAACAAACTTCACCGTTCAGGATTCTATTTTGTTAAATCTTCAACGAGCCTGCGAGACCTCTATTGATATTGCTAATTTTATTGTGAAGAAAAGGAAACTAGGCATTCCGCAAAACAGTCGGGATGCTTTTGATTTTTTGTTGCAGGCCAGAATAATAAACGAGTCACTTAGTCACTTCAAGTTAAAATGAAGCATATGATTGGCTTTAGAAATATAGCCATTCATGAATACCAGACCCTTGATTTAAATATAGTTGAGAGTATCATTGATAGTAACCTTGGTGATTTTGAAGAGTTTGCAAAAGTAGTTTTGCGATTGGAAAACATCTAACTCAACTATATGCCAAAGTACATTATAGCACTTGATCAAGGAACAACCAGTTCTCGCGCTGTACTCTTCGATGAAAAAGGAGCGATAAAAGGAATAGCACAACAGGAATTCCAACAAATTTTTCCAAACTCTGGTTGGGTGGAACATAATCCAGAAGAAATCTGGAGCACGCAATTGGGCGTTTTACAGAAAGTAATTGTTGAAAATGGAATCGAACTGGATTCGATTGTAGCCTTGGGTATTACCAATCAGCGCGAGACAACCGTAATCTGGGATCGCAAAACCGGAGTTCCTATTTACAATGCAATTGTTTGGCAAGATAAACGTACTGCTTCAATCTGCGAGGAATTGAAATCCAAAGGATTGAAAGAATATGTTCAGGAAAACACCGGTTTGGTTATCGACTCTTATTTCTCTGGGACAAAAGTGAAATGGATTTTGGATAACGTGGAAGGAGCACGACAAAAGGCAGATCGGGGAGAGTTGGCATTTGGTACTATCGATACTTGGCTTATCTGGAAACTAACAAATGGTAAATCGCATGTAACAGATTATTCGAATGCTTCTCGTACGATGCTCTATAATATTCGTCAATTGAAGTGGGACGAAAGATTACTCAAGGAGTTAGGTGTGCCTAAATCTGTTTTGCCGGAGGTAAAGCCGTCTGCTTCATTGTTTGGTACATGGAATATTAATGGAGTTGAGATACCCATAACAGGTGTGGCTGGCGATCAGCAAGCAGCTTTATTTGGTCAGGCTTGTTTTGAACCGGGAATGGCGAAGAACACGTATGGCACTGGTTGCTTTATGTTAATGAATACGGGGTCAACTATTCAGCAATCTAAAAATGGATTGATCACAACCATTGCCTGGGGATTGGGCGGCAAAGTGGAGTATGCATTGGAAGGTAGTGTATTTATAGCTGGGGCAGCCGTTCAATGGCTTCGCGATAGTATGCACATCATTGATCAATCCAAAGACTCAGAATATTTTGCTATGAAGGCGCTTGGATCCAACGAAGTGTATGTGGTGCCTGCCTTTGCAGGATTAGGTGCACCGTATTGGGACATGTATGCACGTGGGGCCATTTTCGGATTGACCCGCGATACGGGCAAAGACCACATCATTAAAGCAACATTGGAGTCGCTAGCATATCAGACAAAAGATATACTTAATGCAATGCAGGAAGATGCAGGACTAAAACTGGCAATTTTAAAAGTAGATGGTGGAGCCTGTGCCAACAATATCCTCATGCAGTTTCAATCTGATATATTAGGGACGGAAGTAGAACGCCCCGAAGTAATTGAGTCTACTGCGCTGGGGGCAGCATACCTGGCGGGTATTCAAATTGGGCTTTGGAAGAAAGAAGACATTATCCGTAACCGGAAAATTCAGAAACGATTTGTTCCTAACATGGATGAAACTACCCGCGCTAAACTTTATAAGGGGTGGCAGAAAGCAGTAGCGCGTACAATGGGGTGGATTGATAATTAATTCAAGATTTATAGTTTAATATTCAAAGTGAATGAGTCATGTTTTGAATGTTGAATCTTGAATTTTAAATCGCTGAATTTTGAATAGAGCTACAAACATAAATCATCTAAAAACTGAGTCCTTCGATTTGTTAATTATCGGGGGTGGAATAACGGGTGCCGGTATTGCATTGGATGCCGCATCGCGAGGCTTGCGCACAGCATTGATCGAGAAAGAAGACTTTGCCAGTGGTACCAGTAGCCGGTCGACAAAATTGATCCATGGTGGCCTTCGCTATCTTAAACAACTGGAATTTGCTCTTGTAAAAGAGGTAGGTAGTGAGCGCGCTATCGTACACAAACTTGCACCTCACCTGGTTGTGCCAGAGAAAATGCTTTTGCCTTTGTATGAAAAACGAGGACTAGGTTATTGGCTGACATCAATTGGGTTGAAGATCTATGATTGGCTGGCAGGTGTAAAACCTGAGGATCAGCGGAAGATGCTGACTCGGCCCCAAACCTTAAAGTATGAGCCTTTATTGAAAGCTGATGATGTGAAAGGAGGTGCTATCTATGCTGAATATCGCACCGATGATGCACGCTTAACAATTGAGATCACAAAGCTCGCTATTACCAAAGGTGCTTGTATTGCGAATTATATAATGGCAACTGATTTCATTTATGAAAATGAAAAGATTGTAGGTGTTAAGGCTACTGACTTGATTTCAAAATCGGAACTGACAATTAACGCTAAAACAGTAGTTAATGCAACAGGCCCCTGGGTTGACGAATTACGATCCACCAATAAATCAAAGGAGGGAAAGGAGTTACACCTTACCAAAGGAGTACACATTGTGGTTCCCTACCATAGGCTGCCAGTACGACAGGCAATATACTTCGATGTACCCGATGGGCGTATGATTTTCGCGATCCCTCGTGGGCGAATTACTTATATAGGAACAACTGATACGGACTATAAGGGGGATAAAGATCATGTGGTAACCTCTCGCGAAGATGCGCAGTATTTACTGCACGCTGTGAATGAAACCTTTCCTGATGCTTTACTAACGTTTGCTGATATTGAATCCAGTTGGGCCGGTTTGCGTCCCCTCATTCATGAAGAGGGAAAATCAGCCTCAGAACTTTCTCGTAAAGATGAGATTTTTGAATCCCCAACAGGGTTGATTTCCATAGCGGGAGGTAAGTTAACCGGCTACCGTAAGATGGCAGAGCGGGTGGTTGATAAGGTAATCGATCGTGACTTCAGTGATCGGGATTTATCGGAATGCAAAACCAATGAGTTGATATTTCCCGGTGGAGACTTTCGTGAATATGCTGAAGTAAAAAAATTAGAATCAGAACTTGTCAGTCGACTTGATTCACTTAACCTTCGCGGGAATGAGGCTACTAACCTTGTTCATTTATATGGCAGGCAAGTCTTACTTATTTTGGATTACTTAGAAAAACACCGAACTGATAAGCCTGAGTGTGACTTGATTCTCGCTAAAGCCTGGTTTGCAATCCATCATGAGATGGCAATAAAGCCATTGGATTTTATTATCCGTAGAAGTGGATTATTGTATTTCAATCACCCTAAAATTGACCGTTGGAAGCATGCAGTGATTGATTATTTTGCACAGGAGCAGGGTTGGACAGAGTCAGAAAAAGAAAAGCATGGGGTAGAAGTAGACCAGGCTTTGCAGGAAGTAGTCAGTTTTAATCAATAAAGAACTTTCATCTCAGACCCTGAAAGACTATTAGTATGAGCCGAACCTGGTGGAAAGAAGCCATTGTTTATCAGATTTACCCTCGCAGTTTTAAAGACAGTAATGGGGATGGTGTAGGAGACCTTCGTGGCATCATCGAAAAGCTTGATTACATTCAAAGCCTTGGGGTAGATGCTGTGTGGCTTAACCCGATTTACAAATCTCCAAATGATGATGGTGGCTACGACATCAGCGACTATTATTCTATTCAACCGGAATTTGGCACCATGGATGATTTTGATGAACTATTGAAAGGGCTTCATCATCGCAACCTTAAACTAATCATGGATCTGGTGCTCAATCACACTTCCGATGAGCATCCCTGGTTTCAGGAATCACGGAAGTCGAAGAGTAATCCTTATCGTAATTATTATTTCTGGAAGCCAGGCAAAAATGGTGGCCCGCCCAACAACTGGCCTTCCTTCTTTGGTGGTAGTGCATGGCAAGTAGATGATGCTACTGGTGAGTACTATCTTCATTTGTTTTCGCGCAAGCAACCCGACTTAAACTGGGAAAACCCAATCCTTAGAGAAGAAATAAATAAGCTGATGAAGTTCTGGCTGGAGAAAGGGGTAGATGGACTTCGGCTTGATGTTATCTCTGCGATTTCAAAGCGATCAGATTTTCCGGATACTGATACACCTGACTTCAACGAAACCATTAGAAAGTATTATGCGAATGGTCCCCGACTTAAAGAATATATAAAGGATGCGAGGGAAAAGGTTTGGAATCATTACAAGGTGATGACTGTAGGTGAAGGGCCAGGCATTACTCCTCAAAATGCGCAGGACTATCTGGATGAAGATCACGGACTCAATATGATCTTCCATTTTGGCCACATGTTTTTAGACCAGGGACCGGGTGGACGCTTTGATCCAATACCCTGGAAAATGAAAGACTTTAAAGCGGTATTCAAAACATGGGACGATGCCTTTGTTGAGAGAGGTTGGGGAAGTGTCTTCCTTGGGAATCATGATTTCCCGCGGATGGTTTCGCGATGGGGTAATGATAAACGCTACTGGTCAGAGGCATCAAAGCTATTATGCACCTTATTGCTTTCCATGCGGGGTACTCCCTTCATCTTTATGGGCGATGAAATTGGCATGACCAATACCCATCTTAACACCATAGGCGAATCTCAAGACATTGAGACCCAAAATGGCTGGCGGGAGGCTAAGAAAAAGGGAGTTACAGAAACAGAATTTCTCGAGGCCGCTAACTATGCAGGGCGAGACAATGCCCGTACCCCCATGCAATGGAATTCAACCCCGCAGGCGGACTTTACAACAGGGTTACCCTGGATGCCGGTAAATCCAAATCATAAGTCTATTCATGTTAACGCTCAACTGGATGATTCTGAATCAGTTCTCAACTACTTTCGGGCGATGGCCGAAATTAGAAAGGCGCACTTGGTACTTACCTATGGATCCTACCGGCCGTTAGAATCTGGTAGTGATTCTCTATTCCTTTTTTTTCGTGAACGGCAGCAAGAAAAAATGCTGATTGTTCTTAATTTTTCTGATCAGGTTACTAACTTACCCAACCAAGTAATTCCCTTTTTGTCGAACAGACTAATTGGTAATTATCCGGAGGGAAAATCTCCGCAAGAGATGCAACCCTGGGAGGCTCGGGTGTATAGTTGTTAATTTGAAATCCATAATCTACCGATGAATAATCTATGGGGAATTGATCTGGGGGGCACTAAAGTTGAAGGTGCCGTATTAAAATCATCAGCAGATCCGCAAGTACTTTTTCGAGATCGACTTCCCACAGAAGGACACAAAGGCTATGACCATATTCTTAGCCAGATTAAAAAAGTGGTTGATAAGATGGAAGCAACAATGGGGTACAAGCCAGCTAAGATTGGCATTGCAACCCCTGGCACACTTGACCCTGGTTTGGGCCTGATGAAAAATAGTAACTCAACCAGTCTGAACGGAAAGCCATTAAAGAAAGACCTTGAACAATTATTAGGCGTGGAGCTATTCATGGCCAATGATGCAAACTGTTTTGCATTAGCAGAAGCCAATATGGGTGCAGCGAAAGACCAGTATCCCAATGCCAAGGTTGTCTTTGGGGTAATTATGGGCACCGGAGTTGGCGGTGGCGTAGTGGTTGATGGAAAGGTGATTAATGGATTGCAAGGTATTGGTGGCGAGTGGGGCCATAATTTTCTGGATGATTCCGGGGGACCTTGCTATTGTGGCAAGAGTGGTTGTGTAGAAAAGGTGTTGGCTGGGCCAGCCCTTGAAAAATATTATGCTTCTGTGAGCGGACAATCAAAAAGCATGAAAGAAGTGTATGAATTGTATAAGGCCGGTGCAGATCCTTATGCAAAACAAACCTTGGAGCGACTTACACATTTTTTTGGTCTTGCATTGAGTGTCGTGGTTAATATTCTGGACCCTGATGTGATTGTTATTGGTGGTGGCGTGGGAAACATTGACATTATTTATTCGGAAGGAAAAGAGTCTCTGAAGAAGTATATCTTTAATAACCGGCTGGATACCCCTGTGATTAAGCCTAAGCTAGGTGACAGTGCCGGGGTTTTTGGAGCAGCATTCCTGATAAATTGAAATAATGGTTTCATCAAAGAATTAAAAACATTCATATGAGTAAAATTGCAGTAGTAGGCCCCATTCCACGCGACCATATTGTTAC
>DAOOCD010000016.1:0-28531 GCA_035408225.1 Cyclobacteriaceae bacterium | reverse complement strand
GCATAGATTCCAGCAAGGGAAATTAGGCAAATCAATAGAGCCAGGGCTCCATAAAATATATTGCGGTTCAAAATCATCACTAACACCGCAGCAATGGAAGCACCCATAAAAATGTATAGTACTATCTCTTGCATGTCATTCGGATTTTGTGGGTTGTGCCGGAGGATTCATTCTGGGTTTGAACACAGGTTTTGCTGTAGCGGATTTTATAGGAGTATCGGCTGATGCTGAAACAGAAGCAGCTTTTGTTTTCTGGTGTTCTTCCCACTCTTTTTTTCGCGTTTCTATGTCGCTTAGGGTCATATTACCAAAACCAAAATGGTGTTCTGTAATATCAAAGGTGGCGAAGTCATATTCTTTAGTCATGGTGAGGCACTCAGTAGGACATACCGTAGTGCATAAGCCACAGAAGCAACATTTGCCCATATCAATATCAAATTTTGCGGCATAAATTCGCTTTGGAGTTCCATCCGATGTTTTGCCGAACTCTTCTGCCGATCGTATGGGTTCAATTGTGATGCAATTGACCGGACAAATTTTTACACATTTGTCGCACACGATGCAATCTTCTATTTCATTGTGCAATTTGTACCTACCATTGTCGGGTACAGGAATCGTTTCGAAGGGGTATTGCACGGTAGCAATCCCGGTCTGCTTATCAAAATAGCCATCCTGTTGAATGGAAATTTTGTTTCTGCTTTTTCTTGCCTTAACAATATGAGATAAAGTCAGCGAAAGGCCTTGTAGGAGCGTCCTTACGGTAAGGGCAAAATTCGACCAATACGAGAGTTTGTTTTCCATTCTATCTTAAAACAAAAATAGAAGGAAATTGCTTAATGCCTTTACGAAGCCTTCTTAACAGTGAAATAAAACGTACTGCCTTTACCTTCTTCGCTTTCCAGCCAGATTTGGCCGCCATTTTTCTCAATAAATTCCTTGCATAGAATCAAGCCGAGACCCGTGCCCTTTTCATTAGCTGTGCCCCGGGTGCTGTAGCCAGAAGTTTTTTCAAAAAGTATTTTCTGTACTTCGGGACGGATACCCACACCATGATCTTTGACGGCAACAACATAAAAGTCTCCTTGTTCCTTAGCAGTCACTTCAATTGTCCCACCACTTTCAGAGAACTTGATCGCATTAAGAATCAGATTTCTGAACACCAGGTTAATCATATTTAAGTCACCCCAGCCCGTTACCCCGGTACCTATTAAGTTCGCCAACTTTAACTCCTTGAGATGCAGTGAACTTAGTAATTTGAAATTTTGATCTACTATTGAAGCAAGCTCAATTTTTTCAGGTTGGATCTTGAGCTTGTCCATTTGAAGCAGCGCCCAGTCCAATAAATTGTTTATTAAGGTGCGGGTATGATTGAACTGAATCTTAAGCTCATGCGTAAGTTTAATAAACTCATCTTGACTAATCTGCTTATTATCGACAAGATTTAACAAGCCGTATAACGCATTGATCGGAGACCTCAAATCATGTGATATAATGGAGAAGAATTTATCTTTTACCTGATTTAACTGCTCCAGTTCGATGCTTCGTTTCTTAATTTCTTCCTGGTGTTCAATCAACAAATTATTGATGCGCTTTCTTCGTTGGCCACTCCGATAAACAGTAAAGAGTAGAATTGCTGTAAGAGCCATGATAACCACTAATATGTTGCTCAGAAACTCTTGTCTTCGTAGCTCGGTATCTTGTTCTGTCTTGGCTTTGCTCAATGCAGCTATTTCAAAATCTTTTGTTTCAGTCTGAAATCGTAGCTGATCCTGAAATATCTTTTCAACCATTTCCTGACTGAAGAGAGAATCCTCCAATTGAGTGAAATTCTTATGGTAGGCTAAGGCACTTTTGAAATCTTCCTTTTTCTCGGCCAGTTCAGAAAGCTGTTTGTAGCAATCAATCTCCATTTTTTGCGCATTGAAGTTTTTTGCAGTTACCAGACTTCTTTCGATCAGGCCTTGGGCTTCGTTAAATCTTTCCTGGTCAATTAAAATTTTACTGATTCCCAGATTCACCTCGGCCACGCCAAATTCATTGCTTGCAAAACGATATAACATGGAAGCAGTATCGTAATAAGCCAGAGCCTTTTCTGGATCGTTTAATTCAAAAGCAAGCTGGGCCATGTGTTTTAGTGCTTTTGGTTCAATAACCGTAAGTTTGCTATTGCGAATGTTTTTTAATGCTTTTTGTAGAAACTCTTCAGACTTCGCATATTCCTTTTTTCTCAGATAAACATCTCCAACTGCATCCTGATAAAAGGAAATTCCATCAAGATCATTAATCGCTTTGCTTATATCAGCACTTACTCTAAAGTGATCAAGAGCCAGATCGTATTGACCTAATTCTGTGAGCACTGTGCCAATATTAAAAATTGCTACGGTCATTTTTAATGAATCACTAATGGCTCTTGCAACTCTATACGACTGGGTGAAGTAGTAATAGGCTTCATCATATTTTCCAAGTTCAATGTAGTCGTTGCCTAAGTTGTTAAGCGATTCAGCGATAGAAGTACTGTCTCCAGATGAAATAACCAGTTGAAGTCCCTCGTTATCATATTTGATTGCACTTGAATGATCGCCACTAATAGTAGCAAGAAATCCTGCTTGTGATAATGCTTTGGATTTCCCCCAAATCCAGTTATTCTTTTTTGCAAGATCCAATGCTTGCTCAGAGTATTTTTCGGCTTGTGTGAAGTCGGTATACTGATACGCTTTTGAAAGCAATATTAGAGTAGTTAATCGTGCAGAATCGGAAGGAGCGTTTCTTAAAGCGTTTTCTAGACTATCGCGTTTAGGTTGTGAATAGGATGGATAGGCCAGCAGAAGAACCCATGCTAGGATGAATGATATGTATCTCTTCGTTCGCATCACAGCAACAATTTCCAAAGTGAACAAATAACCAGCAATAGCAAAGCCAAAGGAGTTAAAAATTTCCAGCTTAAGGATGTAAGTTGGTCAATTCGAATGCGGGGGTAGGTCCAACGCACCCATATCTGCAGGGCCACTGTAAAAAAAGTCTTGGACACTATCCAAAAAATTCCCCATACATGGAAGCCTATTGATCCGGGTACACCGGTAGTCCAATCAGCCAGCGCTAGTGTTCCCATATTAGGGAGTGGTGTATTCCAACTTCCCCAAAACAAAATCACACCGGCAAAGCTTACTAAAAGCATCATGGCATATTCAGCCAACATAATTACAGCCCAGCGGAATCCTGAATATTCTGTTTGAAAACCGGCCACTAATTCAGATTCAGCTTCGGGTAAATCAAACGGTGCCCGATTGCTTTCTGCCAATGAAGCAATGAAGAATATCGACCACGCAAAAAAGAGTACTGGCATGCGAAATACATTCCAGGTTAGAAAGCCACCTATCTCAGTTACGTCAATACCTAACGACTTAATTCCGAATAAATAATTGGTTTGATCATTACTCAGGATTCCCTGTTGAAAGGAGATTTCTTGCAAATCAAGAGACTGGGCTAGCACACACGCACACAAGACGGAAATACTGAGAGGTACCTCGTATGAAATAATTTGTGCTGCAGAGCGAAGAGTGCCCAGCATACTATATTTATTGTTAGATGCCCAGCCTGCTATAATAATACCTATAACATCGAGTGAAATAATAGCCAGTAAGAAGAATAGAGCTGAAGAAAAAGGAGAAGCAGACCATGCTGGAGATAATGGTAGCACACTAAAGCCCAGAAAAATTGGAACAAAGATCAGGAGTGGAGCTAGTTTAAAAAGTTTTTTATCCGCAGCAGCGGGTACGATATCTTCCTTTTGCAGGAGTTTCAGTAAATCGGCTACAGTTTGTAATAGCCCATAATAACCTACTTCCATGGGACCTAACCGGTCTTGCATGAAGGCAGAAATCTTACGTTCTGCATACACTACTATTATAGTGTAAAACAGAATTAATGGTAGAATGAAGAAAAGCGTTGATAACACAGTTTACAAGCCAATTAAGCCTCAAATGTCAGTTTTATATGTATATTAAAATTTGCCGAATTGCAAAAAAACCTACATCACTTCAATTTTATAGGCTAATTCCAAAGCGGATGTCGTTCCAAAGTCACTTTCTCCTGGAAAAAGAGCCTCGTAGATGCCTCAAAAGCTTCAGTATAATCTGAAACAAAAAAGTGTTGACTGGGCTCGCCTTCGGTATTCAAAAGCATATTTTCAGACAAATAATTTTGTAACGCTTCGGCCACAACAACAGCAGAGTCCAATACATCCACCCGTCCTTTATAAAATGAACTGATCTCTTTTTTTATAAGTGGGTAGTGCGTGCAGGCCAAAACGAGCGCTTCAATGTTTTTCAGAATAGGATCTTCAAGATATTGAGCAATGATTTCATGACTGATTTGATTGTTAAAGAAACCTTCTTCAATCATAGGAGCCAAAAGGGGTGTGGCTAATGATTGCAGGCGGATACCTTTATTGGCCTCTTTAATTTTATTTGTATAGATGCCTGATTGAACAGTGCGCTTTGTACCAATTAAGCCTACTACTTTTCCTTCATAGTTTCGGGTCACCAATTCGACCATAGGATCAATTACATTCAGGATGTGAGCATCTTTGCGCACATATTCTTTCAGTAATTCATAGGAAGCCGAGCTGGCTGAGTTACAGGCAATCACAATTACTTTACATCCCTTTTTCAGTAAGACATCGGCAATTTTTATAGAATATGCTTGTATTGCTGCTTCTGATTTATCTCCATAGGGGAGGTGGGCTGTATCTCCAAAGTAGATCATATTTTCGTGAGGAAGAAGTTGCCGGATAGCATGTGCCACAGTTAGTCCGCCTATTCCGCTATCAAAGATTCCAATCGGAGTTCTTGCTTCTTTTTTCATGAAGACCAAAAATAGCGGCAATTGTGGGGAATTCGTAATATTGTGTCCAAACTTTAAAACGAAACAGTCATGGCTCATAACCTGCTTAAAGGAAAGAAGGGAATTATTTTTGGAGCATTGGATGAAAATTCCATCGCCTGGAAAACAGCACTCAAGGTGAAAGAAGAAGGGGGAGAATTTACACTTACCAACGCGCCAATTGCTATGCGCCTGGGAACTATCAACCAATTGGCTAAAGCCTGTAACGCTGAGGTTATTCCAGCGGACGCTACTTCCGAGCAGGACCTTACCAATCTCTTCAGCAAATCCATGGAAGTATTGGGGGGCAAACTCGATTTTGTTCTTCACTCTATAGGCATGAGCCCGAACATCCGCAAAGGAAAAGAGTATGGAGATATGAATTACGACTGGTATTTGAAGACTCTTGATATTTCGGCACTCTCCTTTCATAAAGTTCTTCAAACATCTGAAAAATTGGATGCGATGAATGAATGGGGTTCTGTAGTGGCTCTTAGCTATATAGCTGCCCAGCGAGCCTATCCTGATTATACCGATATGGCCCAGGCGAAAGCGATGCTCGAATCAATTGCCAGAAGTTATGGTCAACGCTATGGCACGAAGAAAAAAGTACGAGTTAATACGATTTCACAATCGCCAACAAAAACAACTGCAGGCACAGGCATCTCTGGTTTCGATGTATTCTTTGATTTTGCTCAAATGATGTCGCCATTAGGCAATGCAACGGCCGAGGATTGTGCAAATTACATTGCCGTTATGTTTTCGGATTATACGCGTATGGTTACCATGCAAAACCTGATGCATGATGGAGGTTTCTCCGGCTCAGGTATTACTACAGAATTGGTTGCCCGCTTATCCAAATAAATTAATCATACTTGATGCTGGATGCTTGGTACCTGCCTATGAACTAAGCATCCAGGATCCGGTATCCGGTATCCAACATGGTAGTTTTTCCTTACTGCAAAATTAACCTTGGCCTGCAAATAGTTTCAAAGCGGGCTGATGGTTATCATAACATTGAGACTTGCTTTTATCCGGTACCCTGGACGGATATCCTCGAAGTAATAAAAGCCGATAAATTCTCATTTTCGAGTTCGGGTCTTGATATCCCGGGAAATCCGGAGGAAAATCTTTGCATTAAAGCCTATCGATTACTCCAATGTGATTTTAACCTTTCGCCCGTGCAAATGCATTTACATAAAGTGATTCCAGCAGGGGCAGGGTTGGGTGGTGGATCATCGGATGCTGCCTTTACTTTGCGTACGATCAATTCAATTTTTAAGTTAGAGTTATCATCTCAACAATTGCGTACCTATGCTGCTCAATTGGGTAGCGATTGTTCTTTTTTTGTAGAAGACAAACCCATGTTTGGTAGAGGCCGTGGTGAATTACTATCTGAAGTGAATTTGAATTTGAAGGGAATGTTTTTGATTTTAGTGAAACCTGATATTCACGTTTCTACTGCTGATGCCTTTGCGGGAATTAAACCGAAACAACCCAGTGCCTCGTTATCTGAAATTTTATCGTTGCCATTATCAGAGTTTAGAGATGTGCTTGTCAACGACTTCGAAGAATCCGTCTTTCAAAAGCATCCTTCCATTGCATCGATTAAAGAGAGTATGTATCAACACGGGGCTCTTTATGCAAGCATGAGTGGATCTGGTGCTTCGGTTTTTGGGATTTTTAATTCACCGGTTGATTTTAAAAACTATTTTCCGGGAATGGTTTATTGGATGGGAATGCTTTGATTCTGCTTTTTCTTAATGACAGGGTAAGCGATAACGGCACAAAGGATTATTATTGTTCCAACATAAAAATTCAAACTCATCACTTCTTTTTGCCCGAATACTAACAAAGCTAAAATTATTCCATAAACAGGTTCGAGATTCAACGCCAGTTGAATAAAAAAAACGGATAGTTTTTTAGAAAGATTGATGGAAACAGAAAATGCATACACCGAACACGCAAGGGCCATAATCGCAATATAAATCCAATCAACAAACGTGGGGGCAAGATTTAGCTCCCCTTGTGGCGCCCAGGTATTTTGATAAACTGGCATAAAGAATAGAATGACGAGGCATGCTCCGAGCATTTCATAAAAGGTGATCGTGTAGGCATTAACTTGGTGAACCAGTTTTGAATTAATAACGCTGAACAGAGCCGCAGTCATGCCAGAGACTATTCCTAAGAAAAGACCCATTGGATATTGAAAATTGAAAGTCAGGATAATGGTGAGGCCCAGAAGCACAATTAACCCCAATCCAATTTCCAGTAGTTGAATGTTTTTTCTTTTTGCAATGGGTTCAATGAATGCGGCCCAAAAGGAGCAAGTCGCAAAACCTACCAGGCTTGTGGATGGGTTAGAAATATTACCGGAAACAAAAAAAGTAACCCAATGTATGGCAACAATAATGCTGGTTAGAAAAATAACAACGAGATCCTTACGGGACACCGCAAAGGACTTCTTTAGAAAGATCATTAGCACGGCCATTCCAATAGCTGCCAGCAGTGTGCGATAGAAAACCATCTCCACTGGGGGAATGGAAATGAGTTTGCCAAGTACGGCAGTAAACCCCCATAGAAAAACAATGAAATGTAATTTGAAATAATCTCGGGTTGTGGCTATCACCTGGGTACATATTTATACATGCCCAGCGAAATAATGGTAAACACACTGTTGGGCAACCAGGCCGCGAGAAAGGGTGGGAGCGAACCTGCTTCGGCAAAGGTGCGTGTCATGGTAAAAAAGAGAATGAAAACGAACGACAACATGAAGCCAAGAGCAATTTGAAAACCGGTGCCGCCCCTGCTTTTCTTAGACGAAACGATTACCCCCATGAAAACCAAAACGAAAATTGTAAAGGGTGTTGCAAAACGAATGTGTTTTTCTACTTCATAAATCTCTACACCCGTTGAGCCACGGAAACGCATTTTTCTGATATGATTATTTAGTTCATCAATGGTCATGCCATCATAGCCGCGATCATTGGCTTCAAAATCTTTTGGTGAAATGGATAGCATCGTATCCAATTCATAGCCACTGGTGCCAAATTTTGCATCGAATGAAGTTGGCCTCACCTGGAAGATGCTATCCACAAGTTTACGCTTCCAGATCCGTAAGGTCCATTTGTGTTTTAATGTGTCCCATTGAATATTCTCCGCTGAGAGTTTTTCAACTAATCGGTTTTCCCTAAATCGTTCCAGTGAAAACTGGTATCCGGTATTTGATTGATTATTATAATTCTGAATGAACAGATACACATTGGGCTCTATCTGCATGTGAATGTTCGCCCGGCTATAGAGATTATTCTTTTTAAAATATTGCATTTCAAAGACAAGTCGTTCCTGGTTGGATTTAGGGATCACCCACCCATTTAAATAAAAACTGAGTGAGCCGATAATTAAAGCGGCTACAAAATAAGGTACCAGCAATCTCTTAAAGCTAACACCGCTACTCAGGATGGCAATAATTTCTGTGTGAGCAGCCATTCGAGAGGTGACGTATACAATCGAAATAAAAACAGTGATGGGAGAAATCAAACCAGCTATCCAGGGAATAAAATCACCGTAATAACCGAGTACTTGGGTGGTGCTTAAATTATTGACTGAGAACTTATCTATTTTTTCGGTTAGGTCAATAACTGTTATGATAGCCACAAGGATCAGCACCACGTAAAAGAATGTGGAGAGAATTTTTTTTATGATATACCGATCGAGAATGGTCATTTCACTGAGGAAATTAAAGACGCTGAGAGACTAATTTGACCATGTCGTTTTTCCATTGCGTAAATGTGCCTTCCTGAATTTTATGCCGGGCTTGCCTGACCAGCCAAAGATAGAAGGTAAGATTGTGGATTGAAGCAATTTGCGCGCCTAAAATCTCTTTCGAGATGATCAGATGCCGAAGGTATGCTTTTGAGTGTTGGGTACTCACATATCCTCCCAATTCCGGATCGATCGGAGAAAGATCGTCCTTCCACTTTTCATTGCGGATATTAATTATTCCTTGCGTAGTGAATAGCATTCCATTACGTGCATTGCGGGTAGGCATTACACAATCAAACATATCAATACCCAAAGCGATGCATTCAAGGATATTTTCAGGGGTGCCTACGCCCATAAGGTACCGGGGCTTGTTTTTTGGTAAGATGTTACATACCACATCTGTCATCTCATACATCATTTCATGTGGTTCGCCCACGGATAATCCACCAATAGCATTACCCGGTTGTTGTTGATTGGCAATAAACTCAGCAGACTTAATCCGCAAATCTTTGTAAACACTTCCTTGTACTATGGGGAAAAGAGCTTGATCATATCCATATCTGGGCGAAGTAGTATTAACCCTATTCACGCATCGGGTAAGCCAGCGATGGGTAAGTTCCATAGAGTTTTTTGCGTAGTTGTATTCGCACGGGTAGGGTGTACATTCGTCAAAGGCCATAATGATATCTGCACCAATGCTGCGCTCAATGTCCATTACTCCTTCTGGAGTGAAGGTGTGCCTGGATCCATCAATGTGCGATTTAAAAATCACACCTTCTTCTGTGATCTTCCGGTTTGCACCCAATGAATACACCTGATATCCACCACTATCTGTCAGAATGGGTCGATCCCAGCCTATAAACGGATGAAGTCCACCAGCACTTTCAAGTAATGGTAAGCCAGGTCGCAGATAGAGGTGGTATGTATTGCCTAAAATAATTTTAGCATCAATATCATTCTTAAGTTCTCGCTGATGCACTGCTTTCACAGATCCGGCTGTGCCAACCGGCATAAAAATCGGGGTGGGTATTTCACCATGGTCGGTGGTGAGTGTTCCTGCCCTGGCGTTCGATAGCGGGTCAGTTGCCTGGATATTGAATTTCATGAGGGAGCAAAGTTAATCTCACCAGTTACGCTCTCCAAATCCCATAAAGGACGTTTATGCTGCTCTGATGTTTGTAGGAATAATAAATCTTAACCTTTTATGATTAGCTTTTATATTTGTCCGTTTTTAGTTCATAACCCGAATTCCTTGTTCACAATAACTTTTCTTTGCATTCTGATACTAAGTATTCAGATCCTTTACATACTCCTCTTCTTACTGGGGCTCAATAAAAAGGAAAAAGAATCGATTCATCCCCCTCATCCGGTTTCTGTTATTATTTGTGCTCATGATGAAGAGCAGAATCTTCGTGAATTGATACCGCTACTGTTAGCTCAGGATCACCCGGAGTTTGAAGTGATTATTGTGGAGGACCGATGTAATGATGGCACCTATGATTATTTACGCGGAGTCGCTGCCGAAAACAGTAGGCTAAAAATGGTGCGGGTTATTCATAAGCCCGACCACATCAGCGGAAAAAAGTTTGGATTGACCCTTGGCGTTAGAGCTGCGAAGTTTGAATGGTTGCTCTTTACGGATGCAGATTGCCGTCCTGCGGGTAACCAATGGATAAAACGCATGACGGAGCAGTATAACGATAAGACTCAAATCGTTTTGGGTTTTTCGCCTTATATCAAACGCGAGGGATGGTTAAATGCCTTTATTCGGTTTGAATCGTTGCTTACAGGAATTCAATTCATCAGCTTAGCTTATTTGGGCCGACCTTACATGGGCGTTGGTCGCAATTTGGTTTACACAAAGTCCATTTTTCTTGAGAACAAGGGATTCAATACACACCTTGAAATTATGGGGGGTGATGATGATTTATTTGTTAACAGGCACGCAACAAAAATAAATACCCGGGTTTCGGTAGGGACAGAAGCGATTACAATGTCAAATCCAAAATTGAATTGGCGCGACTTTTTACATCAGAAGCTCAGACATTTGTCGGTAGGTAAGAGGTATAAGTTATCGGATAAAATAATTTTGTCAATATTCTCCCTCACCTGGCTGCTCACTTGGTTTTTTGTTGTACCTGCAATGGTTTTTACAGGTTCACTATTGAGTATAGTGAGTATTCTTATTTTAAGATGGATATTGCTGATTCTCTTGTTTTACAGAGGTTCGTTAAAATTGGGAGGCACTTTTGAGAGCTGGAAAGTTCCTTTTTTAGATTTTATTTTCGCCTTTTATTATCTTGTCACCGGCCTGAGGGCGTTAGTAGTCAAACGTATACGATGGAAGAACTAGAAGACAGCCGATTTTCTCCCAAAGCACTTGAAGATTTCAAGCTGATTGATATGGCCATTGATGGTGACGACAAGGCCTACGCCAAGTTGCTTCAGCGGTATAGGCGACCTGTGTACCATATGGTTTTAAAAATGGTGCGCAACATTGACGATGCGGAAGATCTCACGATGGAATCTTTCTCTAAGGCATTTCGAAGCCTCCATAAATTCAAAAAAGATTTTACATTCAGTACATGGTTGTTTCGAATTGCCACAAACAATACGATCGATTTTATCCGTAAAAGAAAACTGAACACGCTTAGCATTCAAAGTACGTTTACTGATGATGATGGTCAGTCGGTAGGTATTGATGTGGAAGATGATGGTGCACTTAACCCACAGGATGAAGCAATTAAAGCACAGAAAGAAGAGTTGATTCAGGTATTTGTAAATATGCTTCCTTCTAAATACCAAAAATTGGTTCGGCTCCGCTACTTTCATGAATTGAGTTATGAAGAAATTGCAGTCGAATTGGAAGCACCTCTGGGTACAGTAAAAGCCCAGCTTCATCGGGCCCGTGAACTTATGTACGACTTGGTGAAGAATAAAAAGGAGCACATGTAATCTTCTTTTTTCATATCAAAATCGCAGTTTTACAAAATTTTCTACTGCTCTTATTTTGAAACTCAGAACATTTCTATACTTTTAATATTGTGAAAAGAGGACTTACCCTATTTCTACTCGCTTTATTCCTGCTCAATGTGCTGGGATATTATGGGGTATTTGTGGGCCTCGAGTTCAAAAATAGCCGGGAAATGCAGGCCCGATTTGATAATGAAGATTATGCCCGCAGCCAGGAAATAACCATTAAAGTTCCCCTCACCGTTCCTTATGCTACTGACTCTCGTGAGTACACCCGCGTGGATGGTGAATTTGAACACCAGGGCGAAGTATATCGCATGGTGAAGCAAAAACTTCAAAGCGATACACTTTACATTGTTTGTGTTAAAGACAATGCTTCTAAGGATATCAAGCAGGCACTTGCGGATTATGTAAAGACTTTTACTGATAAACCGGTAAGCGAGAAAAGTAATACTAAGACTGCTCAGAACTTGATCAAAGATTATATGGCAACCTCCACCACGCTACAAAGTATGAGTGATGGTTGGAGCAATGTGCTCACTCCGGGCACACAAGCAAAAAGTTACGATCCTCACAGCATTCGGTTAAATAGTCCGCCTCCCAAAGTTTAGTCAGTTTCTTATTCCGGAGTTCATTCCGGATCCTTGAGTGGTGTCATATCAATGGCTTCACTGAAAATTCACTTTTCGTATGTGTATTAATAATGATGTTGATTAGCAACATCCTGTTTTTTCTGCAACAGAAATGTGAATTAAAAACCCTAAATCCAATTACTTAACAAAATCCTGAATGAAAAAATATTTACGACTGATGCTGTGCATGTCAGTTCTGTTTGTTGGCAGAGTTACTCATGCGCAAACACCCGCTGATGCTATTATGATGAAGCAACGTGAAATATGTTTTGCTTTAAGTTATGATCACGGTACCTGGGACCATTATTGGGAAGGCGCTGATTTACGAGTGAATGGCAACATTGGCACTTTAACTCGTAATACTACTGCACCCATGGTAGCTTATGGAATCATAAATAAACTCAATGTATTGCTTTCAACTCCTTATGTACAGACCAAATCCTCCGGAGGCCAATTAGCCGGTGTTAAAGGATTTCAGGATATAAGCGTAGCACTTAAGTATGAGGCTTTCAATAGGAAGGTTGGTAAAGGAAAACTCTTGCTCTTGCCTGTTGGTGCCTTTGCAACACCAATGACTAATTATTTATCAGACTACCAACCTTACAGTCTTGGCCTGGGCACTACCGAATGGACATTGCGGGGCATTGTGCAATACGAACTTGATAAAGGTCCCTATGTTCGTGGTTCAGTAGCTCATTTGTGGCGCGGGCAAACCGAAGTAGAAAGAGATTTCTACTATAACAATGGTAGTTATTATACCACCTTCATGGATGTGCCCAATGCATGGAATTATCAAGGTACGCTTGGGGCTTGGTTATTGGACTATTCACTTCAGGTGGAAGCAACGTATTTCGTAATGAATTCTACCAGTGGTGATGACATCCGGGCGTATAATTCGCCACAACCTACTAACAAAGTTGAGTTTTCTCAGGTAAGTTTTTTTGCCCATTACTATTTCAAAAATTTTGAAAGGATAAAAGGACTTGGAGTAATGGGATACTACTCTCAAATGCTTGATGAGGGAAGAAACATGGGCAAGTTCACCAATATTGGTGGTGGTTTTACTTATCAGTTTAAATTTTAATACAGCTATCATGAAAAACAAAAAATTAAAAATACTGATCGCATTTTTTGGCTTAATCATCTTCAATTCTTGCGAAAACGATTTGCCACGAATGGCTGAGTTTACATCCATTGAATTTACGGGGTTGGATGAAAATGGAGGAACATGGACTCCCATTCTGCTTGCAAGTTCAAGTCAGGTAGTTGTTAGTGCTCCATCCGCAGTGAAATCACCCGAATATCAGGCTGAGTTGGCAGCGCTTAAATCGGCAACTCAGAGTCTTAGTGGTAGCCAGGTGGAAGCAGTTCAATATTGGACTAACAATCCAATCATTCGCTGGAATGAGATTGCCTTAGAGTTGGCAACCAAGTACAACTTAATTCCAGGTCCAAATCCGGATGGAACGTACACACTTCCAAATTCTGCCAACCCAGCAGGTCCACCACCTTTTCCATTTGCACATCCTCCCTATACCTGTAGGATGCTTGCCTACTTAAGTGTGGCGCAGTTTGATGGCTTGATTACGGCCTGGCATTATAAGTATACTGATAACAGACCGGCAACTTATGTAACGGATGCTTCCATTTCATATGCATACGCTAAAAACACTTTGCCCTCTTATCCTTCGGAAGGAGCAGTGATTGCAGTAGTATCGAGAGATATTTTAACGGCTATGTTTCCCTTGGAGAAAGATTACCTCGCTGCTAAAGCAGAGGAGCATCTTGGAAGCTTGGTTTGGTCGGGCTCTAATGTGCAGAGTGATATTACAGCTGGAGAATATATAGGTACGGAAGTAAAAAAGGTTGTACTGGCTAGAGCGTCAACGGATGGAATGAAAAATGCACAAACGCCAAAGGCTAAGTCCGACTCAATTGCAGCAGCAGCATTTGCACGGTTTGGTTGGAAATGGGAAAATATGGAAACGCCACAACGTCCGGTTGGCTTAACACCACTATTCGGTAAAGTGAAAATGTGGAATGTGCCTACCGTAGAAGAAGTTAGACCTGGCATTCCTCCGGCACCAGGCTCGGCTGAATTGGAGAAAGATGCGCAGGAACTTCAGGACTTCGCCAAAAACCTGACTGAAAAGCAACGTAAAATTGCCAACTGGTGGTCTGATGGATTGAATACCTACACTCCTCCAGGGCACTGGAACCGACTTGCCAAGGATTATATAATTAAGTATGAAATGAATCCGTTGCGCTCTGCTCGCACCTTTGCATACCTAAACCAGGCTATCATGGATGCAGGTATTAGTTGCTGGGATGCGAAATACTATTATTATTATCCACGGCCTATACAAGTTATTCCTGGTTTTAAAACTATTCTTGGTACACCCAACTTTCCAAGCTATACATCCGGCCATAGCACCTTCTCGGCCGCAGCGGCTGAGGTGTTGTCTTATATTTTTCCAGCTGAAGCAAGCTATTGCAATGAGTGGGCACGTGAGGCTGCCGAATCAAGAATTTATGGGGGCATTCACTATCGGTTTGATGCAGAATTGGGTCTGGATCAAGGAAAGAAAGTAGCAGAATACACAGTGAATAAAGCAAAGCTTGATAAGGCTGATTAGTGAATTTAGATTTTATCGTGAAAGCGACTTATGATAATTGTTTAGTTTTTACTTGTTGTTTAGGGTTAATGCCGGGTAGGGGTACCCGGCATTATTTTTCTTGTGATTAATATATGAAGCTGATTGGGATTATTGCAGTTTTCTTAACAACAGCGGCCTGGGCTCAGGAGCAGCCTGATACTATTCGGTCGCTTCGACTAGATGAAGTGGAAGTGAAGGGGCAAAGGTTGTATGAAATTGATAGATTACCAGAGTACGAAGGCACTAATCTTTGGTCGGGGAAGAAGAATGAGGTTATCAATATTCAAGGCCTTAATGCCAACATAGCTGAAAAAACAGGCCGCCAGATTTTTGCAAAAGTGCCTGGGGTCTTTGTTTATGATATGGATGGAAGCGGCAATCAAATGAATGTATCAACGCGAGGCCTTGATGCTCATCGTGGGTGGGAGTTTAACATTCGAAGAAACGGGGCGATAACCAATTCCGATATGTATGGATATCCGGCAAGTCATTACAGCATTCCTATGGAAGCGGTTGATCGGATTGAATTGGTACGCGGTACCGGATCTCTGCAATATGGAGCTCAATTTGGAGGTATGCTTAACTATGCAACCAAAAAACCAGACAGCACCAGAATCCTCAGCATCGAAAACATAACATCTGTTGGCTCGTATGGGTTATTGAGCACATTCCTTTCAGCCAGCGGAAAAGCCGGCAAATTTCAATACATGGCTTACTACACGAAGCGAGTATCAGATGGTTATCGTGAAAACGGTAAAACAGATTATGATGCTCAATCTTTTTTATTAATGTATTCGCCCAGTACCCGGCTGAAATTTACAGCTGAACTGAGCCGATCAAATTATGTTTACCAAATGCCTGGCCCATTAACCGATGTGATGTTTCAGGCAAATCCAAGGCTAGCCACCCGATCGCGAAATTATTTTAATCCGGAAATTTATGTTCCCTCCATTCGAATGGATTGGAGTTTAGGTGAACACACTCAGATATCATGGGTAACCTCAGCTGTGTTGGGTTATCGCAATAGCGTTATGTTTGACAAACCAGCCAATGTAGTTGATGCAATCGATCCGGTAACATTGCAGTACGCTCCTCGTCAAGTAGATATTGATAATTTTAATAGTTACACTTCTGAATTACGTGTGCTTCACAGGTATCAACTTTTTAACCAAGAGAGCAACGTTGTGGGCGGGGTGCAGTTTTTTAACAATGATCTCCATCGCAGACAGCAAGGAACCGGAACAACAGGAACTGATTTTGATCTTACCGTTACGGAGTCAGGATTTGGCAGAGACATGCATTTGAAATCAAAGAATGTTGCGTTTTTCGTAGAAAATAAGTTTCAACTTTTGCCTTCCCTTTCAATTACACCAGGAGCTCGGCTGGAATTGGGAGAGTCAGTCATGAGCGGAGTAATTAGCTATTATGATCCGGAGGATGTACCGAATACCATCGAACATAAATTTCCTTTGTTTGGGATCAGCGCACAATACCAGGTTGAGAAGACAGGTACACTCTATGCAGGTATATCTCAGGCGTATCGTCCGGTGATTTTTAAAGATCTGATACCTGGCTCAGTTTACGAAAAAGTTGATAAGAATTTGAAAGATGCCAGTGGTTATAATCTGGAAGCAGGCTTTCGTGGAAACACAAAATCACTTCGATGGGATGTGAGTTTATTTCACTTACGGTATAACAACCGGATGGGCACACAGGCAATGTATGATGAGAATAACGTATTTTATTTGTACCGCACTAATATCGGCAATTCGTTAACGGATGGAGCTGAGGTATTTGCCGAATATGGAATCCGTGCGGCCAAAGATATTTCACTTTCACTATTTACTTCCACTGCTTTTTTCCGCGGAGTTTATACAGATGCAGAGATTCGGTCGGGAGACACAAATCTTGAGATTTCTGGCAACCGGATAGAAAGTGTTCCTGAAATTATAACCCGCAATGGAGTTAATGTGAAATGGAGAACAGCCAGTGTTTCCTTTTTATATAGCTATGTTGGAAGCAGTTATGCAGATGCTGCGAACACAGAAACCCCTTCGGCCAATGGTGCAGTGGGCGTTGTACCTGCTTATGGGTTGCTGGATATTAACACGCAGTTTCTCATTTTAAACCAGATCACCCTTAGGGTGAATGTGAATAATGTGGCAAATAAAGAGTATTTCACGAAACGCCCTTCTTTTTATCCTGGCCCGGGAATCTGGTCATCCGATGGTAGGTCGGTGGTTGTTTCGATTGGGTTTAAAATTTAATGCCATTCAGTAAATGATAAAAGTTTAGGTTATTAATATGTTGTTTAAGGTTAATGCCGGGTAGGGTACCCGGCATTATTTTTTCCGGAATTTTATTTTTGGTTGCAATCGATTTCAAGAGTTTCATTTTTTAGGCAACCCTTGCTTCCTACTTTCAGGGTAGTATATTTATAAAATGTCATTTGGCTCTCTGTTATCTGAATATACTACCAAGCCTAATATTTGGGACGAAATGTGCTTAGAGGGAGAGATCCGGGAGCATTACAAAGTCTTTTTTGAAACCTTAAGCCAGATTTCCCCGGCCGAACTTGCCAGAAAGGATGAACTCGCCAAAAAGCTTTTCATGAGTCAAGGCATAACCTTCACTGTATATAGCGATGGTGAAGGGATCGAAAAGATTTTTCCGTTCGATATCATTCCTCGCATTATCACGGCTGCAGAATGGACACATATTGAACAAGGAATTAAGCAGCGCATTAAAGCCCTGAATATTTTCTTGAGGGATATTTATCATGATCAGTTTATCATTAAGGATGGCGTTATTCCGGCTTCGCTGATTCACACATGCCCAAATTTCCTTCGCGAAATGGTAGGTGTGGATGTTCCCTTCGACATTTACACACATATTTCCGGAATAGACCTCATCCGCGACAGCGATGGTTCATTCTACGTGCTGGAGGATAATTTGCGCACTCCTTCAGGTGTTTCTTATATGTTGGAAAACCGGAGCATGACCTATCGCATATTTCCTGGTTTACTTCCAAAGAGTAGCGTGCGGTCGGTTAAAGATTATCCGGATTTACTTTTAAAAAATCTTCTTGGGTTATCGAATCGGCAAAAGAGCGAACCTACCGTTGTTCTGCTAACACCTGGTATTTTTAATTCGGCCTACTTTGAACACACCACGTTAGCACGTCTGATGGGTATTGAATTGGTCGAAGGCAGAGATTTGGTTGTGGACAATGCGAAAGTCTACATGAAAACCACAGCAGGACTTAAGCAGGTGGATGTTATTTATCGCAGGGTGGATGATGAATTTATTGATCCCTTGATTTTTAATCCTAATAGTATTTTAGGTGTTTCCGGTCTTTATTACGCTTATCGAAAAGGGAATGTGGCCATCGTTAATGCTCCCGGTAACGGGGTAGCCGATGATAAGGCCGTTTACTCATTTGTTCCTCAAATGATCAAGTATTATCTCAACGAAGAGCCTATTCTGAAAACAGTACCAACGTATGCTATGGAAAACCAGGAGCATTTTCAGCACGTCTTTTCAAATATCACTAAGATGGTGATCAAGAAAACCAATGAGAGTGGCGGTTAT
The DNA here is from genome assembly GCA_035408225.1 of Cyclobacteriaceae bacterium. Lineage (GTDB taxonomy): Bacteria > Bacteroidota > Bacteroidia > Cytophagales > Cyclobacteriaceae > ELB16-189. The sequence continues at coordinate 10,032 of DAOOCD010000016.1, read as the reverse complement.
GGTATGCTGATGGGCCACGCAGTTACTGAAAAAGAAGTGAGTGAATATCGCAAAGAAGTGGAAAAGAACCCAAGACACTTTATTGCACAACCGATCATCAGTTTGTCGTCTGTACCTTGTTTCATTAATAATAAAATTCAACCCCGACACGTTGATTTACGACCTTTTGCTTTAAATGGTCCACAAGGGATTGAGATTGTACCGGGCGGGTTGACCCGCGTTGCATTACGTGAAGGTTCATTGGTTGTAAATTCATCACAAGGTGGGGGTAGTAAGGATACCTGGATATTAGGTTAATTTAAAAAGAGCATGCTGAGTAGAGTTGCTGATGCAGTTTTTTGGATGGCCCGCTACATGGAGCGCACGGATAATATTCTTCGCGCACTCCGTACCAACTACATTGCCTCGCAGGATGAAATTCAGAATTTTGATTGGCAAATTTGGGTGGAAGGGTTAGGGCCCGATGGATATGTATCAAAGAGTAGTCCTACGTATCGGGAAGCATTACACCATCTGTTGTTAAACAAGGAAAACAACACTTCGTTGTTGGTTAATGTTGCGCGGGCTCGTGAAAATGCCAGATCGGTACAGGATTATATTACGAAAGAAGTCTGGCAATGTATCAATGATTACTATCATCTTATCCGCGATCCCTATACAGAGCAATTATTGTTGGCGAATGATCCGGTAACAGCTTTTGACAATCTATTGCGCGAGAGCACACTTTTTTACGGCACCGTTGACATCACCATGAACCGGGGCGAAGGATATAGTTTTCTGAACATCGGGAAATACATTGAGCGTCTGTTGCGGAGTTTGGATATTCTCGAATTGAAAATCAAAGAATTAGAAAAGGGGGGTAGTGAAGTTACGCAATGGAAATATTTGCTTTATTCATTATCGGGGTACGAGTTTCATACCAAGTACTACCGTAATGTATTGTCAACGGAAAATGTAATACATCAGGTTATTCTGAATATGCAATTTCCCCACTCAGCGCTTTATTGCTTGTCGCAAGCCAATCGCTATTTTAAAAGATTGGATGTTATTTCCGTACCGGAACATTTTAAAGAAATGGAATTCTTGTTAGGTCGGGCAGTTAGCAATCTCCGCTATGGAGGTCACGAGCAAAAAAATGTAGAACAGGTTAAGTCACTTGTACTCAGAACTAAAATTGAAATAAAAGAACTGAGTCAAAAACTAGCCTCCTTATACTTTGGTTATTCCTGATTGAGTTATGCCACTTTTTTATATACGTCATCGCACACACTACATTTATTCCGGATTGGTTATTGATTCGGCTAATCAGATTAAACTTTATCCCGCACATGACGATTATCAACGGGTAAATGAGCATCATTTGTACATTTCAATGAATCCTCCGGTCAGTTCTGTGAAAGATTATTTCGGTAACCTGACTGGTTTTTTTACACTACTGGTGCCGCACAAAGAGCTGGTAATAGATAGTCTGTTAGCAGTTGAAATATTAAAAAACACGAGTTTACAAAAGAGAGAATCGGCAACCGATGTTTGGAGGTTAGTACACACATCAGAAAATCAACTTCTCTATCATGATTTCCTGAAGGCCGAGGAAGCAAAATGTCAAGCCGAAGTTCAAGAGGCTATTCATGAAATACTTGGTAAGGTTCAGCATCCGCTGGATACGATCCTTGAGTTATCCGAATACATCTACGACAATTTTACTTACAAAAAGGGAGTCACCAATATTGAAACAAGTGTTGATGAACTTTGGAATTTGCGTGCCGGTGTTTGCCAGGATTTTGCGCACTTGTTATTATATATGCTTCGGTTGATGGGAATTCCAGGTCGATACATTAGCGGTTATATTTGTCCGGGAAGCAGTGAATGGCGGGGCGAAGGTGCCACCCATGCATGGGCCGAGGCGTGGCTTCCGGATACCGGTTGGGTAGGAGTTGATCCGACAAACAAATGCCTGGCTGGTGAGCGTCATGTTCGGTTAGCCACCGGGCGAAATTTCAGTGACTGTACTCCTGTAAAAGGTAATTATAAAGGTGCGGTAGAGCATAAGCTCGAAGTGACTGTTCAGTTTGGTACCAAAGCGTTTACCGAAGAACAGCTCGCTAACCCGACACCAACCTTTATAAGTGGGGCTACAGTTGCCGAAGGAGTTCCTCGTAATTCCTATATAGCGTACATGCGGATGCAACAACAGCAATAAAATCAGATAGTCTATTTATCAGGTATCTCTTTGTAAAAGAAGAAGACTGCTTGAAAAAGCAGTCTTCCTAATTTTGAGATTAAAAAATTCTTATTTCTTAACAACCACGTTACTATCAAGAATCACTGCTGTTTGTGCCAATGCTTTTCCATTTAATGAAGCCCCTGTTTGCAATGTAATTCCAGTCGAGGAAAGAATGATTCCTTCAAAGTGCGATGTTGTTCCGAGCGTAGCCTGTCCGGCAACCTGCCAGAAAATGTTCTTGGCTTGAGCGCCACCGCTAAGAGTTACATTTACAGCCGAACTCAAGTTGAGATTTCCTGCGATCTGGAAAATCCAAACATCATTTGCGCCACCAGAGATAACGATACTGGTTGGTACAGTAACATTGCTTGACCATTTGTAAAGCCCTGGGGTAAGTGTCTTACCGCCAATATTACCAGTTCCCAGTTCAATAAAATCAGGTAGAACCCTTCCGGACGCATCATTGTATGCGGTGATCATATTATTGACTGTTGTTGTTAAATTGGTAGGTGTTGGTGCAGCCATATCTGCTGCATATAATTTTCCGGTTACCTGTGTCGATGTTGCGAAGCCTGTAGAATTTGTCAAGGCTAATCCTGTAATATAAGAAGTAGCAGCTGGACTAAGACCTAAGTCACCGGTAATGGCGGAAGTTGAAGTATTGTTTATGGCTGTTTTGGCGACAATTACATAATCTATCGCTGTACCTAAATTAACCGCGGGTAATACGGAACTGGAGCCACCTGTCGTAAATGTGGAAATGCTGTTTGAGGCAAGCGGTTTACCTGCCAGTGTTTTAGCACCTGTTGTAACAGTTACTGTATAGGTAGTTAAGGCAAGAAGACTGTTTGTTGGTGTAAACGTAGCAGTGGTTCCTGAATATGTAAGGGTACCAGGTATGTTTGCTGTGCCTTGTTGAACGAGTATGGTTGATGAATTGATAGTTGCAGGATCCATCTCCGTACTAAATGAAATAGTAATTGCATTATTACGGGCTACATTAGTTGCGTTATTAAGTGGACTGGTATCCGATATTGTAGGCGTTGGACTTGGAGATGAGTCTTCATCTTTTGAACATCCTGAGATAAATAAAATGAAAACAATTGAAAAGAGCGATAAAAGTTGAATTGCTTTTGGATACTTCATGTTTCTGGTTTAAATGATAAATAGAGAAATAATATGCAAAGGTTGACAGGCTTTAAGCTTTAAGTCTTACACATTTAATTTCAATACTTACATAGATCATAGATTTTGCAGATTGCCTTGGCGCTTTCGTTGTAATTGTTTGAATTGGCTCGGAGTAAAACCAGTAAGCTTTTTAAATTGATTTGATAAGTGCCCGGCACTGCTGTAATGAAGCTTATGAGCAATTTCTGCGATGTTGAGCTGCTCATAAAGAAGGCACTCCTTTACTTTCTCAATTTTTCCGGTAATGATGAATTGTTGAAGGGTAATGCCTTTTTCCTCCATAAACAACTTAGAGAGATACGTGTAATCATAGGTAAGTCTTTTACTGATAAAATCCGAGTAATTCTCATGGGGTATAGAATCGGATGAACTGAGTATCTCGATAACAACATTAATGATGCTTTCAATCAAAATGTTTTTTTTACTACTCAGTATCTCTAGCCCCAGCACCCGTAAATTTTCTTCAAGTTTCTGATATTGTTCTTTTGATACCTTTCCCCGCAATTCGACCATCCCCAGGGTAACCACTAAATAGTGCAGTCCTAGTTTTTTTAGTTCTTGCTTCACCATTAGTTTGCACCGTAAGCTAACCATGTTCTTAATGTATAATCGCATAGGGCTTAACTAGGTTGAGCGATTTTTAAAGTCTTGTGATGGCGCACCTTAGTTTTTTAAATAGATATTGAAAGTAGTTCCGACATCAATCTTGCTTTCAACTTCAATTTTACCACCCTGGTTGCTTACCATCTTGTTTACGATAAACAGACCAATCCCGGTTCCTTCTACGTTGGTGCGAAGCCTGCTGAATTTTGAGAATATCTCACTCTGCTTCTCTTCCTCAATTCCAATACCATTATCTTTTACTGACAGCAGAGTATACTCCCCTTTTGTTTCAGTTTTAATAAATACTTCTGGTGTTCTTTCGGGAGCAGCAAACTTGATGGCGTTGCTAAGCAAGTTATACATGATGCTTCTCAGATTCTTGGTGGAGAATAGTACCTCAGGCACGATAATGTTGGTAGTGATCTTAGCATGTGATTGATAAATTTGGTTTTTCAATGTGAATTTGACTTCATCCAATATTTGTTCGATACTCGCCCGCGCAGGAAGATCAATGAGCTCCGTTCCGATTTTCGTAATGTCGGTAAGTTCAATGATCAGATTCTTCAAAGACTTTGCCGAGGCTTCAATTTTTTCCATTAAATGGTTCATATCCTCTTTATCGTTCTTGGCAAGGGCTGATTTTAATAGCTCAACCAATAGAACCATGTTGGTTAATGGGCCCCGGAAATCATGCGATACTGAATAGATAAAAGTTTCATGGTCAGCATTAATTTTTTCAATATCCCTTTTATCGTTAATGCGACCTGTTATGTCAATAAAAGTAATCACCACCCCATTGGTTGTGTTTTGTTTTTTGATAATGTAGGGAAGTATATTCATTTGAAACCATCGCTTGTCACTGGTCTGAATTTCTCTTTCAAGGTCAATATTATTCTCTATCACCTCATGAATACTTTCTATCAAGCCCGGAAGTTGTGCAAGTGTTGGGATATCAAGAATTGGGTTGCCGACATCTGCTGTAGTTAGCTTAAAGTGCATATTAGCGGGCGGACTAAATTTTCTAAGTATCAAATCTGCGTCCACAAAGAGTTGCGGAATAATGGTATTTCTGAAATAATTCTCTAACTCATCATTAAGTTCAACAAGTTTTTTTATTTCCTTACTTTCATCGATCTGAGACTCATTCATACTAGTATTTTTATAAGACATCAATATCAATGTTATTTCATTTTTTGTCGGCTTGAATGAGCAACATCACGGAGCTTACTCAAGATCATGAGCAAGGGTCTAAAATCATTCCGTAATTGTAAAGTTTGATTAGACTTATCTGGTATACTTTTGGAGAAAGTATTTATGGAGAGGTGGGTATTATTTTCTACACTTTGCTTGAAAACATCTTGTTCAAGCAAAATATCTCAGAATTTACTTTTGCAATCCGAATGCTTTGTAGACAGCGTCTACAGTATCTTTGGTATCAGCCATTACCAGCATGTGGTCGTTGGGTTCAATGATGGTTTCACCGGAAGGAGGAATATATTTTCCATTGCGATGAACAAGAACAATGAGTGCTGTTTTTGGAAGGCCGATTTGTACGACAGCCTTGCCTATAACAGGTGAATTAGTTGGAATATCAAGTTCCACGAGCTCTGATTTCAGGTCATCATTCATTTCGAGATCAATAGGAAATTTTCTTTTGATGGAGCTGGGTACACTTACATGCAACCATTTGGCAACTATTGGCAATGTGGTGCCTTGCAGAATAACTGAGGAGACAGAGATAAAGAATACAAGATTAAATAGTGTATCGGAATAGGGTATACCTGCCAACATGGGATAGGTGGCAAATACGATGGGTGCAGCCCCGCGTAAACCAACCCATGATAGGAAAAGTTTTTTTCGAATGTTAAGACCTTTGGCAAAAGAAAGTGAGATGAAAACTGCAATAGGCCTGGCAATTAAGATAAGGAAAACAGAGATCAGAATTCCGGGTATCAGGATAGGAACAAGCTTGCTGGGAAAAACCAATAGTCCCAATGTAAGAAACATGATGATTTGCATTAACCACGCCATACCATCATAAAATCGGATGAGACTTTTTTTGTGAATGAAATTGTTGCTCCCTAATATGATGGCTGATATGTAGATGGCAAGAAAGCCGTTGCCCCCGATAAAGTCAGTAAATGAAAAAGTGAAGAATACTAAAGATAGAACTAATACAGGGTAGAGCCCCGCAACATCAAGCTTAATTTTATTAACCAACCAGATCATAGCACGCCCCATCAAAAAACCACAAATCCCCCCGATTACCATCCCTTTCAAAAATTTAGGGATAAGAGAAAGTGCAGAGGCCTCCGGGTTTGTTACCAGATAGATCATACTTATCGTTAAGAAGTAGGCCATTGGATCGTTGCTGCCGCTTTCAAATTCCAAGGTGGGGCGTAGGTTGCCCTTAAGACCAACGTTTTTTGATCGCAGGATTGAGAAAACCGCAGCCGCATCAGTTGAAGACACAATCGCTCCTAAGAGCAGACCTTCAAGAAGCGAGCGATCCAATACATAGGATGTAAATACACCAACTAAAATGGCAGTGATGAGTACACCGACCGTAGATAAGGATAGACCTTGACGTACAACAGGTTTTACACTTTCCCATTTTGTATCTAAACCGCCAGAAAACAAAATAAATGTTAAAGCTACAACTCCCAGGAACTGGGCGATTTTCGGATCATTAAAGTAAATCCCACCGGGTCCATCAGAGCCAGCCAGCATTCCAACCAGTAAAAACAATATTAGTGTAGGTATACCAAGTCTAAAAGATGTCTTACTCGCAATGATGCTGATGAAGAGCAGAATTGAGCCTAGTAAGAGTATATTTTCTACGGATGGTGTCATGATGCAATAAATTAGTGGAGTCATGAGGATTAGCTCATGACTCCACTGCTTTTAAGACATTTTCAAGATAATGAATAATGCAATAAGAAGTACACCCATAAGGATGACAAACCAAAGTCGTTTGATGGTTTCAAAAGTTTCTTTCATAGTAATAAATAGTTGAGCACAGGACTCTCTGAAGAGAAAATCCCCGCGGGTTTTTAAAAATTATTAAGTGTGTTGGCAAGACCTTGCCGGAATTGCTTCGCTAAGGAGCGTGAATAGTGGTTAGTTTGTAGAATGGATTGAAGATTCTGGTTGAAATCTGCAAAGCTGCGTTTGTAAACAATTGAGAAGTATGAACCGAGACTGCATTGCGCCAGATTTCCTGTAACCCAAAAAATTTAAGAAATGAGAGTGTGCTGGCTATTTGCTCGGATGTTTCACGAACTACCATACTTGCTCCGGGACTTACACAGAGTAGGGTTTTTGAATGGGATTTAGCTTGTGGAGCTGCTTCAGAGGCAGTGAAGAGAATTAGGAATATGATAGCTACCTGAAATAGGTAAGCCACATGTATTCTCAGACTCCTTAGGAAATTCATTCTCAAAAATAAGACATTACCATTGATACGGAAATCTTTCGTACTCCTTTAGTCGAGCATAGACTCCAGGGTATCTGAAATCGATGCAAACTTTGCGTGAGCGTTGTTACAAAGGATAATCAGAGTTTTATCCTGATCGGTAAACCTTACAATTTTAGTTTTATAGCCTGGATTATCGCCTGTGTGAAAGACAATATGAGGATTATTTTTATTCAGCATCCATCCAAAGCCATAGTAGGAGAGTGAGTCGTTGGTTAGTTTCATTGGGGTGTAAGCTTCCAGTAGTGTTTGATCATTAACCAATTCACTTTTATAGAGTGCCCGATCCCACAAAAGCAAATCTGTTGAAGTTGAGCTTATCCTTCCGGGACCTTTGCGGTTGCCCAGCCAGATTGTATAGTTGGAAGAGGGAAATGAGTCAGCACGCACATAACGTTGCTTCTCTTCAACAAAGATGTGGCCGAGTGCGAAATTCTCAATTGCTTTCTTCTCTTCAGAGCTGCGAATATCGGTGCTTTCCATTTTTAGTGGATGAAAGATTTCTTCACGACATAATGCAATGAAGTCTTGACCGGATGCCTTCTCGGCAATGCTGCCTAGCAACACATAGCCAGTATTACTGTATTCGTATTTTTCGCCTGGCAGAAACAACACCGGTGGTTGATATTTTATAAGGTAGGTAAGGATATCTTCATTGCCAGCCACTTTTGATTTATCCCAATGCTGATCCATAATAGCCTGGTAATCCGGTAACCCGGAGGTATGTGTAAGTAGATGGCGAATGGTTATGTTTGGATAGGGTAATTCGGGCAAATATTTTTCGAGTGGATCATCATAGTTTAGTTTTCCATCCTCTTTCAGCATCATGATGACCATGGCGGTAAATTGTTTTGATACGGAGGCGAGTTCAAAAATGTCAGTAGTGTCCAGCGGGACTTTAGATTCAACGTTTCGATAGCCAAAGGCCTTGTGGTAGATGTGCTTGCCATTACTGGCTACCAGCACCACTCCGCTAAAATCGGGCACAGTTAAAAGCACAGAATCAATTTGAGCCCTTAGCGCTTCATGCTGTGAAGTCTGTTTTTGATTCTTACAACCAAAAAGAACAGAGACTAAAACAAGCAATGGGAGTAGTTTTATAAAGGCTTTCATTTAATTTTGTTTTGCCATTCAAAGCAATGGTGAGTGAAATATATTGAAGTAATTTTTAATTCCCATCTCTTGAAAGATTCAGAAATCATTTTTCACTATTTTCCTTCTCTTTCTGAAAGACAGAAGGATCAAATCAATCAGTTGGGTAACCTCTACAAAGAATGGAATGACAAGATCAATGTAGTATCCCGAAAGGACATTGAAAATATTTACATCAACCACGTATTGCATTCGATGGGAATTGCAAAAGTGATGTCTTTCAATCCCAGGGCGGATGTATTGGATGTAGGCACCGGTGGTGGATTTCCGGGTATTCCCCTGGCGATACTTTTTCCTGAAACCCATTTCCATCTGGTTGATTCAATTGGAAAAAAGATTACGGTAGTCAGCGAAGTATCAAAAGCGTTGGGATTGAAGAATGTAAAAGCGGAACAAATCCGCGCTGAGCAGATTAAAGGCAAATATGATTTTGTCGTAAGTCGTGCGGTTACCCGGATGAAGGAATTTTATGGGTGGGTGAACAACAAAATTAAAGATGACTCTACCCATGCATTGGATAATGGAATCTTATATCTGAAGGGTGGTGACTTAGATGAAGAGATGAATGAACTGAAATGTCCTTACAGCATTTATAATCTCTCAGATTATTTTAAGGAAGAGTTCTTTGAGACGAAGCAGGTGGTGTATGTGCCGCTATAGTTTGTGACCAAAGAGAAAACCGTCAACCCGCTCACCCAAACCTGTGCTCGTTACAACCAGTTCCACCGTATCTCCGGCATTCAACTTAAAAATGATTGAGTCATGGTAATTGACTGTGCTCGCCAGCGGATAAGATTGTTGTCTTTTGATATCAAAGTATGTGGTGGTACCAGAAGTTACTTTCAACCGAATAGGAATTCCACCCATGGTTGAATTTCCGGTTACGTTAAAGGAATAAACTCCAGCCGAAGGAGCTGTAAACCGATTGGTTCCAACTACGTTAAAATCATCAAAGTCTTCGGTGAGGCTGATTGGAGAATCCGCAAAGCTACCACCTGTATTAATAAACGAATAGGAAGTTTTGAAGGCGTAATTTGTTGCGATTGCTGTGGCAATGGCAGTATCTACATATCCTTTTGTAGTTGCATCGGTAGTAGCACTAGGTGCCCCCACATTTTGAATTCGAATAGCACCTGCATTTGGATTGGTTGTTAGGACCTGGGTCAATGTGGAAGTTATATTCACATTGTTTCCGCCTGAGATTGCCAGACTGTTTGTAGCCGGTGTATAAGTCAAACTTTGTTTATAAGGAGTTAAGTCAACCGTTGTTGCATCATTTGTAAGACTAAGAATATTTGTTCCTGTATTTAGTGTTAAATCCTGAATTTCGTTCGTGGCGTTGTCATCATTTAATGTTATCGAGCCCCCTCCATTACTCAATGAAATAGTT
>DAOOCD010000015.1:0-28747 GCA_035408225.1 Cyclobacteriaceae bacterium | reverse complement strand
CATGGAAGGCCAGAAATACGGGAAGACTACAGCCACTGCAATACCGGCCATAATTAAAGTCGCACTAATAATATACGTTTTTGGCATTCCAAATTGATCCATAAAACTATCTGATGCGAAACGCGAAACTGCCATGCAGATCATAAAAATAAGGTAGCCCAATGTAAACAGATCCTCGTGCACAACCTCTTTAAAATAAACTCCACTCCAGTCGAACATACCACCCTCGCAGATTGCCGCAAAGAATACCAAGAGACCGAGATAAACTATGTAGGGATCTGGTTTTGATATGATGAGCTTGTTACCGGTTGTTGCTTTATCCTGCTTCAATAAATGCTGGTACGAATACAAAGCTGTGGCAATTGCCAGAATGGCAACTATGGAGAGATGAATTCCCATTGGCACGTGAAATCCAACAAAGACCGTAGAGATACCAACCCCAACAATGCCACCCGTACTCCACAAGCCATGAAATGTACCGTTTATTTTGCGTTCAAATTTTTTCTGCAGTGTAAGAGACTGCGTATTGACAGCAATGTTCATTATGCGCATGCTAAATGCGAATAAAGAGACACTACAAATTAAAAGAAAAGTGGTAGGTGCCCATCCGATAAATGCAAGGGATATCGCTAAAAATACGAGTCCGACCGTCATTGGCTGGCGACTATCAAACCGTGATACCAGCCAACCTGAAAGGGGCAAGCCCACGAGCGAACTGATTGGCATAAATAGCAAAACAGTGCCAAGCTCAGCATCATTAAAATCAAAGAATGTTTTAATGGTGGGAATACGTGAAGTCCACGTTGAAAAGCAGATCCCCGATAGAAAAAAATATACGTTTAAGAAAAATCGCTGCCTGTCTCTTACTTCCATATTCAAATTCTGGCGCAAATATCATTGTTAATCCTTGATTGTACATCAAATACCTATTCTTATGTCTTGCAGGATTTTTAAATTTTGTCGCTAGGTAAAATCTTAAGACCTTACCCAAAATTTAGCTCATTAATTATGGATACACTTACCCCCGATCAACGGTTTGCCCAATTAAACCTTACCCTGCCACCACCTCCTACTCCATTAGGAGTTTATAAACCATTTCTTCAGGTAGATAAGTTTGTCTACGTTTCCGGGCATGGTACCGTAAAAGAAGACCGGAGTTTAATCATCGGCAAAGTTGGTGTAGATATGGGTGCGGAAGAAGCCAAGCTGGCCGCCCAACAAGTGGGCCTGGCAATTCTCGCCACCTTAAAAGCAAACCTCGGAAGTTTAAACAAAATCAAACGGGTAATTAAAGTTTTAGGTATGGTGAATGCTGTGCCGGAGTTTGAACGTCATCCATTTGTAATTAACGGATGTAGTGAATTATTTGCAAAAGTCTGGGGACCTGATAATGGTGTAGGTGTACGAAGTGCGGTGGGCATGGGTTCGTTGCCAGATAATATTCCCGTAGAGATTGAAGCGATGTTTGAACTTACATAATTGACAGTTGACAATCGAACAATTGACAACAGCTATTGTCCATTGTCAACTGTACCTTGTCAACTTTTAGCAATTGAAACATGAACAACTGGTACGAAATAAAAAATGTAAATGAATTAGATTCTCCCGCGCTGGTAGTGTTTCCGGATCGCGTTAAAGAGAATATAAAAATCCTAAAGCAATTCGTTCCGGATGTTACCCGGTTGCGCCCTCATGTGAAGACCAACAAATGTGCAGAAGTATGCAAGCTGATGATGGATGCTGGTATCAAAAAATTTAAATGCGCTACCATTGCCGAAGCCGAGATGCTTGCCATGATTGGTGCTCCTGATGTGCTTCTTGCTTATCAACCAGTGGGGCCAAGAGGGGTGCGACTAAGTCATCTGATAAAAAAATATCAGGCGACTCAATTTTCATGTCTGATTGATAACGAAGCCACTGCTGCAGAGCTATCCGCCACAGCATTGAACCAAGGGGTAACGATCAAAATTTTTCTTGATCTGAATGTTGGTATGAGTCGCACGGGTATTGTTCCGGAAAAGGCTCTGCCACTTTTTTTGTATTGTAAATCCCTGCCTGGTATTACACCGGTGGGGCTACATGCCTATGACGGGCATCATCGCGATGCAGATTTAGCCATTCGCACAAAAGGCTGCGATGAAGGATTTGCACGGGTAGAGAAATTGCAACAGGAAATTCTAAAACAAACCGGAGTCTTGTCTATCATCGTAACAAGTGGTAACACCACAATCTCCATTCATGGCAAAAGACCAAATGTAGAATGCAGTCCTGGTACGTTTATCTTCTGGGATTACGGCTATCATAAATTATTTAGTGAACAGCCATTTGTGTTCGCGGCCATTCTGGTTACCCGCATTATTTCCAAACCTGATGCCGAAACCATTTGCATTGACTTAGGGCACAAAGCAGTGGCATCTGAAAATCCACTGAATAACCGGGTTTATTTTCTAAACGCACCTGAGTTACAACCAAGCGGACATAGTGAAGAGCACCTTATCTTAAAAGCAGAGAAAGGCAACACCTATAAAGTGGGCGATGTTTTGTATGGCGTTCCCTTTCATATATGCCCAACCGTTGCCTTACACGAAACATTGGCTGTAGTTGAAAATCATAAGGTGATAGGTAATTGGAATGTAATTGCCCGCAAAAGAAAAATTACTATTTGACATGGCCAGGTTTATCGTAGATGCACACCTGGATTTAAGCATGAATGCCATGGAATGGAACCGTGACCTGCGTAAATCCATTTCTGAAATTCGTAACCGCGAGCAAGGTCTGACCGATAAGCCCGATCGTGGTAAAGGGGTTGTCAACTTCGAAGAATTGCGAAAAGGAAATATAGGATTAGTAGTTGCTACTCAAATTGCCCGCTATGTAGCCCCCAATAATCCGCTTCCGGGCTGGCACTCGCCCGAACAAGCGTGGGCTCAAACACAAGCGCAACATGCCTGGTATAAGGAAATGGAATCTGCTGGCGAGCTAACTTCCATTACCGATCTTAAATCGCTAGAAAAACATTTAAAGAATTGGGAAACTGAATCGTCAAATAAAGCAATAGGATACATACTTAGTCTTGAAGGAGCCGATTCGATTGTAACCATCGAACATCTTGAAAAGGCCTATTGGTATGGATTAAGGGCACTAGGCCCTGCTCATTACGGACCTGGCAGGTATGCGATGGGTACGGATGCAACCGGTGGTCTGAGAGCAAAGGGAAAAGAGTTACTGAAGGAAATGGAAAGGCTTAACATTATTCTGGATGCTACCCATTTGTGTGATGATAGCTTTTGGGAGGCACTGGATAATTTCAATGGCCCGGTCTGGGCAAGTCATAATAATTGCCGGGTGCTCGTCAATCATAACCGGCAGTTCAGTGATGATCAGATCAAAGAACTTATTAAGCGTGGTGCAGTGATTGGTGGGGTATTGGATGCGTGGATGTTGGTACCCAATTGGGTACGTGGCAAATCAACACCAAAAGAAATGAATTGTACCCTCAACCGACTGATTGATCATTACGATCACATCTGCCAGTTAGCGGGCAACGCTTTGCACATCGGCATCGGCTCAGACCTCGATGGTGCCTTTGGCAAAGAACAGAGCCCTTATGATATTGAAACCATAGCCGACTTGCAAAAAGTATCCACCCTCCTGTCACAACGTGGATTTAACGACAAAGACATCGACCATGTGATGCATGGCAACTGGCTGCGCTTTTTAAGAAAAGCTTGGGCATAAAAAAAGTGTCGCCCATTACGAACGACACCTTCCTTGGTTTTGAATATTACTGGTTCGGACTTTCTGTATTTATTTTTACCGGCTTTTCATAACCAAATAATTCATCCAGGGTTAACTCTTTAACTTTTCCATAATTCTGCAAATCCTTAAGATTCAATTTCCCTTCTTTGCCAAGAACTACCACATTATACTTTGCACCACTAAGATATTGCTCATGAAACTTCTGAATATCATCCAGCGTAAGTTGCTGAGCTTGTTCATACACATCTTTACGAACATCGTGATCAATTCCTTTACGCTGAGCATCGAGGTAATTAAATAATATTCCAGTCTTTGTAATTCTGGCACTTTCAATCCGATTCATAATACCACTTTTAGCTACCTCAAAACCACTTTCAGTGCGCGGAAAATTCCGAATAAGCGCGCTCAATCCCTTCATAGCTTCTACTTGCTTATCGGCTTGTGTTCCTACATATCCATAAAAGAAATCGTTTCCAGTTGGCTTATCCGCTGTGCCATAGTAAGCAAATGCAGAATAGGCTAAACCCTGTGCTTCACGCAATTCCTGAAAAATAGGTGAACTCATATTCCCATCGAAATACTCATTAAAAATCCGACTAATCGGAATCCTTTCTTTATCGAAAGCCGGGCCTTTGGTGAGGAAAATAATTTCCGCTTGTACCATATCATAATCTGCCCAGAAAGCATTTTGTTCATTCACATCCTTCAATTGAAAATCCATGGGTGGTGGAGCAGGCTTTAGTTGTTCAGGTAACTTATGATATTGATTAAGAGAGGCTACAAGCTCTTCGCCTTTCTTAGGGCCGTAGTAAAGTACCTTATGCTCAGTTTTTGTGAAGTCCTTAATCAAATCCGTTAATGTCTCTGACTTTAGCTCCCTTAGTTGTTTGTTGGAAAGCACGTTAGTAAAGGGTGATTCAGGACCATACAACCCATAATTAATCAGACCCTCATACAAAATCGCAAACTTATCTTTCTTAATATCATCACGCTTTTTAAATATACCATCCACCATGTTCTTTAAGGCTTCATCATCCGGCTTGGGATCAGCCAATAATTGTTCAAATAGTTGAATAGCCTTATCCATATTTTCGCTCAAGCCATTCAAATAAATATAAGTCTGGTCTTCTGCAGCAAATACCCCAAAGCTGCATCCTATTTTATACAGCTCTTTCTTAAAATCACCAGCTGTCATGGTAGAAGTGCCGAGATATTCCAAATACTCAATCGCAATCTTCAATGTAGGATCATGGTTTGTGCCAACATCGGACAAGTAGTAAAGTGTGAACAATTCATTTTCCTGATTGGGAGTATACAACACCTGCACTCCCTTATTCATTGAAATTTTCTGTATATCCTTGTCATAATCTACAAATACAGGAGTTAACTTTTCTGGCTTAATCTTAAGTAGTTCTTCATGAAATGCAGACTTGGACTCTTTGTTTAAGGATACTCGTGTAATCTCAGGTTTAGTTACCTTTTTCGCGTTCGGATCTTTGCCGTTTCGTTTATAGATTACTGCATAATTATTGCCATAATGCTCATTGGCAAATTTTACAATATCGGCCTTGGTGTATTTTTTCAACGACTCAACACCAGAAACATAATCCTTCCAGGTCATGTTGTTGGTAAATGCCATTACTAAGTCATCTGAACGTGACCAGTTTTGCTCTGACTGTTGGATTTTATTTTTTTTCAAATCATTGATCACCGCATCCACAAGCCAATCCTCAAATTCGCCCTTCTTTAACAAGTCAATCTGGCTAAGTAATAAATCGGTAACCTGCTCCAACGTTTGGCCTTCGCGTGGTTTGGCTGAAAATGTGTGAATGGTAAAATCATTCATACTGTTGACGAAGCTATAGGGCTCCAGCACCTTTTGCTGTTGTTTAAGATTTAAGTCAATCAATCCCGCCTGTGAGTTAGATAGAATCATATCGGTTAACCGTAAAAGACCAGCATCTTCACTACTGGCACCATTGAATCGGAAACCCAGATTAACCCATTCGGCATCCGGACCAAATACTTCGGTAATTCGTGGGGACTCAATTGGCTCCTCCTCCACTTTATTCCAGACTGGTAATTGCTCATTGATTTGCCAATCACCAAAATAGTTATCAATAAGGGCAATTGTCTTGTCATAATCGATGTCCCCACTCATGCAAATAGCCACGTTATTAGGACGATAGTAGGTATTAAAGTAGGTTTTGATATTTGTTATAGATGGATTTTTCAGATGATCGATCGTACCGATTACAGTTTGCGTACCATACGGATGTTTTTTAAAGACTGAAGAATACATAGCTTCATAGGTCTTCCAGTAGTCATTATCAAGACTTCGGTTTTTTTCTTCGTAAACCGTTTCCAATTCGGTATGAAATAACCGGGGAACAATAATTTTAAATCGATTAGCCTCCAGCCTAACCCAGCTTTCAATCTGATTGGCCGAAATATCATTAATGTATACTGTTCTATCTTCGGTTGTGTAAGCATTAGTGCCGCGTGCGCCAATTTCAGAAACCATCTTATCATACTCATTCGCGATGGCTAGTTTTGAAGCCTCATTCGATACCTGATCAATTAACTTATAGTAATTTTTCCTTTCAATTGAATCAGTAAGGGTGCGATAATGCTCGAACATATGTTCAATGCTATCCAGGAATACATTCTCCTTTTGCCAATCAAGTGTACCGAAGTCAGAAGATCCTTTGAACATAATGTGTTCCAGGTAATGCGCCAGCCCAGTAGTCTCTGCCGGATCATTCTTTCCTCCTGCCTTTACGGCAATTTGAGTTTGAATGCGTGGTTCGGCCTGATATTGACTGAGATATACTTTAAGGCCATTTTTTAAGGTGTAAATCCTTACTTTTAACGGATCATTGGTTACATACTCGTAAGTATACCCATCGCTGGTAGCCGTTTTGGTTTCATACTTATTCTCAGTACAGGAAATAAGCAATAAAACGAAACCAGCTATGCCTAATGCACTTTTGATTTTTAACATATTAGGGGAATTAGTTTTTGGTAAACGAATATAATTAAAAAAATGTATTTTAACGGAGCACCTTTAACGCATATTATCCGTTTATCTATCTTTACGATAGTCTTTTTTATACTTTCATTATGAGAAAACGAAAAATAGTACTGATTTCCTTTGTGTTGATTTGTGTTGGCCTTATCTCGTTTACTCCTCCTGCCGAGCGCTACTTCGAAATCGCTAAAAACCTTGACATTTTTGCCTCACTTTTTAAAGAAGTGAATGCCCTATATGTGGATGAAATAAATCCTAACAAAACAATTCGTACCGGCATTGATGCCATGCTGAATTCACTTGATCCGTATACAAACTTTATTTCAGAGGATGAGGTGGAAGACTACCGCACACTCAACACCGGCCAGTATGGAGGCATTGGGGCGGTTACCCGGCAAATCAACAATCGCACTGTTGTTACCATGGTGTACGAAAATTATCCGGCCTTCAAAAACGGATTGAAGATTGGAGATGAGGTACTAAAAATGGATGGCATTGAACTGGCTCGACTTTCCGTGGAGGAAGCAAATCACCTTATGCGTGGCCAGGTGGGCACCAATGTAAAACTTACTGTTAGGCGAATGGGACAACCCAATCCTATCGACATAGAATTTAAACGGGAAAAAATTAAGATCAGCAACGTTCCCTATTTCGGGATGATTTCTGATAACACTGGCTATGTACAACTTACTGAGTTTACCCCCGAGGCTGGCAAAGAAGTAAAAAATGCATTAGTTACACTGAAAGAAAAAGGGGCTAAATATCTTATCCTTGATTTAAGAGGCAATCCAGGTGGGTTGTTGCTTGAAGCGGTGAACATCTGTAATCTGTTTATCCCGAAAGGAAAAAAAGTAGTGGATACAAAAGGAAAACTGGAAGACAGTAACATTACGTATGAAACCTTAAACGCCCCGGTAGATCTGGATATTCCCGTTGCGGTTATTATTAATCGGGGTAGTGCATCCGCTTCAGAAATTGTGGCCGGTACCTTACAGGATTATGATAGGGCTATTGTCCTTGGTGAGCGATCGTATGGTAAAGGATTGGTGCAGGTGGGAAGACCCTTGTCTTATAATTCGCAGGTAAAAATAACTACTGCTAAATACTACACACCTACTGGACGTTGTATTCAAGTGTTAGATTATACGCATCGCAGAGAAGATGGAAGCGTGGCCTCTATTCCGGATTCACTAAAAAAAGAATTTCGTACTACCCGGGGCCGTAAAGTATATGATGGTGGTGGTATTGATCCGGATGTAAAAGTAGAAGCCCAGGAAGCCGCTACTATCACTCAGGTGATTTATGGTAAAGGTTTTGTTTTTGATTACGCTACGCTCTATGCATTTAATCACCCTACGCTAACGGAGGCAAAGAATTTTTCATTGACCGATCAGGAATATCAGGATTTTGTCAGTTGGATGAAAACCAAAAGCTATACGTTTGAGTCGCCCATAGAAACAGAACTCGTTGAACTTACGGAAGAAGCTAAAAGAGAAAAATTTTACGAAGACTTGAAGTCTCAATTAGACCAAATTAAAACCCGGCTTGCCGAGACCCGCAAGAATGATTTGATCCATTATAAGGATCAGATCAAACAATTACTGGAAAAGGAAATTGTGTCACGTTATTATTTTGAAAGAGGCTCGGTCGAAACGGGTTTCAAATACGATCAGGAAGTTAAAGCAGCCATCGAGGTACTTCACAATCAACCGGAATACAAGCGTATTTTAAAAATTCAATAACGCGCATGCGATTGAATCGAAAAATAGGGAAATGGCTATTGACACCAATAGTCATTTTTGCATTTATACTCTTGATGGATTCTTGTCTGCAGTTTCGGATGAGCAAATCGGAAATTGAAACCTATTTTAAAGATAAAGAAACGAAGGGCATGCTTAAGCAATATGCCATGGGCAAACGCACATTGAACTACCTCGTAGCAGGAGATGACAATAAACCGTTGATTCTTTTCGTACATGGATCGCCAGGGTCGCTCAGCGCCTTTATTGATTTTATGGGCGACAGTGCGCTTCTGAAAAGAGCGCAATTAATTACAGTAGACCGACCTGGCTTTGGAGCTTCTGATTTTGGGTATGCCGAACCATCGCTAAAAAAACAAGCCAACCTTCTGAAACCCATTTTAGAAGAGTTTAAAAATAACCGACCCATTATTCTTGTAGGCCATTCGCTGGGTGGTCCATTAATCGCGCGCATGGCGATAGATTATCCGGAGCTGGTGGATGGTCTTATCATGGTGGCTCCTTCCATTGATCCCAACCTGGAACCAAACGAATGGTTTAGAGCTCCTTTGGCTACTCCCTTTTTGAAATGGCTTTTGCCTCGCTCAATCCGGGCCTCCAACGATGAAATCTATAAACTCAAACCCGAGTTGGAAGAACTGATGCAACTTTGGAAAAGTATTTATGCACCAACAATCGTTATTCAAGGAGATAAAGATTCACTCGTTGATCCAAAGAATGCTGACTTCGCCAAACGAATGATGGTGAATGCATCGGTGCAAGTTGAGTTGATTGAAGGCATGGATCACTTCGTACCCTGGACCCATCCTGAACTTATCCGAAAGGCTGCCTTGGATTTGCTTGAAAGCTATGCCCACACTGTCCACAAATAAAAAAGACTGCCCAAACAAATGAGCAGTCTTGGTAAATTCAATCAGTAACCATTAACGCAAGAACAAAAGTTCTCTGTACTTCACTAACGGCCAATCAGCGTTGTCCACAAGTAATTCAAGGCGATCTACAGCATCTCTGATTTTATCAAAATACTTTTCCTTGATATCATCACAGTACCCAAAGGCGCGCTTGTGCGTGTCTGTAATTTTGTTGAGGCGTTTTCTCTCCTCAACCATCTCACGCACACTGGCCTTAATGGTTTCAATATGACCAGAAATTTCCTTGATCGTTTGAACCACCGCTTTGTTATCCACGCCTAGTCCACTTAAACCATTGGCATTTGTTATCAATTTATTCTGATAGGCAATTGCAGTAGGAACTATATGATTCATTGCGAGGTCTCCAATCACCCGAGCTTCGATTTGCACTTTTTTGATGTAGCTCTCCAGCCTGATTTCGTTGCGGGCCTCCACCTCTTTATGACTTAGCACCCCATACTTTTCAAAAAGCTCCAGTGATTTTTTAGAAACGTAGCCTTCAATCGCACGCGGCATATTCTTAATGTTGTTCAAGCCGCGCTTATCCGCTTCCTTCACCCATTCATCAGAATATCCGTCTCCTTCAAAGCGAATAGCCTTTGATTCTTTGATGTACTTTCTCAGTACATTCACAATGGCAATTCTTTTCTCTTCGCCTTTCTCAATTTCTTTTGAAACGGTTTCGTAGAACTTAGTCAGCTGATCGGCAACAATCAAATTAAGTATAGCCATCGGGGTACCACAATTGTCGGAACCACCCACTGCACGGAATTCAAATTTATTACCCGTAAAGGCGAATGGCGAAGTGCGGTTACGATCGGTAGCATCCAAAATGATTTCAGGAATCTGGTCGATACCTAATTTCATATACATGTTGTCACCTTTCTCTATCTTCACATTTCCTTTCTTCTCCAATTCATCCAATACAGCCGTCATTTGAGAGCCAATAAAGACAGACATGATTGCAGGCGGTGCTTCGTTAGCTCCCAGGCGGAAATCGTTACCGGCCGTAGCAATGCTCGCTCTTAACAAATCGGCATGTTCATGCACAGCCTTGATCGTGGTAACAAAGAACGTCAGGAAGAGTAAGTTATCACGAGCTGAACTTGAGGGAGCGTAAAGATTAACACCTGTATCGGTAATCAATGACCAGTTGTTATGCTTACCACTACCATTCAATCCCGCAAACGGTTTTTCGTGAAATAAAATTTTCAGGTTGTGCTTCTCTCCCACACGGCTCATCACATCCATCATCAACTGGTTGTGATCGTTGGCCACGTTTACTTCTTCAAATAAAGGGGCAACCTCAAACTGACTTGGAGCAACTTCATTGTGACGGGTGCGAACAGGTATGCCTAACTTCCAGCTTTCGATTTCGAAATCGCGCATGAAATCATAAACACGACCAGGAATTGTTCCGAAGTAATGGTCTTCCAATTGCTGACCGCGAGCTGGGGCATGACCAAATACAGTGCGACCAGCCATTACCAGGTCAGGTCTGGCATTATACAATGCCTTATCCACAGCAAAATATTCCTGTTCTGCACCCAGAGAGGCAACTACGTGCTGTATGTCTTTATCAAATAATTGACAAACCTGTGTAGCAGCAACATCTACTGCCTTCAAAGCCTTCAATAAAGGAGATTTTGTATCAAGAGTTTCTCCCGTATAGGAAACAAATACTGTGGGGATACTCAACGTCTTGCCATATAAGAACATGGGAGAAGTAGGATCCCACGCAGTGTACCCACGTGCTTCAAAGGTGCTTCGGATACCACCACTTGGAAAAGAAGAAGCATCGGGTTCCTGCTGAACCAATTCACTGCCTTTAAATTTTTCAATTCCAGAGAGGGCATCAAAGAATGAATCATGCTTTTCAGCTGTTCCGCCCGTCATGGGTTGAAACCAGTGTGTAAAGTGGGTGGCACCTTTGGCGATGGCCCATGATTTAGCAGCTGAAGCTACGGCATCTGCTGTAGTTTCATCTATTTTCTCATGATTCTTGATTGCATTGCTGACCTTTTTAAATACAGCGGGTGCCAGGGTAGCCCTCATTTGCTCCATGCCAAATACATACTCACCAAAAAACTGGGAGATATTTGGGGTAGTAGCTTCAACATGAACCTTCGGGCGTTCATTTAGCTTTTTTAAAGCTTCAAATCGTAGTTGAGACATAGTAGTGGTTGTTTTTTGACAGAATTGCGTCAAAAATATGTGTTTTTTTATAAAATAAGGGTTCCTGTTACCCTTATTTTAAATAAATAATATTTCATCCGATGGAAGGTGGGTAAAAATATACCCTAACACCAATTAGTATTAGTCTGGAAGCCTACTTTTTACTTCCTCAAAGGTATGGTCATAATCAGGGCGAATGGTACCCATCCAGCGATCCCACCACAAAAAATAGAGTCCATAGTTGCCTTTAAAGAATTGATGATGCTGATTATGATTGACCGAAGTATTCAACCACCTACCAAGTCTGGTTTTCGCAAAGCCTTTTGGATAAAGTTCGTACCCCAGATGACCATAAACATTATACATCATCATGATCAGGAGGAACAACGCAAGCGCTAACGGATGCACAGGCATAATAAAAGCGATTACCACAATAATTCCGGCCTCAATGATTGCTTCAAGAGGATGAAAAGCAAAAGCAGCCCAGGGCGAAGGATTGGTTGACAGGTGATGTATCTTATGAAATATGGGAAAGACGGTGGGATGATGCATTAACCGATGGGTCCAATAGAAATAAGTATCATGGGCTAAAATCATTATGCCTACACTCACAAAAAAATACATCACGCCATATTCTTCGAGTTGTGTGTATAGTTGTGTGTAAGGACGGATTGGAGTCATGAAAAGTCCGTATCCGATAAGAGCAAAAATCAATGAGGTAATAATTGAATAAAAGATTTCGCGGGTATAATCCCTGGCAATCGGAAACCGGGATTGAATTTTCCGGTAAGTCCACGCCTGTTTCTTTATTATGTAGAAAATCAGGAATGCAATAAATGCGATAATCAAATATCTAAATAAGATTACCAGAAAAAGAACCGAAAACCGGGCGTCAGTAAACCAACTCATTTTGCTACTTGGATAAAAAATTCCTTACAATCTTAAACTAAAACCAACACTTTTTCGTCTTAAGTCCTATACAAAGCAGTAAGGTATGATCAATTTAGCATTTACACATCCCAATCTGTCGAACCCAAATTTGGGTGGCTCTTATCTAAAGAATTTCAATTTAGCCCTGATTAATTGGGAATTAAACCGGCAGGAAGACCGGAAAGGTGTACCCAATAAAAAAATCAGAAAGGAAACCCGGTAACCTTCTAAATAGGTTAAGCCTTCTCAAAAGCTATACAACAACTTTTGAGAAGGCTTTTTAATTTTAATTACTAGTTGGATTTCTTAACCGAGCCACCGCTACTTGAATCGGTGTTGGTTTTAGCGGGTGATCCGCGAAAGCGGATGCTTCCACCACTGCTTGCATGTGCATTAAGTTCTTTCGATACTGATATTTTAGCACTACCTGCACTACTCGCATTTGCCCTAACAATTTCACTCTCTAGTGAGTAAGCATCTACCTCACCGGCACTGCTTACTTCTATGGCAAGTTCCCTTGCTTTTCCTTCCAGAACCAAGTCCCCTGCACTTGATGCATCTACGCTTGCAAACCCTGTTTCAATAGTTATCTCTACCGAGGCAGCACTGGATGCACTGATGTCCATGGAATTAGCGCGGATCGTACCTTCCGAAAAAACATTGGAGGCAGAACTTGCATGAATTTTTTCCAATGATACGTACGTAACATACACTTTCACATTACGATTTCTATATCGGCCATCCCGCATATGAATTTTAAGGTAACTGCCACTTACTTCTGTAAGCACATCAGAAACACGAGCCCCCGTAACTTCTACTTTAACACTTTCCTTATCTCCTTTCTTCAAGTAAACATCGATGGCCTCACCTACTTTTACACCAGTAAAGGAACCCACCGATCGAACTTCGCTTTCCTGAGCCAGTACTAAGAAGAAACTAAAACAAAGCGTTAAAACCCCTAAAACCTTTTTCATAGACATCTAAATTTGATACAATGACCTCCCGTTGCAAGATAGGTTGCTTCAAAGCTTCTATTCTCTAAAAATTTTGGCAACGGTGTAAGAAATATTCAATTTTTACTCTAAATTTCGAATATACTCTACCTAAATTTCGCACAAAACTAAGAACTCATTATGATTAAAGAGCAATTAAATGTGCTAATCAATCTGGCTGCCAGCGATCGCACAGTTGGAGATAAGGAAGCCAAAGTTATTCACATCATCGGCAAGGCTAATGGGCTCACCAAGGAAGAGATTGAAGCGATGCTTAAAAAGCCCCAACCCATTGGAGACCTTAGTGCACTTACTGAAGATCAAAAGTTTGAAAATCTCTATCACCTTATTCAATTAATGAAAAGTGATGGCCAGGTTTTTAAAAGCGAGATACACTTCTGTGAACAAATGGCCGAGAAATTGGGCTACAAAAAGGCTGTGGTAGGAGAACTATCTTCAAAAATTTACTCAGACCCCACTATTACATCAGATCGCAAAGCGCTAGTTGACCGCGCTCATAAATTTCTTAAGTAATCTAGTATCTAAACCTAGACACAGGCCTGCCTAACCAGTAGGCCTTTTTTTATTTCTTTTCATAGAGAACTTTTCCACCCAAAATAGTCATCGACACTTCGGTAGAAAGTATCTTATCATCCGGTACGGTCATTAAGTCCTGGGAGAAAACCGTAAAGTCAGCCAGCTTGCCGGAAGCGATGGAACCCTTTATCTTTTCTTCAAAAGCTCCATACGCTGCATCCAGGGTATACGACCTCAGCGCCTGAACCCGGGTCATCTTTTCTTCAGGCTCATAGCCACCCTTAGGTTCGCCTGCCAATGTTTGGCGGGTAACCGATGCAAAGAAAGATGCAATCGGATTAATCGGTTCTACAGGAACATCAGTTCCGTTTACAATTTTTGCTCCTGATTTGAGTAAGGATTGCCACATGTAGGCACCCTCTTTGATTCTCTTTTCACCGAGCCGGTCAATAGCCCAGGGCCGATCGGAAGACAAGTGAATAGCCTGCATGGCTGGGATTACTCCTAACTTACCGAAGCGTGGAATATCAGTCGGCTGAAGATGCTGAGCATGCTCAATGCGAAAACGATGATCTTTAACTTCAGGATTATCCTTGAACGCAATTTCGTATCGGTCCAGAATTTCTTTGTTGGCCCTATCACCAATAGCATGTGAGCAAACCTGAAAGCCATACTTGAGTCCTTCACGGGAGATCTTCATTACTGTATCCATCGAAAGAGTTGCCATCCCACTAAAATCAGGTCGATCGGTATATGGCTCCAATAACCAGGCACCGCGAGACCCAAGTGCACCATCACAGTTTAATTTTATCGCTCGGATGGTTAGAAGATTAGAGGAATCAATCTCAGGACCTTTCTTAAACCACTCATAAATCAACTCACTGTCAAATCCTGTCAGCATCACATACAACCGGGTATTCAACTTGTTTTCGTTCTTAAATTTTCTGAACAGTTGAAGGTTCTCGCGTGATACACCTGCATCATGAAAACTGGTAATCCCGTTACGCAAACTTGCGGCAAT
Organism: Cyclobacteriaceae bacterium; assembly: GCA_035408225.1. Classification (GTDB taxonomy): domain Bacteria; phylum Bacteroidota; class Bacteroidia; order Cytophagales; family Cyclobacteriaceae; genus ELB16-189. Next base: position 13,631 of record DAOOCD010000015.1, on the reverse strand, counting down.
TGCCAATTGCAAGGCCTGGCTGTCTGTCTCTTCGGTGCTTTCCGGAATATGCTGAGCAATGAGACCTTGAGCACGCTCATTAAAAATACCTGTTGGGTTTCCCAGGTTATCAAGAATGATTTCTCCGCCCTCACCCAAATCTTTATCCAACTTCTCTACAGACAGTTGATTGACTCCTGCAATCTGCATGGCCTTGGCATTTGCAAAACCCGCATGACCACTGGCATGCCTAAGAAATACTGGATTATTGGGAGATACTGAACTCAATAGTTGATGGGTTTGAAAACCCTTAAACATGATTTCCGGTTTGGTCGTCCACTTGTCCTGATGCCAACCCCGACCTACAATCCATTGACCCGGCTGTGCCTTCGCTACCGCCTCTTTCACTTTCTCAACTAATTCCTCGTAACTGGTAACACTCATCAAGTCAAGGTTCAGTTCGTTATAGCCGAGGCCCATAAAATGACCATGACCTTCAATGAAACCCGGGGTCATTGTTTTACCCTGCAGGTCGATGATCCGGGTATTTTCGCCTTCATACTTTGAAACATCTTTCAAATCTCCGGTAAACACAATTTTGTCTCCACTAACTGCCACAGCCTCTACAACAGGACTACCCTCCTCAACAGTGTAAATAGTACCTCCCCGGATAATTAAATCGGCAGGAGTTTTCTTTTCTGAGCAACCTGTTAAATAAATTGTTAGAAGAAAAGCACCAGCAATAAACAAGAACTGATTTCGCATGAGTTTGAATTTTAGTCCTTAAAAGTAGTAAGCAATTCTAACATTCGGACTGTCGATTTTATCAACGGCAGGATAAAGTTGGTTTTGTATCTTCGCAGCCGTAATGAAAGCACGATTAAAATTTTTCGGTCAGCTTGCCTTGTACTGGCTTCTCTTTTTTACCGTTAGTCGGATCTTATTCTTTATTTATTTGTACGCCCAAACCAGCACGCTTACCGCGAAAGAAATAGGTATGCCAATGATCCTTGGCATGCGCATGGATGCAGCCATGACCGGCTACTGGTTGTTAATACCGGGATTGATCTTTGTCGCCTCTGCATTCATGTCGTCAAAATGGGTTACTGTTCTTCAAGGGTTTATAACCAGTCTTCTGCTTTTAATCTCCACTCTATTAGTAGTGGCCGATTTAGAACTTTACAAGCACTGGGGGTTTCGAATCAATGCTACTCCCCTTATGTATTTAGAATCGGAAGCGGCTAGCAGCGTAAATCCCACAATTTTAGTTGTGTTGATGATAATCTTTGTTGTACTGCTCATTGCATTCATGCTTCTTTACTGGAAGGTACTGGCACCACAGCTATCAAGTCTTCCAGAACTTCCTAAAAAGTGGTCACTCATCTGGTTAATAATTACAGCTGCTTTGATTATACCTATCCGTAGCAGTTTTAGTGTGGCTCCGCTCAATACCGGAGTGGTTTATTTTCATAAGAGCAAAGCTTTTCCCAACCATGCAGGTATTAACCCGGTATGGAATTTTTTTAAAGACGTAACCCGTAAAGACAATCTTCAATATTCAAATAATTTTTATAGGCCTGACAATCTGAATGATCAATTTGATTCCCTGATGAATACACATGGAGATACTCAAAAATTTATCTCCATCGAAAAACCTAATATCTTACTAATAATCCTGGAAGGCTTTACTTCCAAAATTATCGCTCCCTTGGGTGGATTAGAGAATATTACTCCAGAAATAAATGCACTCGCCAAAGAAGGAATTCTGTTTGAAAATTTTTATGCAAGTGGCGATCGAACGGACAAAGGAATTGTATCAATCCTGAGTGGTTATCCAGCACAGCCCCGAAGCTCTATCATCAAGTTTCCTAATAAAACACAACATCTATCTTACCTTCCAAAGACACTAGAGAAATCCGGGTACCATACTTCATTTGTCTATGGTGGAGACATTGGTTTTGCCAATATGGAATCGTATGTAACCCAGGCAGGTTTTAGTCACATTACAGAAGTGGATGATTTTGGCAGTGAGTTCGATGACTCGAAATGGGGGGTAGCCGATCATTTTGTTTTCGAAAGGTTATTAATTGAGTGCGATACTGCTTCCAGTCCATTTTTTAAAGTCATGCTTAGTCTGAGTAGTCACGAACCATTTGAAGTGCCAATGGAAACGGTGATTAAGGGCAATGACGAGGGCCCGATGTTTTTGAACTCCTGCTACTATACTGATAGAAGTCTGGGCGAATTTATTCGAAAGGCAAAACTACAAGCCTGGTGGAAAAATACCCTGGTCATTATTACGGCTGATCACGGGCATCGCTTTCCGAATCCCAATGAATTAAAAGAGAAAGAACGTTTTAAAATTCCTATGCTCTGGTTGGGTGGAGTAATCCATAAATCGGAACGCATCAAAACCATTGCTGGCCACACTGACATAGCAAATACTGTTTTGACTCAGATAGGAATTGGCAATACACCTGATTTTTCATTCAGTAAAAACATTCTGGCTGATACGGTTAATTCGTTTGCAATCTATGTTTTTAACAATGGGTATGGATATGTAAGTCCGGCCAACGAAAATATTTATGACTTTGATCTGAATAATTATCTCAAGCGTGAAGGGAATGAAAAAGAATTTCCGCTCGGTAAAGTTTATATCCAAAAATTATTTGACGACTATAACAAAAAATAAATGAAACGAATTCTTCTCATTGGTGCATTTGCTATGCTTGGCTACATGCAAGTACAGGGTCAGGATGTTGGACTTTCATTTTCCTACTTTATTCCGCGCAATGGCTACTTTTCTACACCCATAAGTCCATTCTCCATTCGGGGGTTAGGTGTAAACCTGAATCGCTTCCTTGCTATAGAAACTGGGGCATCTCTTTATCGGATGTCCGGCCTTAATATTATCGACTTGCCCTTCGAATCGAAGGATGCTTTATTAGGTCCTAACTTTACGCTGTTTGTTCCTGTGGAATTGGTTATTCAATTTAAGGGCAAGCAAGTTGAGTTTGATATTAAAGGCGGTGGGTTTGCTTTTTATGGCTTTGATCAGAAGTTGAATTACGGAAATTTTGATCGGTCTATCCGAACCTTTGAAAACTGGGATGTCGCCAATTCCAATTTAAAGTTCAGCAACAATCCGGGCTTCGGATATCATTTTGGTGCTGAACTCACCTTCAATGTCACCCGGCAATTTGGAATCTCCCTGGAGACTAATTACCTGATGGGGTCAGCGAAATTTCCACTAACAGGAAGTTACACAGGAGGAACTATGACCAATCCATTAGAAACCATACCTGTTGACTATAAAGACGCGAAAGTGGACTTTACAGGACTGGAATTTTCTATCGGGATAATTTTTTCCGGAAGATAGCGGCAGCAGCTACTGATTCACGGATTTTAATTCTTACTTCCAGTGATCGAGGTTGACTTTACTTTCTCAATATCCACACGCCTGATTATACGGGCTGTTCGAAAGGGGGTTTTACTTAGTATCTCAACCAACGCCTGTTGCGCAATATCATATTCATAAAAAGTGCCGGCTAGCCATATCCTCTGATTTTGATCATGATCCATCTTTTCAATACCATAGAATTTTAAAACCGGATCTTCCAATGCAATTGAATCAATCTCAGGTGCTGACTCAAGGCGAATAGAAAAAACCAAGGTATCCTGAACCGGGTAGCTCTTCTCCATTATATTGACATTGTGTTTGTTAAAGAGATCCCGCGAGTCCTTTGCGAATAAAGCAAAAGCATCTCTAATTGTCTTTTCTTTAACGAAAAGGGTATCGCCTTCAAAATAGCGAAAGGGCATCATAACAAACTTATCATTGGATTTTTTAACCCACTCCAATTCATACTCAGCATTTTTAATAGAAGTTGTTGATATTGAGTCGTTCTTTATCTTCTGAAGATCAATCCAAAGCATAGCCCCGCCATCGCGATAGCGAGGTCGTTGGCCGGAGACAAAATTTCCGAGCGAATAAGCAATCAATTGATCCTCATTTTGATTCCAAACCATGGGTTGGAGCACATGAGGGTGAGCCCCGATCACAAGCTTCGCTCCTTCCCGCAAGCAAAGTGCCGCCAGTCTTTTTTGTTCCTGATTTGGCAGACTTTGATACTCGGCACCCCAATGCATGAAAACAATAATTGCATCTGATTGCTGGGTCCTGGCTTTTGCAAGGTCTATCTTGATTACAACCGTGTCGATAAGATTTATAATATTGGGTTTCGTAACCGGAATTCCGTTGGTTCCATAGGTGTAGTTCAAGAGAGAAAGTTGAAACCCGTTCTTTTTGACTACCAATGGATAAACACTTTCTCTTTCCAGCGAATCTTTGAACGTACCGGTATGTGGTATCTCCAATGAATCCAAAACCTTAATGGTGCGCTCTACCCCTTTTCGCCTACGATCGAGACTGTGATTATTCGCTGTGACCAACACATCGAAGCCAACGCGTTTTAATTCTACTGCAAGGGCGTCAGGCGCACTGAATTGCGGATACCCTTTAAAGGGAGCGCCTGCTAAAGTAAGCTCCAGGTTCCCAATAGCTAAATCGGCAGACCGTAAAATAGGTGCTACATATTCAAAGCAAGCTGAGTAGTCATACTTCTTTAAAAGCGGATCAAGCGCTGCTGCAATATTCGAGTCGTGTTGCATAATGTCGCCCACAAAAAGCAACGACAGACGCGTAGTATCCTGAGCAACTACCGAAATGGCAGCAATCAAAAATAAAATGAGCATTCGAAACTTACGCATTCTTGTAGGCAATGATTTTATCTTCTGCAATAACGAAAACTCTATCTTCTTTTTTAGGTACGATGCGGGCAATTCCGGTAAACGAACCAAAAGCCGGAAGAATACCCTGATGTTTCCCAAAATAAAAACAAGGTAACGTGACGGATTGCTTTCCGGTTCCACGCAATTGCACCCCCGGATGAAGATGCCCCGAGAGATTATACAACCCCGAAGGTATAGCGGTCATGGGTTCGTGGGTGAGTATCAAATTGCCTTCACGCAATTCGTTTACATAGCATTTCATGGAATGGCGTTCGTACTGTACTTCGCTTAAAATATCATGATTGCCTAAAACAAGTTCGAACGAGCACTGCACAAAATGCTTTCGGATCTGACCCAACACTTCCCATTCCTCATTGTAGTGGCTATGAAATAAATCGCCTAAAAAAATTACCCTGTCCGGCTTTGTCATCTGAAGTACTGAAATCAGGGTCTCGGTATTTTTGTCGTTGGCCCTGGCGGGCACAGGTATCCCGGACTTTCTGAAATGATTGATTTTACCAAAATGTAAATCAGCCATCAGCAGCGTTTTCCTGCTTTTGAGCCACAAGGCCTTTTCTGGCAATAGCCACGCGGTTTCGCTCATTAACTCAATCTCCATTCGCCCCTGTTCCTTTAACTATTGATTAAGTGGGCAAATTCGCATAAATCCAATTCAGTAAAAAACGAAGCCGGAAACCTAGCTCACAGAGCCTTCTCCTTGAAAATCATAGTATTATACTAATCTCCGGTTTTTGGCTTTCTGTCTTGATTTTGGAAAATAAAAAATGGTAACATTGGGTTAACATTGACCGATCGGCTACACATTACATTTAGCAGATTTTTGATTTATGTTCGATTTAGAGCTCTCCTATTCCATCCTGCTTGTACTCTGTCTTTTGGCAGCCTGCACATTCGAATTTGTAAATGGATTTCATGACACAGCCAATGCGGTGGCCACCGTAATCTATACGAATACCCTTAAGCCATGGGTAGCGGTTATCTGGTCGGGCACCTGGAATTTTTTAGGAGTTTTTGCCGGGGGAATTGCCGTGGCTATGGGTATTGTAAATCTATTGCCCGTAGAAACATTGGTCGATCAAAACATAGCCCACAGTATTTCGATGGTGATGGCGTTGTTAGTGACAGCTATTTTCTGGAACCTTTTAACCTGGTTTTTTGGTATCCCCTGCTCAAGTTCGCACACACTTATTGGATCAATTCTGGGAGTCGGTTTGGCGTTTTCATTATTGCCGGAAGCGACCAGCGAAGCAGTGAACTGGACCAAGGCAAAAGAGATAGGTCTTTCACTTTTAGTTTCCCCACTATTTGGATTTTCAGTCACAATTATCCTAATGTATTTTATAAGGACGCTTACCCGAAAAACTGAAACCGGAGACGCGCTTTTTAAAGAACCTAAGAAAAATCAACCGCCTCCATTTTGGATCCGGTCCATCCTTTTCCTAACCTGTACACTGGTTAGTTTTTTTCACGGCTCCAACGATGGACAAAAAGGAGTAGGTTTGGTCATGTTAATTCTGATTGGTATTGTGCCCGCTTATTTTGCACTTGATGTAAATTATGATCCAGCCCAAATGCCCGCTTCATTGACCAAAATTGAACGGGTCATTGGCGCGATAGATTCTACCACTCTTTCAAAATCAGACCGCCAAAAACTTTCCGGTGCGAGATTTATGAACACTCATTTACAAGAGACTTTCGCTTCGTTGGGATCGATAAGCCAAATTCCTAAAGCAGAAAAATTTGAAGTGAGAAAAGATGTAATGTTATTGGATCGGAATCTAAACTCACTTATGAAGAAAGAAGAAGTGAGAATGAGCGCCACCGACAAGAAAATTTTAAAAGATGAACTTAAGGCGGTACGCAAAGTAACCGACTACTCTCCGACCTGGGTATTATTTATGATTTCGATTTCATTAGGTATTGGGACTATGATTGGTTGGAAGAGAATTGTTAAAACCGTAGGCGAAAAAATTGGTAAAGAACACCTTACCTACGCACAAGGCGCAAGTGCAGAAATGGTGGCGGCCAGTACCATCGGGCTTTCCACGTACTTCGGCTGGCCTGTAAGTACCACGCACGTACTGTCGTCTGGAATTGCAGGCAGTATGGTAGCGAGCAAGGGCGTAAAAAATCTTCAGCCCGATACGGTTAGAAATATTTTACTTGCCTGGTTCCTTACTCTGCCTGTTGTGATGATTATGGCGGGAACGTTGTTCCTGGTGTTCCGTGCAATTTCAGCTTAATCAGCTCCAAAACTAAGGCGCATCTTTTTAATCCTGTCCTCCAGTTTTTCAGATGTCAGTTTTTCGCGTGTGCGATCGACCATGATGGGAAAAGCAAAAGGTGTAGGCATCTCAGGCTCAGTGATGATGATTTTCTGATGGGCAATCCGATCCAGCGCTTTGCGCAACCGTGCTTCTTCAAGCTGAAAATCCATCACCTCTTCAAAGGCTTGTTGCAGCAGTAAGTTTTGTGATTCATATTCATGAAACACATTGAAGAAAAGTTGGGAGGATGATTGTAAATGCTTTTCCTTAATTTTTTGCCCGGGCAACCCTTTAAAAATCAATCCAGAAATGGCTGCGATGTCGCGAAATTTACGTCTGGCCATTTCGGTGGAGTTAATGCTGGCCTGGATATCATGCATCAGATTTTCATTGCCCAGCACGTTGGTTTCAATAGCCTCATAAATGGGTATCTCCTGGTCCGATAGCAATTCAAAACCATAATCATTCATAGCAATTGAAAACGTGATTGGGGTTGATTGCGAAATGCGATAGGCAATCAAAGCGGCCATACCTTCATGTACAAAACGGCCCTCAAAAGGATACATCACTACATGGTAGCCTTCGGAGGAATGAAAGTACTCTACTAGAAATTCACTCTTCCTTGGCAGATGTGATCGCTCTTGTTGCAAATTCATAAGCGGCCTGAGAAAACGCATTTCATCATCCGTCTCATTCCCTGTTGCCGATTCATCAATTTTCAATCGGATCATTTCACTCATTTGTGAAGAGAGCGGCATCCTACCACCTTGCCAGGAAGGTACCTTTCCGGATTTCTTCTTGCTCTTGCGTACATGCACTTCCATTTCCTTTATCCGAACTAATTCCAGACTTTGTCCAGCAAACCAAAATACATCGCCTGTATTAAGACGCGAGATAAAATACTCTTCGATGGTGCCCAGGTATTTACCCGTCACAAATTTCACGTACAATAAATTATCGCCAACAATCGTACCTATGGATAACCGGTGTTTAAGCGCGATGCGTTTGTTTTCAACTTTATAAATTCCTTGTTCCACGCTCACTTTTCGGTATTCATTGTAAGCTGTTAGCGCATCGCCACCCGTGGTAATGAAATTTAATACCCAGTTCCATTCGTCTTCCGTTACTGAGGAGTAACTAGCTGTACCTTTTATCTCCTGATAAATTTCTTCGGGCCTGAACCCATCAGCTACTGCCAGTGTGATCAGGTATTGAATCAATACATCGAAGGAGCGCAGGTAAGGCACACGATCTTCTACAATATTCCGGTTCATCGCTTCGCGCAAAGCAGCAGCCTCCGTGAGTTCGAGGGTATTGGTGGGCAAAAAATAGATCCGGCTAACGGCCCCAGGCTGATGCCCACTTCGACCCGCGCGTTGTAAAAACCGGGCAACGCCCTTAGGGCTTCCTACTTGTATTACTGTTTCAACGGGTCTGAAGTCAACACCCAAATCCAAACTGGAGGTGCAAACAACTGCCTTCAGTTTGCCCGCATGCAATTGATCTTCTACCCAGTCGCGAAGATCCTTGCTAATGGAACCATGATGCATGGCAATCAAGCCTGCGAGTTCAGGTGCGCGGTCGAGCATTTTCTGATACCAGATTTCGGCAAAAGACCGGGTATTTGTAAAGATGAGAGTACTGTTGCTATGCTTTACGATAGGAATAACCTTATCAAGCAACTGAATCCCCAGATGGCCTGCCCACGGCAGGGTCTCGACTTCATCGGGAAAAATGGAAACAACCTCAACCTTCTTTTTAATAGAAGCTTTAATCACTTTTACTTTTTTACCCGAAGAATAACTGCCCAACAAAATTTGAAGTGACTGTTCCATGTTTCCTATGGTAGCCGAAATACCCCATACTTTTAATGGCGGAGAAAGTGTCTTCAATCGAGATAATGCCAGTTCCATCAGCACCCCGCGCTTGGAACCCAGTAACTCATGCCATTCGTCAACTACAATGGTTTTAAGATTAGCAAAATAATCGGCATACCCTTTTTGTGAAATCAGCAAGTGAAGACTCTCCGGGGTAGTAATTAAAAAATCAGGTGGCTTATCTTTTTGTTTAGCCCGTTCCTTTGTTGAAGTATCGCCACTACGAACTCCAATTCGCCACGGAGTTTCAAGACCATCAGCTGCCCGTTTGGCTGAGAATTCAATTTCTTTTGCCAACGCCCGGATAGGAGTTATCCAGATAGCGGTAGGGCCGTGAGTTTTCTGCTTGCGCGGATCACTTTCTAACAAAATTGGTATCAGTAATGAATAGGTTTTTCCGCTGCCTGTTGGTGCATTAATCATTCCACTAAAACCTGCCCATACACTTTGCCATGCCTCTACCTGAAATGGAAACGGAGTCCAGCCCTGCGCTTTAAACCATCTTTCGCCCGACTCCTGATTGTTCAGCATGACAACTAATATTGAGGGTAAAATAACATTTTTGATCCGCTTGTGTTAATTTGATCAATAATACAGAACGTATGGGAAAGTATTCGATTAAAGAATTAGAAAAACTATCCGGAATAAAAGCCCATACCATTCGTATCTGGGAAAAGCGGCACCATCTGGTTAGCCCCCAACGCACCCAAACCAACATCCGGTATTATTCAGATGATGATCTTAAAAAAATAATTAATGTTTCCGTACTCAATAATAACGGGGTCAAGATCTCGAAGATTGTAGGACTAAGTCTTGATGAAATCAATCAACAGGTAGCTGAACTTAGCGATTCAAAGAATAGCATAGAAATCTACATTGATCAGCTGGTGCTTGCTATGATTGACATGGAGGAAGAACAATTTGAAAAAATACTGGCGAGCCTTACCCTAAAGTTTGGATTTGAGAAAACGGTGGTTGAAATAGTATATCCATTCCTGGAGAAAATCGGGATATTGTGGTTGACCAATAACATTACACCCGCGCAGGAGCATTTCATTTCTCACCTGATCCGGCAAAAGATGATTGTGGCCATTGACAGTCTGCCATTGCCACCTAAAACCTCCAAGAGAGCTGTTTTATATCTGCCAGAAAATGAGTTACACGAACTGGGCTTACTCTTCTATCACTACATAGCGAAGAAAGAGGGATTAAGAACCTATTACTTAGGGCAAACTGTTCCCTACAAGGATCTTAAATACGTGGTTGAGTATCATAAACCCGACCTCATAATTACTTCATTAACCAGTGGCCCTTCTCCACATGCAATGCAGGGATATCTGAATCGCTTAAGTACTGATTTTGCTTCGGTCAGAATACTGGTTTCAGGATACGCCTTAAAAAAGGCTAAGCTAGAGCCCCTACCTAATATTGATACTTTTACCAATGCCTTGACGCTCAGGGATTTAATTGTGTCGCTGAAATAATTGTTTAATGTTATATTAAATATGTTAAACATAATGATGTTTATATTATAATCTTGCCTATATTTGTTTAACATTTACAATTAAACGTTAGACAATATGACGACATATGATTTCGACCATCAACTGGCAACTCTTCGTCCTACATTAAGGACGTTTACTCGTAGATTCACCAACGACCGGGATGAATCGTTAGACCTGGTGCAAGACACAATCCTGAAGGCTCTCACCTACCGCGATAAATTTCGTGAGGACACCAATCTTAAAGGTTGGCTTTTCACTATCATGCGCAATACCTATATCAATAACTACCGTAAAAATCAGCGTGCAAAAACTTCTCACGATGATACCAAAGAACTTTACTTCCTGAATGTAGAAGACACCCATACATTCAATCGCCCGGAAGGAAGTGTAGAGTTTAAGGAAGTATGGCGGAATGTAAATGAGCTTAAAGATGATTTATTAGTGCCTTTCAAAATGCACACCACGGGCTATAAGTATCATGAAATAGCCGAGCATTTAAACATCCCTATCGGCACGGTCAAGAATAGAATCTTCCACGCCCGAAAAGAAATTCAAAAGAAATTAACCGGATATCAGTAAATACAAAAACACGGTGGACAAAGCCGTGTTTTCTGTTTATACTCGAGCGATGAAAAAAATAGCAGTTATTGGGGCTGGCTTTTCCGGTCTTGCGGCAGCTTCCAGTTTGGCCAAAGCAGGGTACGAAGTAACTGTGCTGGAAAAAAATAACTCAGCCGGTGGACGTGCCCGTAAATTCCAGATGGATGGATTTACTTTTGACATGGGCCCCAGTTGGTATTGGATGCCCGATGTTTTCGAAAAATTTTTTCAACAGTTCGGTAAAACCACTTCGGACTATTACGAACTAGAACGACTTTCTCCCTCCTACCGAATTTATTATTCAACGAACAACTTTTTAGATATTCCTGCTGGTGTGGAGGGACTCTGTAAACTCTTTGATGAATTAGAACCCGGAAGTTCTAAAAACCTGCTTCACTTTCTGGAAGAGGGGAAATACAAATACGATATCGGTATAAATGATCTGGTCTATAAACCAGGTCTATCAGTGACCGAGTTGCTCGACTTAAAACTGTTGGCTGGTGTATTTAAAATGCATGTATTCCAGTCGGTATCCCAGTATGTACGTAAGTTTTTCAAAGAACCCCGCATTATACAGTTGCTGGAATTTCCGGTTCTCTTCCTGGGTGCTACGGCACAAAAAACTCCGGCTCTTTATACACTTATGAATTATGCCGATATGGCCTTGGGTACCTGGTATCCGAAAGGAGGCATGCATAAAATTGTAGATGGCCTTACCTCGCTAGCAACGGAACAAGGTGTGAAGTTTGAGTTCAACAGTGAAGTAACCAGTTTTGTGGTGAATAACAACAGCATACAGGAAGTGATTGTAAATGGAGAGCCAAGAAATTTTGATTATATAGTGGCTGGTGCCGACTACCATCATGTCGAACAAAATTTATTGCCGGCATCGCATCGAAGATATTCTGAAACCTATTGGCAAAACAGGGCGATGGCTCCTTCGAGTTTAATTTTTTATCTGGGACTTAACAAAAAGATCTCGGGCCTGCTGCATCATACATTATTCTTCGATGAGGACTTTTCGGTACATGCCAAAGAAATCTACGAAGATCCTAAGTGGCCCATAGCACCCCAGTTTTATGTTTCCTGTACCTCACAAACAGATCCAACCGTGGCGCCCGAGGGTGGTGAAAATATCTTTATCTTGATTCCCGTTGCCCCGGGTTTAAAGGATGAGGACTCGATCCGTGAAAAATATTACTCGATGGTGATGGACCGGTTTGAAAGAATTATGGGGCAACCCATCCGCAAGCATGTTGTTTTTAAACGCAGTTATGCTCACAACGATTTTCAGGCCGATTACCATGCCTTCAAGGGAAATGCCTATGGTTTGGCCAATACTATTCTACAAACGGCTAACTTAAAGCCCTCAATCTTAAACAAAAAGGTAAAAAACCTGTTCTATACAGGTCAACTAACAGTGCCAGGCCCGGGGGTGCCACCTTCACTCATTTCCGGGCAAGTAGTAGCAAAAGAGTTGATTGAGCGAGATAGAAAGCAGAATTAGAAGAACGGTAAGGCTTTGGCCTTTTTTCTTTCGTATTTTGAATAACAAAAACTGATTTCTTTGGATGAGCAAAGACCTGTTTGATAAAGTTTCTTTACGGTGTAGCAAGCTTACCACACGAGCTTACAGCACATCCTTTTCACTGGGCATACGCTGCCTCAAAAAAGAAATGCGCGGTCCTATCTACTCCATCTATGGCTTCGTTCGCTTTGCTGATGAAATTGTGGATACACTTCATGATTTTGATAAAGCAGCTTTACTAAAAAGATTTACCGAAGATACCTATCACGCAATCGATCAAAAAATAAGCCTGAATCCGATACTTCATAGTTTTCAAAAGACTGCCAATGAATTTAAGTTTGAACGCGCGTTGATTGATCAGTTTCTGAAAAGCATGGAAATGGATCTGGCCCTCACCTCATATGATCAAAAAGGCATTGAAGAATATATCCTGGGCTCTGCCGAAGTAGTTGGCCTTATGTGCCTGCGGGTGTTTTGCAAAGGGGATGAGGTAATGTACCAGCACTTGAAGCCCTCGGCTATGAAACTGGGCTCGGCTTTTCAAAAAATAAATTTCCTACGCGATCTTAATGCTGATTTCAATGGTATGGGACGCAGTTATTTTCCAGGCGTTGACCTTACCGACTTTAATGAAGAGACAAAAAGTCAAATTGAGAAAGATATTGCCAATGATTTTCATGCTGGGTACGAAGGCATCAAACAACTTCCGCGTTCAGCTCGCTTTGGAGTCTATGTTGCCTACCTATACTACATGGCACTTTTCGAAAAAATAAAAAATACGCCAAGCCATATTATTCTTACTAACCGGATTCGGGTACGTAACAGACGTAAGCTTACCATTCTGGCTTACTCGTATGTTAAACATCAACTTAACCTGTTATAATTATGGAACAGGTGATTTTAGTCGATGAGAAGGACAATGAAATCGGGACCATGGAAAAAATGGAAGCCCACCAGAAAGGATTGTTGCACAGGGCCTTTTCCGTATTAGTTTTTAACACGAAAGGCGAAATGCTTTTACAACAAAGGGCGATTTCTAAATACCATAGTGGAGGACTTTGGA
>DAOOCD010000014.1:0-29333 GCA_035408225.1 Cyclobacteriaceae bacterium | reverse complement strand
AATAGCCTTAAGATAATTCTAAAGGCTATTTCTATTAGTGAGCAGAGGAGGAGGGATTCGAACCCCCGGAACCCGTAAAGGTTCTCCGGTTTTCAAGACCGGTGCAATAAACCGCTCTACCACTCCTCTGTATGCGATTTTCCCTTTTTAAGGACTGCAAAAGTAAACGGAAATTCGATTCTTGCAAAATCAACACCTATTTTGTCTTACTGCTCGCTGAAATCCGGAAAAGTCTTCTTCAGGTCTTTATTTTCAATATCCTTATAGGTTGTTGGCTTGCTGGCATCCAACTCAAGTACTACTAATTTCTGATTATTTATAATAGGAAGAAGTTTGTCACGATCCCCATCAAACTCTTTATTTCTGCGTGCGCTCTTTAGCGCATACTTACGGGCAAAATTATCGGCCTCAAGTTGCAGCTGATTTCGGATCTCAACGTTTACCTTCATTTTTTCTAAAATGTCAGACTTCGATTTCCCAATTACCTCTGTAGCCTCCAGGGTTCCCAATGTCATAACGGTTGTTCCGCCAATGGCAGATACTGCTTTGTATGTGCTGGGATCATTTGGTATTGCAATTGGGGCCAAGCCGGTAGTTGCACCCAAAGAAGCATTAAGTATAGAGCGGTTCTTCTTGCCCTTCTTAGCTTGCTTATAAGCCTTATTTAATTTTTCATGGTTTTCGTCCAGCAGATCGATTAGCGACTTTGCCTGTACCAGAGAATTTCGGTATTTCAAATAAAGAAATTTATCCTTCTCATCAAGATTTTCAGTGTCCAGTACTTTTATCAACACCTTTCGCTGAACACGGTTATTCGATTTATCGAAAGCAAAGAAAATGATTTCTACTACTTTTACTTTTTCAGACTCCTCAACAAAATAATACCCGGGCGACCAGGTAAATTCAGATTGCACGGAAGTATTTTGAATAAAGCTTTCCTTCTTTACGCGATTATCGGAGCAGACAAACCCAACGTTCGTGATATTCTCATCCCCGTTAGGATCGGACACATAGATTTTAAAATTGACGCGCTCATCTTCTTTAATCGTTAGGCTAGTATCCCCAGGCACCAACAGCATTTCGGGAGGAAGGTCTAATTGGGTTTGTGCAATTTTTATTTTCCCTTTTGTCTCTAATTTCTCTGGCTGGTCTTGCGCAATGAATTCGACCTGAAGTGGGTTGTTCTTAAGCGAATTAAATTGATTTCGCGAAGGAGTCCAGGTAAGTAGACCGCTGGAAGAAAGAGTAACACCTTCTGGCAATTGTGATTGCAGAGATTTAAAAACCAACGGATCTCCATCAGGATCATTCACATATTCGCCTGGGATCTGATAGCTATTGGCAGCCGATTGTCTCACATAGAAAACAGGGAGATCTTCTACGATTGGTGCCCGGTTTTTGTGTGTAACTAAAAAAGTAATTGTTTTTCTAACTCTACGCCCGTCCTTCCATTCGGCCTGAACAATCAGATTGATCTCCTTTTGTTTTTCGAGTCGGTCCACTAAATCGAAGCCGGGATTCCAGCTAAAGTTTCCAAGTGTATCGAATTGAATTTTGTACCCGTTAATGCCTTCTAATGTAAATTTTGGCTTTTCCGGATCAGTAGTTCCAATTTTGAATGAAAGAAAAGTTCCCTCATGTAACGAATTCCAGCTGGTTGAATCGGGAAGAATAAGTTGTTGGGCTACGCTATAGGAACCTGTGCAGATTATTAAAAAGGCAACAAGCCAATACTTCATTTCGGTTAAGGTTTTTATAAATTTAAAAGCGCAAAGTTAAACGTTTACGAATGGAATTTTATCCATTCGTGGATTTTAGCCCCCCTTCAAACGAATGGCAAAAAGTAAAACCAACAAGAATAGTTCCGGTCAGTATCCATTTTTTGAAAATGTATTTGCCGTGGCTATGTTAATTCCAAAAGGTAGGGTTACCAGTTACGGGGCTATTGCCAGTTACCTGGGAACAAAAATGAGTGCCCGCATGGTAGGCTGGGCCATGAATGCCGCGCATAAGAACAAAAAGATTCCGGCCCATCGTGTGGTGAATCGAAATGGATTGCTAACTGGCAAGCACCACTTTGAGACACCCACAACCATGAAAAGTCGCCTCCAAAAAGAAGGGATTAAAGTAGTTCATGATCAGGTTCAGGATTTTAAAACAAAATTCTGGGATCCCGCCAAGGAGCTACTTTAGGACACTTTTCCCAATATGGGCCATTCGATCTCGCCCAAAATCCAAAAATCCATCAAAAACACCTTTTTTAACTGTGGTCTGGTAGTTGAGTTATATCAGTCATAGTTAAAAACAAAGAATTTCCAGTAGTCATGAAAATTTTAGTGTTCGTTTTATTTTTCGTTTCGGTATGTACAACTGTTTCTCTGGCGAACGAGAAACATTCATCAATTAAGGTACTATCGACTAAAAGATCGGTACTCTATTTTAAGAATTCGAAAGATATGATTGGCGCCACCATTGAAATTGAAAACGAGGAGCACGATTTAATCGAAGCGATACCAGTAGAAAAGAAAAGAACGATTGTTGATTTCTTTTTCCTTGCCCCAGGTGCTTACACAGTAAAGATCAAGAAGGACGACAAGGAATACATATTTGAATATGTTAATAAGTAGTTTTAATTGGTTTGGTTTTAATCGAAAGGAGTCGCACAAACATGCGGCTCTTTTTTTATTTTTTGGAGATGATAAGTAGTCCCATGAAAGTGATTAATCCATTAAGTATCAAAATCTCAATGCCAAATTTATAACCATTAAACCAAGCTTCAGAGTTTAGGCTGATAAGATAGGAAAGAATAGGGGAAGCAATACAGATCAGGGGAACAGCTAATCCCTTGATATGTCTTTGTGTAAATAACCCAAATGTAAAAAGTCCCAACAAGGGGCCATAGGTATAGCCGGCAACATTCAGCACTGCATCAATTACCGATTTCTCATTTATTTCTTTAAAGACTACGATGATGATAAGGAATAAAACTGAGAATGAAATGTGTACAATAAATTTCTGCTTTTGTTTCACCGATTCACTTTTGTCTTTGAAGTGAAGGAAGTCGATACAAAATGAAGTAGTCAATCCTGCCAGAGCGGAATCAGCGCTGGCATACGAAGAGGCTGTAATGCCAAGCAGGAAAAAAATACCAACCAATGAACCTAATTCGGTAAAGGCAAGCCTTGGAAATAATTCATCGGAATAAGCAGGCAGGGCTAATCCTTTTTGTGCGCTATATAGATAGAGTAAAGCACCCAGGGTTAGAAAAAGCAGATTTACAAAAACCAAGGTAAGACTAAACCAAAACATATTTTTTTGGGCATCGCCAAGTGTTTTACAAGTCAGATTCTTTTGCATAATTTCCTGATCCATCCCCGTCATTGTAATAGCGATGAAGGCTCCTCCAAGAAATTGTTTTGGGAAAAAGAGTGTTGAGTTGACATCCTCAAAATGAAATATCTTGTCGTAGCCATTGCTTTTAATGGCAGCGATTACTTCGGAGAATCCTAATCCCAGATCTCCAGAAATTTTTACCACCGTGATGATAACAGCCGTTACCAGAAAAAATGTCTGAAAAGTATCCGTCCACACAATGGTTTTAATGCCGCCTTTGAATGTGTACACCCAGATTAAGGCAATAGTAACAGCAACTGTAATAAAGAAGGGGATACCCCAGGCATCAAACAAAAATAATTGTAGCACAGTGGCTGCAAGAAAAAGTCTAAGTGAAGAACCGATGGTACGTGAAATCAAAAAGAAAAGTGCCCCTGTCTTGTACGACCATTGATCAAAGCGCTGTTCAAGGTAGGAATAAATAGAAATCAGATTGAGCCGGTAGTACAAGGGCATGAGAATTCCAATAATCACCCAATACCCAACCAGATAACCCAGCACAATTTGAAAATATGCAAAGCCGATCTTGACCACGTTACCGGGTACAGAAACGAATGTGACACCTGATAAAGAGGCCCCAATCATGCCAAAAGCAACCAGGTACCAGGGCGATTGCCTGTTTGCCGTAAAGAAAGTATTGGTATCAGCACCCTTGGAGGTTACATAAGAGATTCCAATCAAAACGAAGAAATAGACAGAAATAATAGAAAGTACTAGAAGTGGATTCATGGTCTCAAATTGAGAGGTATAAAGAAAGTAAAAATAGGTTGGATAAATAAATAGCAGCAATCAAGCTCAATTTTTTTACTTTTGTAATTGAAACCGGGTCTGTACAGATAAATGAAAACATCGCATCAGGAACAGGAGTTGATAGACGTGCTGGAGGTCATTGACGTGACGGATGTAAAAGACCTCATTGTATTTAATGATGATTTCAATACGTTTGATCATGTAATTCAAACGTTGATCAGGGTATGTAAACACACAACAGAACAAGCTGAGCAGTGTACCTGGCTTATTCACTACAAGGGGAAATGTGCGGTTAAGAACGGTTCCATGGAAGAACTTAAGCCGATGCGTGAAGCCATTTGTGATGCCGGGATTGATGCCCGGATTTTATAATCGTTTATTCCCCTTTCAATTATTAAATAACTACGGTGGAGTTTCCTTCCAAATTGATTGAAGATGCGGTGAACGAAGTTGCCAAATTGCCTGGCATCGGAAAAAAAACAGCCCTTCGCTTAGTATTGCATCTTGTAAAGGAGAACGAGAATAAAACGGCAACACTTACAGAAGCACTAAACCGAATGCGACAAAATATTCAGTTTTGTAAAACCTGTCACAATATTTCCGATGAGGAGGAATGCTCAATCTGTAAAAGTCATCGCAGAGATAAAACTGTTTTGTGTGTTGTCGAGGAGACCAATGATGTGATGGCGATTGAAAACACCTCGCAGTTTACGGGCGTCTATCATGTGTTAGGGGGCATCATTTCGCCTATGAATGGCATTGGTCCGGCCGATTTGAAGATTGATTCGCTGGTGGATCGGGTTGCCAAATCGCAGGGTGCCATCAAAGAACTTATTCTTGCGTTAAGTCCAACCATGGAAGGTGACACTACTGCATTCTATATTAACAGGAGGCTAAAAGATTACCCGGTTAAAATTACAACGATTGCGCGCGGTGTTTCGGTGGGTGGCGACCTTGAATACACCGATGAGATAACGCTTGGTCGTAGTATTTTAGGGAGAACTCTATTCAGTTAACGGTTTTTCTCCTTGCCAAAGGCCTGATTAATTTCGTTCTTTGGACTCTTTATTAAACCCTTATGCAAAGACTCTCCAATCGTATTGAAGCCATTCAAGAATCAGCTACACTGGCCATGGCTGCAAAAGCCCGTGAATTTAAAAACCGAGGAATTGATGTAATCAACCTGAGCTTAGGTGAGCCTGATTTTAAAACGCCCAAACATATTTGCGATGCTGCCAAGAATGCCATTGATGAAGGCAAATATTTCTCCTATCCACCGGTAGCTGGCTATCAGGATTTACGTGAAGCATTGGCAGCTAAATATCAAAAGGAAAATAATGTACCCTATAAGGCTGAAAATATTGTTGTATCAAATGGCGCCAAACAATCCATTGCCAATGTAATGCTGGCCTTGCTAAATCCGGGTGATGAAGTGATTATCTTTTCTCCGTACTGGGTAAGCTATGATGCGCTCGTTCGGTTGGCAGAAGCAACTCCGGTAGAGGTAAAGGGAACAATAGAAAATGACTTTAAGGTAACCGCGGCACAGGTTGAGAAGGCGATTACTCTGAAAACAAAAGCAATTATCTTTTCATCACCATGCAATCCAACAGGCTCTGTATTCAGCAAAAAGGAATTAGAAGCGATTGCAGCCGTAGTGTTGAAGCATCCGGGCGTATTAGTGATCGCAGACGAAATTTATGAACACATCAACTTTACAGGCGACCAAACCAGTATGGCTTCGTTGCCCGGCATGATGGACAGAACGATTACTGTAAATGGTTTTGCAAAAGGATTTGCGATGACGGGCTGGCGCGTAGGATACATTGCTGCCCCCAAATGGATTGCGGATGGAAGCAATAAAGTTCAGGGACAAATCACTTCTGCCAATTGTTCGATTTCACAACGCGGAGCATTGGCTGCCATTACAGGAGATTTGAAACCAACTCAGGAAATGGTCGAGCAATATCACAAGCGCAGAGATCTTGTCTATAAATTACTGAAAGAGATTCCAGGGATTAAGGCGAACTATCCGCAAGGAGCCTTTTATTTTTTCCCGGATGTTAGTTCTTATTATGGAAAGTCTGATGGAGAAAAGACAATTAAGAATGGCGATGATTTCTGTTTATATATGCTTGAGAAGGGCCACGTTTCTTTGGTACCGGGTGGTGCTTTTGGTGAAGAGAAGTGCGTAAGATTATCCTATGCAGCTTCTGAAAAAGATCTTATTGAAGCGATGTCCAGAATGAAAAAGGCTTTGGAAATTCTTAACTAGATGGCTCAGCAGTCCCTTGAAAGTATTTTTCAATCATTCAACAATCTCCGGGTTTTAATAATCGGGGATGTGATGGTGGACAGTTATATCTGGGGAGTTGTTGAACGTATTTCACCCGAGGCGCCCGTACCCATCGTGAATGTAAAAAAGCGGGATATGCGTTTGGGTGGCGCAGCCAATGTAGCACTCAATGTTCAGGCTCTTGGAGCTACGCCTATTTTAGTAGCTCTTTGCGGAAATGATGATGCAGGTAAAAAACTGCGTTTCATTTTGGAGCAGCAGAATATGTCAGCCGAAGGATTGGTGAGTTCAACCACACGACCTACCACAGTAAAAACGAGGGTAATTGCGAGTAGCCAACATGTTGTACGAGTTGATGAGGAATCGGATAAGATTGCGAATGCCGAAGAGGAGCAACAATTACTCAAACGAATTGAGCAACTCTTACCTTCTTGCCATGTTGTAATTTTTGAAGATTATGACAAGGGCGTTTTAAAAGCATCGTTAATTGAAAAGACAGTTGCATTAGCAAAAAAGAATAAGATCCCTACTGTTGTTGATCCCAAGAAGAGAAACTTTCTGGATTATAATGAAGTCAGTCTCTTTAAGCCCAACTTAAAAGAGATGCGTGAGGGATTAAAAGTTGATATTGAATCAGGAAATCAGGAGCAACTTGAAAAGGCGATAGCTGTTTTGAAAGAGCGACTGTCGATTAATGGAGTGATGGCTACTCTTTCGGAGCATGGCGTATACATCGATTATAAAAATGAAAAGCTTAAATTTCCTGCACACCCCAGGGAAATTGCAGATGTTTCAGGTGCAGGTGATACAGTAGTAAGCATTGCCGCCTTGTGTGTCGCGTTAGATCTTTCACCTCAAAGAGTTGCAGCCCTCTCCAATCTAGGGGGTGGTTTGGTTTGCCAGCACGTAGGTGTGGTGCCGATCGATAAGCATGAATTACTCGCGGAGGCCTTGAGTGAAAAAATCTGAAAGCAGATTCAGAGAGAATTCAAACTCAAATCAATTTTCCTTAAACTGTTTATCAAGTGCTCCGTGTTTTTCGAGATCTTCGATAACCTTTCGATCTACCGGACTTTCTTTAATGACGTTATAGTTATCCCAGAATTCTTTGTTGTAGGGTAGGTCCTGATACTGGAGTCCATAATTTTTCATTTTTTCAGTTGAACCAATTCTCTTGTTTGTGTCAGGAAACACTTCATTAATTAATAGAGATTGACTCAACTCAGTTTCAAATTTTAATTCTTTTGTTTGGATATCATACCAATTCACTTTCGATTCTACGGTAATGTAATTGAGATAGTATTTCCCTTCATAGGGTTTGAAGTCGATTACTCTTTTTAAATTAACGAACTTACTTTCAAGCCCTCTTTTCTTCATTAGCTCTTCATCTGTATCATTTTCATATTCTGCATGTAGAATAGCATACGTTCCTTTTTCGATAAAAGCTGTTAAAAAATATTCGTCCTTATATGACACAACAAATACTTCATGTCCATTATAGTAGGAGTCTTTTTCGCGTTTAAGGCTATTAAAGAACACTTGCTCTATTGGAAAGTGCCGGTATCGTATACTGTTATGAAGGAGTAAATCTTCAAGCAGGTTGTCCTGATCGAAGTAGGTGGTGAATTTACTTGAGTAGCCAATACTTCTTCTTACCTCCAGCAGCGCTACACGTTCATGAAGTTTGAATTTGTTACGGGGCTCCCGATAATCCTCATCATAAATTTTTACAGCCGCTTCGAGGAGAGAAATGTATGTGCCCCCCACCTTTTTAATATCACGATAAAATCCATCCATTAAATATGGGGTCATGGGATAATTCTGCTCAATGCGTGAGAGGGCAATCTGAAGTATCTCACCTCCGTTCAGAGAATCAGAAATTAATACTTCATCCAACACAATAGAAAATTTCTCTACCTCAATCACGAGTGGTTTAATTTCCAGTAAAGTCCATACAGGAGCTTCATAGGTTTTATATCCCAGCATATTGATCACAAACATGTCATTTTGGAGCTCGCGGGAAATATGAAAATCAAAATCTCCCTGTAAATTGGTAATGGTTCCGATTGACTTGCCTTTTATCCCGATAGTAGCAAAAACCAGGGGCTCCTTGGTTTCCTTATCAATAGCCTTTCCTGAAATCGTGATTTTCTGCGCTAATCCGGGTAACGCAAGTAGCAATAAGAATAGAAGAAATAGATTCCTCATGTAAAGAAAAGTTCTGAATACGGGATTTTGTGTTAAAGATAATGTATTCATAAACATGACAGGCTGGTAACCTAACGCTATAAAACATCCATTAAGCGCCAATACCTTACATTAGTCGGCTTTACCTTCGAATGTTTAACTTTATAAGATAATCTTCCAAATAATGAAGTGGTTTGATGCAATACCGAGTATCTGGAAACGGGCCTATCTGCTCATTTGCTTGTGGTATGCAATCAATTTCGCAATTAGCGCGGTGTTGGAATGGAGACTCATTAACCCTGAGTATTATGTTTTATGGACCAAGCTCTTTCTGCTTGAAGCTTTATGTGTGTTTATTTTGCTCATTTTCACGTGGTCGCATTGGTTATTTAATTTCCGGGCCCGCTGGCAGATAGCAGGTCATGTGTTGGGTATTGTTGTTTTCTTTTTAATGATGGGAACGCTGTCTTATTATTTCACCGATTACCTGGAGGGGTTTACCTACCTTGAACATTGGCGGGAATATATGATAGGGATGCTTGGGAGTTTAGATGCCCTCCGAATTAATGATCAATACATTATTACCGTGGGTGTCTATTATGTGATTCGTTATTTTCAGGGATTGCAAAAGCAAGAACAGGAAAAGAGTGAATTGGCAATTAGAAATAAGGAGATGCAGATATCTCTATTAAAATCTCAAATCAATCCGCACTTTCTCTTCAACACGTTAAACTCAATCAGTACACTTGTCCATTCAAGTAAAGAACAGGCACGCAAGGTAATCAGTCAACTTTCCGATATTTTCCGATATGCCCTTGATTCGCACAACGGAGAGATGGTTAAACTCATCCATGAAATTGAATTCATTGAAAACTATGTTCGCATTCAGCAAGTGCGTTTTGGCGACCGATTAAAATTTCAAAAGGACATAGATGTAACATGTTTAGGAATTAGTATACCGCCTATGATTTTGCAACCGCTGGTGGAGAACTCAGTAAAGTATGGCATTTCTCCCAAGGAAGAGGGCGGAACAATATCCTTAACGGTAAGACGTTCTGGTTCGGTGATATTTTTTGAAGTGAAGGATAACGGCTTAGGTTCCAAGGCTAAGAAAGTTATGGATGGAAGTTCAAGTGGGGTGGGAATGATGAATACGGATCTTAGATTGAAAAGTTATTTTGGTGTTCAATCACATTTACGAGTGCTGGCTACTGAACAAGGCTATTCAGTTAGTTTTTTCATTGAAGACAAGAATGTAAATAAGGCTAAATCACCAGAACCAATATTAGAAAAACAATTATTATGAATACTACCTGTTTGATTATTGATGACGAAAAATTGGCTCGCGAATTATTGCGTGAGTTTTTGGAAACTTTTCCACAAATAGAAATCATTGGAGAGTGCAATAAAGGAACCGATGCGGTTGAGCAAATCAATAAGCTTAAGCCCGATATGATTTTTCTGGATGTACAAATGCCAGGTATGAATGGCTTTGATGTACTGGATGAAATTGAACATGAGCCCTACGTAATATTTACTACTGCCTATGATCAATATGCTATCAAGGCATTTGAGAGAAATGCTGTTGATTATTTATTGAAACCACTCGATCAGGAACGATTTAAATTGGCTGTTGAGCGAGCCCTCAAAAGAAAAAAGATGGAGGAGGGAAATCTTGAAGATTTACTGGGAAGTTTAAGAACAGTATCGCCCCGAACATCGTACGATTCGCACATTTTTGTGCAAAAGTCAGAGAAGCTATTTAATCTGCCGGTGGAAGAAATTATTTACCTTGAAGCATCCGGAGATTATACTGTAATTTCTACCAAAAACGATCAGTTTGTAAGTTCTTCCGGAATTGGCAAACTCGAGGAGATCATGAATCCGGATACCTTTATACGGGTACACCGCTCAACCATAGTTAATGTAAATTTTCTGAAAGAAATCGAACGTCATTTCAATGGGGGCATGGTGGTTAAAATGCAAAATGGAAAAAGCTTTCCGGTAAGCCGTACGTATGCCAAGCTTATTCGGAAGAAGGTGGTGTAGTTATTTCAAGTAAATCGTCTAGAGGAAATTGAGTAATTCGTGAATTGAGCTAACCTGCCTGAAGTTCTCGTGATCGACCGTTGTTTCTACACGTTCGTGTGCCCAGGTGATGTGATAGGGAATGTGAAATCCATGACCACCCAGATTTAATACCGGCAATACGTCTGACTTTAATGAATTGCCAACCATAGCAAATTCTTTTGGTGGGATATCAAGATGCTTAATCAATTTCTTGAAATCGTCTTCTTTTTTTTCTGACATGATCTCGATATGGTGGAAATAATGGTCTAGGCCAGATTTTTTCAGTTTGCGTTCCTGATCAAGTAAATCACCTTTAGTAGCCATTACCAGCCGGTATTTGCCTTTTAGTATTTGCAGTACCTCCTCAACTCCATCGATAAGCTCAACCGGTTTATTCAGGTGTTCGCGGCCATAGCTGATTATTTTTTCAATAGCATCATTTGATATTTGTTTGTCGGTTATCCGAATGGCAGTTTCAATCATAGAAAGCATAAAAGCTTTTATGCCGTATCCGTAAAGCGAAATGTTTGCGATTTCTGTCTGCAGCAACTCACGGGCTACCGTATGCTGAGGTAAATAGTTTTCTAATAAGGCACAGAATTTATGTTCTGTTTCTTGAAAATAAGCTTCATTGTGCCACAAGGTATCATCGGCATCAAAAGCAATTACTTTAAGCATAAATGAAATATTGCAATACGAAACTAGTCAATAACCTGTGGAAAAACTATGCACAATTTTTCAGATCAGTCTTTTGCATTATACTCAACTTCTTTCGTATTGAACTGGCCGTAGGTTAAGTCGCCCTCCGGCAAACTCCAGATGGCCTCCCCGTAGGAAGGATACTTTCTGCCGTTGTGTTCGACATAATTACTTACTGGTGTAGAGAAGCGAACCACTTTACGATCTGTTTCACTTTTAATCTGGTAACGATCATCCGAAATGAAGTTGATCAACTCACCTTGATTGTTGAAAGAGAGAATCGCAGAAATCATAATTTCATTGCTTGTAAAAGTTGCTTTTGAAGTTAGGCTATCGATAGATTCCCACTGAATTCTTTTGTCGATAAGTCCTGCCGGGGCAAACAGACATAGATCATTGAACCAGGTAACAGTTTCAGCTATATTCATCTCTTTCCCGGCTTGATATTGTACGTTCACCAAAGAGAGTAACCGAATGTCCATCATCGCAATTCCATTTTTATATGAATGATATCCGGCAACAGGCAGGCCTTTCATCGTGGCTTTCATAAAAAAGAGTCGCGTAGGGGGATCAATAAAATTATATTGCTCAGTAGAAAAGGGCATCCATTCCGATTTTTCATCCCCCCGGATTTGACCTTCAAATTTGATTTTAAAATTTGTAAGCACTGGTTTGTTGATTGCGCCTGAGTAAATAATGTATCGCTGAACAGGATCGGGCAATAGCGAAATGGCATCCAGTGTTAGTACAGGTTCGGCAAGGCTATTTGTATAGTGGAAGGTTTCAACAACGTCTTTTTTATACTGGTTTTCAAATCGCCATTGAGCCCAGGCTGCAACAGCGATGAGTAGTATGATCACATTGGCAATCGTTCCGAATTTAGAGTCCTGCCAATAGAGAACAATCAATATTTGTGAAAACAATACACTTACAATCACAAAGAGCCACCAGAAGTCATTTTTTACAAAAAAAAGAATGGTAGAGGCAACGAAAAGCGATGTTGCTACTAACCAACCAACACCCACCGGCCTTGAAATATCTTTTGTAAGCTGACTGATATGGGCTAGGTCAAATGCTTTGGCGAATCCCATTAAATGGATAAGGCCATGCATTACCAGAAGAAAGGCAAAGAGGTATCTCACAGCTAACAATTTGTTATAACCTTCGAAAATTGACTAAATTTTCGCTTCAATTTTATGATATTGATTGCATGATTCACTGATTTTAATCAGCCTTACAAATCCAGACCATGAAAATTCAATACCACGATAAATGGCTTCGCATCATTGGGTATCCATTGCTCGGCTTTATCCTTCGCCACTTTGGCGAATATGAGTCCATCGGCTCATTAATGAAGCAACCTCTTTATTATGGTGATCTACTATGGAATACACTGCTGGTAGCGCTAAGTTGGGAGGCAAACCGATGGTTAATAATGTATCTCGACACACAATACTCATGGATAAGCCAACGATTTCAGCGATTTGTAATTCAGGTATTCGGTTCTTTACTTATTACGGTACCATTGGTTGCATCCATGATTTATATCTGGAATGAATTGATCATCAACCGACCTAATAATTTCAATACTGGTTATTTACTTGTCTATGACTTTCCGCTCACGATTGTGTTCACTGTACTCGTTCATATGATCTACACGGGTATGTATTTCAATCAATTTTATGCATACACAATAGAGGGCTTGCATAACCGCGTGCGTGAATTAGAAACTTCAGTGGCCGGTGTAAAAAGTTCTTCTGATCTGATAAAGCCATCTGGCTATCGCGATTTGCTGATTGTAAATTACGGAACCTCTTCGGTGCCTGTACAAACAAATGACATTGCTTACATCTACAAGCAAAACGAAGTCAGTTTTATTAAAACTGCTGATGGCAAGGAATACACTTCTTCTTCGTCTTTAGAAAACCTTGAGGAGTTACTGGACCCCGTAACATTTTTTCGTTTAAACCGTCAAATGATTGGCAACATTAAGGCTATTAAGCAATTTAAATCAGACGCCAGTGGCAAGTTGGTTTTGGAGATGTTGCCCTCTTTTTCCGAAGAGGTGACGGTTAGCAAGAAAAAGGCAGCCGAGTTTAAAACCTGGATTGGCAAAAAAATTTGAGTTCCTGATCCGTATTAATGGAATACGGATCAGGACTTTTTCATTTCATGATTTGATCCAGCCAGCTTTTATCAGATCCATTACCATTGTTTTTATAGAGAACTGATATGCCACCGTTGTTTTCATAATACAGAACATTCGCTTCAATACCGACAAGTCCACCGTTATGTCCGTAGGCAGTTCCTGCATCCGTACGCCATATTTCTAATCCAAGTCCATATTCACAATAGGGTGTATTGCAGGTTGGCAATTGAATTTTTTTCATTTCGTCAAGTGTACTGGCTGATATTAATTTTCCTCCAAACAATCCATCCATAAACTTAAATAAGTCTTCGGCCGTGCTTATCAATCCGCCATCAGCTTCGCCATCTCCTTCGGCTTTATCCCATAAGGATACATCCAGTAAAACCCTATTGCCATACAAATCGGCATAACCACGAGTCACGTTGCGATCATCACGCTTTTCTATATACGTGTTAGTAAGTTGTAAAGGAGTAAAGATCAGTTCATCCATCAGGGGTTGAAGGGATTTACCTGTAATAGCTTCAGCAATAGTACCGAGTAGCCAGTAATTAGTATTACTGTACGAATAGGATGAGCCGGGAGTAAAGTTCAAGTCTTTTCCATAAACATAAGTTACAAGTGTTTCATCAAGGGTCATTGTATACATAGCGATTGGATTGTTGATGATATCAGCCTGATAGCGCAGGCTTTCATTAGGTGGATCTATTATGCCACTTAGATGCGCAAGCAAATGACGAACTGTGATTTTTTCAGCCTGCGGAATTTTTCCATTAACTGAAGGGAGAAGGTCCGATAATTTGTCTTCCAGCGACAACCTGCCTTGCTCAACGAGTTTTAGGATGACTACAGCTGTAAACATTTTTGTCACACTGCCGGTACGAAATTGACTGGTTGTAAGGATAGATTTATTATGCTCAAGATTAGATTTCCCTGAGTTCCCAATCCAAACATCTTCAGTGGGTTTATAGACCAACATAATGCTTCCCGGAGAATTACTATTGTCCCGGTAGTCGTCCAGGGCTTTTTGATATTCTATGTTTTTTGGATGGTTGGCATAGCTGATGTTTTCTCTTGCATCAGGTATTGGTACGACTATTTCGTTGGAGCAGGCAAACGCAAGGGATAAACTGAATAGTAAAATGATAATTTTTTTCATACGATGTTATTTTAAGTTGAATCTTGTTCCTACATGAAGGGCTTTGTGGGGCAATACGGGCACACCCTTATAACCAAAAGGTGTTTCGCCAAACATTTCATACCGACTAAAAACTGAGACTTTATCAAATTGATAACCCGCACCCAAACCGATGGTGGGCATAATTCGACCAAATGTGTTGCCGATTCGTTCGTAGTCGTTTCCATTTCTTTCATACCGTGGCAAAGCAGAGTGAATCAATAAATAACCTGCACCTATCGTGGCATCTAAAAAGGCCTTATTAAAGAATTTTCTGTAACCAAATTCTGAGCTTAGGTACAAACCATTTTGAAAATCTTTATGGTAATAATACCCCAGGTTAATGGTTTGGATCAGTTGCCGGCTTTCATTTTTGGAATAGGTTAATTCCGTTCCAATGCGAATGCCGAGGTTCGGATTTTTAAAAATGTTGCGGAAGTTGGGCAGACTTACCGATTCGGAAAAAAAGGTAATGGTGAATGGAATCTGTTTAGCCCACTGGTTCGTATTTTCCTGGGTATGGCCACAGTAAAACGTCAGGATAAAAAGTACAACAAAAATTATTTTCATAAGTGTATGGTTGTTTTGGCATGTTAAACGAAACCACATTATCATCAGATTACCCCAAAAGGGCCGAAGGCCTTTAAGCCAATTGAGAAGGGTCTTTTTTTGATTGCGAAAGGGATAAAATGGAGCCTGAAAGAATTCTGTAATTCGGGTATTTGGTTGATTCAGGTAGTGCAGTGTCAAGTATGTTGTTGGAGGATTTAAAATTCTACGACTTCTATTTAATACTTAAATAGCCGACTCATCCAACCAAAGGAATAGGGTTACACGAATTGTGAAAATTTTCAAGGTTTATTTTTAATCCCCTTTGAAACCTCAATTTTAGTTTGTCGTATCAATCCATATTTAAAAATGTGGAGTAAATAATTGGGTAGGGAGATAGTTAACTACCAAAACATATAATTGATTTTCGTGCGGAATTGTCTGATATTTTTTAGTCTTCTCCTATTCCCGATTGTTGCTGCACATGCTCAAGATAATTGGGCTCTGTTTCCATCCTTTCCCAGCGAAGCAAAGTCATCGTTTTCAGCATTAGAAGATTCTATAGTCTTTGTAGCCACCCCTAATGGAATTTTTCGCTCGGGCACAACAGGTAACTCCTGGAAGAAGGTTCTAAAAACTTCTATGATTCACTCTCTTCATGCATCTGCCTCGGGTAAAATTATTGCGGGCAGCGAAGGTAAGATGTATATTTCTTTCAATAAGGGTGTATCATGGGATTCCGTAAAACTGCAAACGAGATTTCCGGTGAAAGCTATTGCAGAAACATCCAATGGTGACTTCTATTTTATTACAGGTATATTGGATGAATCGCTCGGATATATTGGAGATGGTGTATTTTATAATGGGGGAGATCTGAGAAATTGGATAAATAAGACCCCCGGACTTTATTCAACCGGATTTTGTGAGTATATAGTTACAGACCGATTTAATCGGGTATATGTGACCATGGGCGATGAATACGTGACCGGTCAAGCCGGTCTTTTTATCTCAGATAACAATGGAGATAACTGGTCACAAGCTAGATTATTTGTGAAAGACCTGGGTGAAATAAGAGCATTAAATACATTTTCAATTAATATAACCCCTGCTGATTCGGTTATACTAAGTGTAACAGGAACGGTCGTGAATTTTTCGGTTTCTCTGAACCTGATTAAGCATCGCGATGATTTATTGAAAAATGATTTCTGGAAATTGATTACTGTAAGAACAACTTCTTCGTGGTGGATGGATTTACCGTTAAATCCAATTCATTTTGCAGCTGATGGTAGCTGGTATGCCTCCGTTACTAATTCGCCCACGCAGGGTGGGGTTTTTGTGTCAAACTCAAGTGGCCGGTCTTGGTCACGTTTCAATACTGGATTAGCCGTTTCAACAACGCTCCAGTTTGAACCTTTTACTTTTTATGAAGACGCTTATGGGCGAATTTTTTCGAGCCAGTTTCTGGATGAAAGAATCTATATCACAACCAAAAGCATGCTGGACGAAGTTACTATTTCCGGAAAAATCGTGGATGACCAAGGCCAGCCGCTAAGTGTGAGGATTGAAAATAATTTCTTTCCTGCCTATTCTAATTTCCTTGGGGAATTCAAACTCAAATTGCCACGCAACTGGTCTGGCACATTAACTCCAAAGGCTTATCAATATAACTTTGGGCCCGCCACTATTTCCATCAGTAGTATTCAGCAGGATTTAGTAAATCAAAATTTTATTGGTACCTACACAGGCACACATTGGGTGTGGGGCTTTGTTAAAGATGCCTATGGATATCCGTTGAGGGATGTAGTGGTTACCGGTTTTAATGGCCCATTGAAGACAAATGAATATGGTGCTTTTTCAATCGCTGTGCCACATGGATGGAGTGGAGAAATTTCATTAAGCTTTGATGATTGGAGTATCGCGCCCGCAACATTGAAAATTGAACCGGTCTATAAAAGTATCTATGCCTTTGAATTTATGGCGAGGGAAAAGGGCAAGTTCATTGTGTCGGGCACAATAAAAGATGCAGAGGGAAGGTTTATTACGGACGCTTTAATTGAAGGTTTCCCGGAAAACAACCGAACTAATGAAAAAGGTGAATATGTGGCTGTGTTGCCTGAAGGCTGGAGTGGGGAAATTAAAGTCACGCATCCAGATTATGACTTTGCTCCCGGCTCTTTGGTTATGCAAAATCTGAGTGGTGATCTAATTAACCAGCATTTTATTGGCATTGCAAATAAATCGTATCGTGTTAGTGGCGTGATCAAGGACAATAAATTATCCGGATTAACCGGTGTGCACTTACTTGGATTGCCAGAGACAGTAAAGACAAATGAATCAGGACTTTTTGAATTGCACCTTCCTTCCGGTTGGTCGGGCACAATAACACCCGTGTTGAGTGATTATGTTTTTGAACCGGCAAAGATTACCTTATCAATAATGAGGGAAGATCGAACAGATCTTTCTTTTTCTGCCAGATATGTGGGTAATTATACACTTTCTGGTTTTATAAAATTATCAACGGGCACTGCGCTGAGTGAAATCAACGTGAGTGGGTTTCCTGCTCCGATAAGAACTGACGACTCAGGATTTTTTTCGGCCACTGTTCCTGCCGGTTGGTCCGGCACTATTACTCCGATCTCTGCTGTGTTCACATTCACACCAACCGCCATTGAAATTATGGATCTGGATCAGAACAAAAATCAACTGAACTTTAACGCCCTGGTAATTACAGATATTCCCGATGAGACTTTGATGGCTCAGGTATTCCCAAATCCCTCAAAGGATGGACTTGTTCAGATTCAACTACCTGAGGGATTGCAATCTGCTATGCTCACGATAACATCAATGACAGGCCAGGTGATCCATCGATTTGAACCAGGTACTGCTAGAACGTTTGAGAAAATTCAATTACCGGGCCAAGGAGTTTTCATTCTCACACTTGTTCTACGTAATCAGTTACACATTCAAAAGATAGTTGTACATTAAGTATCTGATCCGGTGCACTAAAAACAGTGCGCATCCTTAGTCTTATCCAGATTTTAGCTTCTTTTCCAGTACCACAAATTCCAGAGTTTGCTTAGGTTGGCCGAAACGCGGATCATTAAAGAAGAATGGTTTTCTTTCTCCAGTAAGATGATAGTCATGGCGCATATACCAATTGATTAATTCCTTCCTCACCGAAATTACCGTCATGAAAATTGATTTGCAGTGCTGTTTTTTCGCCTCTCCTTCGGCTGCTTTCAATAACTCTTTTCCAATACCCTTACCTTGGAGGTTTGGCCGCACGGTAAGCATGCCCAAATAAAGCCGATCGTCCTGATTACGCAACTCCACACAGCCAAGAATTTCCTTTTCTTCAACATACTTTAAGAGTGTAGTGCCTGGAGTTTGGATAAGTTCGGCAATGGCGGCAGCATCGGTACGTGTTCCATCAAGCAAATCGGCCTCGGTGGTCCAGCCCTGGCGGGAAGAATCTCCACGATAGGCTGAGTTAACAAGCGTTTCTAAAACGGGAGCGTCTTCAACAACTGCTTTTGTGATCATAGTCAAATTTATAGAAAGTCAGCTAACTCAAAATAGTTAAAAGCACTTGCGCGAAAATAATTTTCGCCAATGTGGCGATTGGAAAAACGGAGGAGTAGCCGATATTGGGTTGCTCACTTTTGGCCTGCTCATTTACAAACGCTAATACAGCTGGTTGAGTCTGTACGGCAGAGAGCATGCCAGCTAATTTCGGAAATGGAATCTTTAAAAAATGATGACCTATAAACAGAAAGAAGAAAGCAACTAAGACAGTAATTGATGCTCCTAGCATGAAGAAAGTAAGACCATCATCGGTATGTGTGATCGTTTCGCGAAAAGCATATCCTGAGCGTGTGCCCACTCCTGCCAAAAATAAAACGAGTCCCAATTGTCTCACGGTGTGATTAGCACTGTAGGGCATCACAAAGACTAATTTTCCAACCCGGTTTATTGAACCCAATAACAAAGCAACAATCAATGGTCCACCGGCAATGCCTAATTTAAGTGTGATCCCTCCGGGGAATGGAATCGGAATCATCCCTAACAAAAAACCAGCAGCCATGCCAAGCCCGAGGGTCAGAATATCAATTTCACTTTGAGCCGCGTAGCTATCGCCAAAAAATTTACTTGCTGATGCCAATTCATTTCTTCCGGTAAGAATTCGAACCCGATCCCCAAACTGAAGTGTTGTATTTGCGTTAGGCAAAATATCACTATCGCCTCTTCGGATGCGGGTGATAATAATTCCCATTGTATGGGGAAGATTTAAATCCTTTAGTGATTGACCAATGATATCATGATTGGAAACAAATACCCTGCGCATGTCCAACTGTTGATGATCTACCTCCAGATGGATTTCACTACGTTTGCCCAACAGAGTAATTGCTTTTTCAATCTCTGCAGGCTTACCCACGATTGTCATCAGATCACCAAGAGCAGGGGTTACTGTTTCCAGGGCCAGGAAAGACGAGCCTTCGCGTTTAATTCGGCCGAATACAACATTGAGCTTGTATTTTGTTTTGATCTCACGAATCGGTTGCCTGGTTATTTCATCATTCGTGATCACAACGGTAGCATTCGTAATCTTATCGGCTTCAGCAACTTGAGGAGTTGTCTTCAATGAAGTTTTGAAAATTTTCTGAAACAAGATAATGGCGAGAATCATTCCAATTACACCCATCGGGTAACACACGGAGTATGCCACTACGGGCTCGGCCAACGCTGATTCAATCAAAGTAATTGGAGTTATTCCTTTAATAAATTCCAAGGAGGCAGCTAATGCAGGTGTATTCGTGAGACTTCCTGCAAAAATGCCTGCGAGATGAGAAGGCTTGAGAGAAGATACAGAGTTGATGAAAAGCACCAGCAGAAAAGCAAACGCAATGGCCCCAAGTGCCAGACTGTTTTCTCTCCAGCCCTTCTTTTTCAGGTTACCAAAAAATTGTTCACCGCTTGAAATACCAATACTATATATGAACAAGACCAAACCTATTTCATAAATAATCGCTGGCAACTTGATGTCGGGTGAAAGAGAGCCAAAGGCTAAACCCGTGAAGAGCACCGAAGCGATACCAAGGTTGACACCGGCAATTTTTATTTTGCCAAGGGGTGCGCCCACTGCCAGCACGACAAATAATAGCAGCAATGATGATTGGCTGAGTAATTCTATCATGATGGCTCTTTCTCTGTTTATATCAGGTTAAGGCTGTATTAAAAGTCAAATAAATTGTAATGTCATTCCGGCCCTGAGCCGGAATCCCGTTGTGCACGCACCAAACGGGATCGCCCCGATGCATCGGGGCGATGACAGATTGACTTTTGATACAGCCTCCTGATCCTGACCTAGTTTTGCTTTTTAGTATTCATCTTATCCAGATCAGGTAAAACGAAATCATCAAATGCCGAAGGTTGCTTCATCATGTCTTCGATTTCTTTTACAGTGCGAGGTGCACTCTTCGAGAGATGTTCGTACCCATCTTTGGTGATCAGGTAGTCATCTTCAATGCGCACGGCAATGCCCCACCATTTTTTATCACAGGCTGCATTATCGGGAATGTAAATTCCCGGCTCAATGGTAATGGTGTTACCTTCTTCCATGATGGAGCCACCGCGGTCATGAACATCTAACCCGATATGATGACTTACTCCATGAGGGAAATAAAGATGCTTTTCACCTGGCTTGATAATTCCCAATTGCACTAAACCGCGATTGATGATAGCGCGGCAGGTGTCGGTGTTCAATCGCAGAGGCGTTCCTGGTTTTGTAATCTTCATGGCTGCTTCCTGAGCTTGCAGGACGAGTTCATAAATCGCCTTTTGTTCAGGCGAAAATTTTCCATTCACTGGAATAGTGCGTGTAATGTCTGCCGTATAGCCATGAAACTCGGCACCGAGATCCATTAGTATTAATTCTTTAGATGATACACTGGGTTTATAGTTATCAATGTAATGTAAAATGCAACCGTTGTGTCCGGCACCAACAATGGAGGGATAGCCCAGATCTTCAGCCTGGTATTTTTTATATACAAACTCATGAATGCCCTGGATCTCACGTTCCGACATCCCTGGCTTAATCGCCTTCATCACCTCCACCTGGCCCATGCATGAAATGGAAACAGCCTTCCGTACTAATTCAATTTCATCTTTGGTTTTAATGCCTCTCAAATTAGCCATCAGGTCGTTCAGGCCTTTCATATCCAGGTTATTTTTTGCTGGCTCCACGGCAAGCGAGGTTCCGCTTTTTTCAGGATACCTAACCTTAGTCTTGAACTGTACAATCATGTCATACAAATCCGAAGAATCTCTGGGATCATTGCGAACATCATTAAAGAAATCAAAGAACAGAACCTTATCGAATTTGGTGAAGTCTACATTATACCGCTTGAACTCAGTGTTGTTGAAAGCCTGCTCAAAACCCAGCACATCTTTGGTGCCCTGCTCACCAAGTCTACGGCCGGTCCACATTTCGCGCATGGCATTGCGGGGTTGTACAAATAGAATTTCATTGTAGGCAGTTCCATTGGCAGCTATCTGTTTATCCTTAAAGATTAGAAGTAATGCGTCTGGTTCCTTGTAGCCAGTTAGGTAATAGAAATCCGGGTCCTGATGATAGATATAGTCAACGTCCCGGGCGCGGTTACGCACCGGGTTGGCAAAAAACACAACTACCGAATTTACGGGAAGGCTTGCCCGAAGTTTCTCTCTCCGGTCTTTATGAAAATCTTTGGAAAGAAAATCACCAGGAAGATCGATCTCCTGGGCCTGAAGTGAAAAACTGAATAAGATTGCTAGCAGCGATAGATAAAGCTTCATAGAGTTATTTTAAGAACTTTAAATATAAGAGTAGAAGCTGGAGAATAAAATGAATTTTATTCAGGGATGCTTACTTTTTACGGTACAGAACACCTATTGTTGTTAAATTTAGTATAGGTCCAATTTCGAATAATTACCTTGTGTATGTTGGAACGATGGCCTTTGACTAATTAATTCGTTAACCCCTCAACTACTTATGCAGCGCAGAACTTTTATTAAAAAATCATCTTTGATGGCCATGGGCCTAAGTGCCTTCGGAACAATTGACACAAACGGTAAAAATTTTTTCGCTGGCAATAATCTCAAAGTAAACGGTCAGCGCATTGAAAGTCGCATCAATGAGTTAGCCCGATTTGGCAGAGATGAAAACGGCCACGGTTACCGGGTTGCCTACACGAAGGGTGACCTGGAAGGTCGTGCATGGTTTATCGAGCTGATGAAAAAAGCAGGACTTGAAGTAAGCATTGATACCGGAGGTAATATCAGCGGCAAGCGAAAGGGAAAAAATGCTTCGCTAAAGCCGATTGCCTTTGGCTCGCACATTGACATGGTGCCTGATGGTGGAAATTATGATGGCACGTTAGGTTCTCTTAGCGCATTGGAAGTGATTGAAGTACTGAATGAAAATAAAACAGTGACAGATCACCCATTGGAAGTAATCATTTTTGCCAATGAGGAAGGAGGTCTTATTGGCAGCAGGGCAATTGCTGGTAACCTTACTGCCGAGGGATTGAAACAAGTAAGTCAAAGTGGCTTAATCATGGCCGAAGGGATCAAGGCCATTGGAGGTGATCCAGGCAACATTCAATCCTGCATCAGGAAAAAGGGAGACCTTCATGCCTTTTTAGAATTGCATATTGAGCAAGGTGGTATTTTGGAAGCCGAAAATCTACACATTGGTGTGGTGGAGGGTATTGTAGGGATCATGGATTGTGAGGTAACCGTAGAAGGTGTTGCCAATCATGCAGGTACTACACCTATGAGCTTACGACAAGATGCGCTACTGGCCTCATCAAAATTAATTATTGCAGTAAATGAAGTGATTAGGAGTCTGCCCGGAAATCAGGTAGGCACCATTGGAAAAATTACAGCGTTACCCGGTGCATATAATGTGATACCTGGTCATGTAACATTAGGTTTGGAGTTACGTGACTTGTCTGCCGAAAAAATTGAACTTCTGTTTGTTGAAATACAAAAACGTGCTGCTGCGATTGCCAATGATTCTAACGTTAAAATTAGTTTTAGGCGTGAGGCCAGCGAGGTAAAGCCTGCCTTAACCGATAAACATTTACAGCAAAAAATTGATGCATCAGCAAAAGCACTTGGCCTCAAAATAAAATTTATGCAAAGTGGTGCAGGGCATGATTCGCAACAGATGGCTCTACTTGCACCAGTGGCAATGATTTTCGTTCCGAGTGTGGGTGGCATCAGCCATTCGCCCAAAGAATTTACAAAGGCTGCTGATATGGTTAATGGAGCAAACGTGTTGCTGCAAACAATATTGGCGGTTGATAGAGGATAGATCGCGTTCTCCTTAGCTATTCTTCTTTCACGTTCTTCCTATACGATTCGAAAGTATGCCAATTCAATAACACACTCCATTTGAATAGTCTCCAACACATTTTAAAGTTTGGCTCACCACGGTTACCTGAACACTGAACAATCATATAAAGACACGATTATGCAGACTAACTTGCCAATCAGAAGTAATCTGCTAATTTAGTGTTGCGGGGTTACATTTCGGTGCCCACTGCCTAACACACCAGCGTTAACCGCAAAAATATATAACAGAACAGCTATGGAAATATTTGACAATCTGGAGCCCTTACTCAGGACTTTCTG
This sequence comes from Cyclobacteriaceae bacterium, assembly GCA_035408225.1. Classification (GTDB taxonomy): domain Bacteria; phylum Bacteroidota; class Bacteroidia; order Cytophagales; family Cyclobacteriaceae; genus ELB16-189. Next base: position 5,390 of record DAOOCD010000014.1, on the reverse strand, counting down.
GTTTATCGCAATCCCCACGAGTCTTATCTTTATTATACAGGTGATCATGACCTTTATGGGTGTTGATGCTACTGACGGAATTGAGCCGGATTTTAACAGTAACCTGGACGGAGCCGATGCACCGTTTCAACTTTTCTCCTTAAGAAACTTAATTAATTTTTTACTGGGCTTCAGTTGGGCAGGAATTTCTTTTTTCAATATTATATCCAATGGCACCTTGCTTATTCTCTTGTCTCTGGCAGTAGGGGCTTTCTTTGTTTACATGTTCTTTTTAATCATCCGACAGATCCAAAAACTGGCAGAAGACAATACTTTTAAGATTACAAATACCTTACACAAAACAGCCGATGTGTATTTAACCATTCCCGGCAACAAAAACGGCAAAGGAAAAATCATGATCAGTGTAAAGGGTGCTTTTCATGAGCTGGATGCGATGACGGAGCAGGGGCAGATTGCATCCGGGTCGGTGGTCAAAGTAGTGAAAATTGAAAGCGGCAATATTCTAATCGTAGAAAAAATTTAATAAACAGACTAAATAATTTATGACACCAATCGTACTCATTGTAGTTGGAGCGATCGTATTCTTCGTAACGATCTCCGCATTAATCTCCCGATATAAAAGATGTCCCTCCGACAAGATCCTTGTTATCTACGGACGAACCGGAGGCACCTCAGCAAAATGTGTGCATGGCGGTGGTGCATTTATCTGGCCGGTCATTCAGGACTATGCTTTCTTAGATTTAAAACCATTGTCTATCGAAGCGAACTTAACAAATGCACTAAGTAGACAAAATATTCGTGTGGATGTGCCTTGTCGTTTTACTATTGCCATTTCTACGGAACCAGATAGCATGAATACAGCAGCTGAAAGACTGTTGGGTTTAACACATGAAAATATTCAGGAACTTGCAAAGGATATTTTGTTTGGTCAATTGCGTTTGGTGATTGCCACCATGACAATCGAAGAGATTAACTCAGATCGTGATAAGTTTTTAGATAATATTTCAAAAAATGTTGACAGTGAATTAAAAAAGATTGGTTTACGATTGATCAACGTTAACGTTACGGATATCAAAGACGAATCGGGCTATATTGAAGCCTTAGGTAAGGAAGCCGCAGCCAAGGCGATTAACGAAGCGAAGATCAGCGTAGCGGAACAGGAAAAAATTGGTGAGACAGGAAAGGCCAAAGCCGACAGAGAAAAGGATACTCAAATTGCAGAAACACATCGCGACCGGGATGTTAAAATTGCCATCACTCAAAAGGACAGAGAGGTAAGCATCGCGACAGCCGTAAAAGATGAAACGATTGGAAAGGCGGAAGCACAACGCGACACGAGGGTGAAAACATCGGAGGCAAACGCCATAGCCATAAAAGGTGAAAACGAAGCGAAGATCGCGATTGCCAGTTCAGAAGCCGCGCGTAGAGAAAAAGAAGCAGAGTCATTGCGTATCGCCATTACAGCAGAGAAAGTTCAGCAGGCGAAAGCCTTGGAGGAATCGTATTTGGCAGAGCAAAAGGCAGAATTGGCTCGCTCTGAAAGAGAGCGTTCAACTCAAATCGCCAACATTGTAATACCAGCAGAAATTGCGAAACAGCGCGCGATCATTGAAGCACAAGCCGCAGCAGAAACAATCAGGGAAAATGCGAAAGGAGAAGCGGACGCCATCTTCGCAAAAATGGAAGCAGAAGCAAAAGGTCTGTTGGAGATATTAACGAAGCAAGCAGAAGGATATAAACAAGTGGTAGCAGCGGCCGGTGGCGATCCAAATAAAGCGTTCCAGTTGTTGCTTATCGAAAAGCTTCCTGAATTAGTGCGCACGCAAGTGGAAGCGGTTAAGAATATTAAAATTGATAAGATCACTGTTTGGGATTCTGGCAACGGACAAGGCGATAATGGTAATTCATCCACCGCCAACTTTGTTTCTGGAATGATGAAAACCGTGCCACCACTGAATGACTTATTTAATATGGCGGGTCTTAATTTACCTACTTATTTAAAAGGTGGCGACAATCCGGAAAGCAAGAGCGAAGTGCCCGAAAAGAAAATAACCCCTGAAAAGAAACCTTAGCGACTAATAGCAAATTATAATAAGGAAGCCTCATGAAAGTGAGGCTTCCTTTGTTTAGCTATAAAGTGATAAATAATGCCCATAAGAATAAAGCTAGCAGTGTATTATATGCAGGCAACCTCTCCTTTTATGTCAATTTTTTAGCATCCCCATTGCTTTCTCCAGCGTCACATCTTTTCCAGCCAGCAAATTTTCTTTTGTAGTTTTGCTATACGTATCAGGGGGCATTCCAAATCCTTCATAGCTTACTCCGCCCGGTGCGCGGTAGTCACCCACTGATACACTGAACATCCAGCCATTATACATTTCAAAGTTTGGATTGTCTGAAAAACTTCCGGCTGTCGTGTCGCCCACTGCTTGCACATGATCAAATTGTCGAAGGGCCAACTCAAAAGTTTCACCGGCACTTTGTGTAAACCGAGACGTAAGAACTATCACCGGTTTGTTGTAGGGGTTGCTTGTTTTAGGTTCTACATACCACTCTGATGTTTCTGTGAAATCAGTATGAGCCGGGCCGTTACGTTTTTTCGTGGTCATATACAATTTATTTGATGAAGCGAAACAGCCTGCCACATATTGAGATACCGGATCGTACCCACCATAAAATCCACGAATATCAATGATCACTCCGCTTGCTTCCGCAATGCTGGCCATTACTTTTTCCATTTGTTTTTCAACTTCTTTCAGCGCATCGGTGCCCTTTACATTTAAATAAATCAGGTTGTTGGGCAGTTTTCCGTAGCCGATATTCTCAGTAACCTGTTCGTAACTCGTGGTATAGGTTTTTGCTACTTCGAGATCGTAATCTTCCTGTACTTTCAATATTTCCAATTGTCCGTTGCGATAGCTAAGCACGCCACCCGGAAAAACCGGTAGTTCGCCATTGGTAGGATAGAGATTGAGGTGATTGTCATTGAGCAACACCATCATATCGGTCAATACCTTATAAAGTTCTTCATCGGTCATTGAATCATTAACTCTTGGCTTGAACTGGTCATGAATTGCTTTCCAATCAATGTTCTTTACTTCAAACATTCCATAATGTTCATCAAAGGCTTTCCAGAACTGCTCGAAGTTGTTGGTCGGTGTGTTAGCTTTTTCCGGACCGATTAATTCTTCTTCGCATGAAGCCATGATGAAGGAAGAGCAAATCACAGCGATGAAAATGGTATGTATAAATTTTATTGGTTTCATAGAGATAATTTTATGTAACTGAACAGTATTTTAATTTTTTCGATCCTTCACCCCGTCCTCGTTCCTCGGACACCCCACTCCCTGGGGAGAGGGGCGGGGGTGAGGGATTTAAAACTGATGATGAAAATTGGCCAGTATAGATTGACTAAGTGCCTTCATCTGTTGTGGAGTCTGGATGTTATACCAACCTACTTCATAATTCAATCCTGCGCCCCAACGGGTATTGATTTGGTAGTTATAGCCCAACGTCATGGCAGGAGCAAGAAACTTTGAAGGACTCACCCAACCTGAGTTGCGAAAGAAACCGTGCAACTGATTTTTATCCGGAGCTGAAACGGTGTTGTCGTAAGGCAAACGCGTCAGTATCGCTACTACCGGAATCCGAATGGAAGCCGTAAACTGATGATGCTCATTCACGCGATGCTGTGTTAATGCTTCCGGACTAAAACTCAATGCATTGAACATACCACCCGTGCTCCAGCCCTGTGGGTAGAACATTTCATTCATAATTCTTCCGCCTACAGCCACTTTAAAGGTAGATTCCTGGGTCGATGAAATCTTATAATAAGCACCCAGTGAAATTCTTCCAGCCATGAAAGAGCCTCCAGCCGGAAACTTTTTGTCTTCCTTGTTTCCTTTGTAGTCCTCTTCCTGGAAGAAGAGGGTTCTATCTTTATGATATTTGGGTCCATTGCTTCCCATTTTTACATCTAGATCCACAGAGAACAAAAACGTGTTACTTTCCAGATTATAAAACAGCCGTAGGTTTTTAGGTCTGCTTTGATAGACTAATGGAGACGAATTTTTATCGAGGTACGTAATCGAACCAATTCCAAGGGCCAGCCCGATCCGGTTTTCCAGCGGCATCCAGGGTCTGTTTTCATAATCTTGCCCATAGGCTGAAAGCCAAGTGATGAGAAGTGCAGCGAGTGTCAGTGTCAGTTTCATTTTTCAACTTTTTTATTGGTGTAATGAACGGATCGGACTCAGAAAGTTGCTTGCTAATGGCAGTCCAAAGGTCTATTCCAATCCGTTTGGACTGATTTACGCAGCTTTGGACTGGTTTTCAAGATACTCGGCCGGGGTCATACCGGTCTTTTTCTTGAACACAGAATAAAAAGACGCTTTTGAGTTGAAGCCCGCTTCCTGGGCAATACCCAACAGACTTAGGTGTTTTTTGTCAGGTTGGGACGCAAACTGCTTGAAGGCTTCTACCCGGTAGTCATTAATAAGGTCAAAAAAATTTCCGGTATAACAAGAATTGATTACCTGCGATAGTTGATGGCGCTGAATGCCCACGGCTGCAGAGAGCTGGGTGAGCGTAAGGTCATTCTTAAGGTAAAGTTGTTGGTCATGCAACACTTGCTTTACTTTTTCGAACATGGAATTAAGTTGTTCGGTTTCAAGTGCAGACTTCTTGTATTTCTCATCCGGTTCGGGAGTGTTGGTAGGAGTGGGTCGGTTGGGAGAAACTTCTTTTACTATACCAAACAAAACGGGTTGGGTAAGGGCCTTGTACGAAAGCCAGTAGAACAGCAATACGATGCCGATAAAGTGAAAGGAATAAAGTTGAGACAACACGGGTACATTCCAGGTGCGGGCAAAGAATGAAAGCACAGCCAGTATAGTAGCCGCGAGGGTGAGAACCAAGAATTGTTTCAGCCATTGGATGCGCATCGATTCCACTTCTGAAAATTCTTCGTATAGTTTTTTCTCAAATCGCAGATAGTAGATAAGAATAAAGGTCTGGAATAAGACATGAAGCACAGAGACCACTTGATTGATCCAGCCAAAATCATCGCGCGAGGCTTCTTCAAAATTAGTTAGCAGCGCGCGCTTCTCTTCGGCACTTAAGGTATAGTAGGGCAACATGATCAGGAGAAGAATGAAGAACGGGACAAAGAGCCAGAAGCTTTTCCAGATTTTATTTGGTTGGGTTTGGGTAATGTATTGTACGAACAAAAAGATCAACGGCCAGTAAAGCGAACCGATGATCCACGACACCCGACTGAGGTGCGGAAAGGCTAGAAAGAAATCGCGGTTATCAAAACCCACCAAAATCAGATGGCCGGATAGAATTGTTAAAAGAATAGCAAGGATGCGATTAGCTGGCTGATTTATTTT
>DAOOCD010000013.1:0-30428 GCA_035408225.1 Cyclobacteriaceae bacterium | reverse complement strand
AATAATATTTCAGCACCCATTAAAGAAGTAATGCGCGCTGCTTCCGGATACCATTGATCCCAGCAGATAAGCACACCTAACGTAGCGAACCTTGTTTTGAAAACCTTATAGCCCAGATCGCCTGGAGTAAAATAAAATTTCTCGTAATAAGCGGGGTCATCCGGAATGTGCATTTTTCTATACTTGCCAAGGTAAGAACCATCGGCATCAATCACCGCGGTCGTGTTGTGATATAGTCCTTCGGTGCGTTTTTCAAAAAGCGAAGCAATGATAACAACCCCTAACTCCTTCGCTATTTTAGAAAGGGCATCGGTAGAAGGGCCTGGAATAGATTCAGCAAGCTTAAAATTCTCATAATCTTCAACATCGCAAAAGTAAAGTGACGTAAAGAGCTCCTGTAGGCACACAATTTGGGCGCCCCCGCTGGCGGCTTCCCTTACCTTTTGAATGGCCTTGCTGAGATTCTCTTTTGGCTCTTTTGTGCAACTCATTTGCACGGTGCCAATTTTTACTTTTTGTGCAGACACTTTACTTAAAATTTAAGATTCAAAAATAGGGATTTTGTAGTTCTCAGGTTCAGATTTTTATAGCCCTCACCATCTCCCGCTTTCCCGGAGGTCCGGGTAACGACTCAACCTTCAGACCAAGCGATTTAAGATCTCGTTTGAGCTGACCCTTTGCACAATAGGTAACAAAAACAGAACTGATTTTCATGGCCGTAACCACTTTTTCCAATACGGGCATTTCCCACATCTCAGGTTGCTTATTTGGGGCAAAGGCATCAAAATAAATGAGATCGAAGTTTGATGGAATTAACGAAACTGATTGCAGTGATTTATTTTCTTTATAAACCATGAAGGAAGAATTTATCTCGCTCCATACCTGCCAGGGTGCCGCATGAAGTTTTCGAAACTGCTCTGCTCCTTCCGGATCTGAATAATAATTTAATGACTTCCAGATTTCTTCCTGCAACGGGAATGTTTCAAGTGTGTTGTACCGAATTTGAATTTTACGCTCAACAGCCCATTGTAAACTCAACCACGCGTTTAGTCCTGTACCAAAACCCACCTCCAGAATTGATATCAAATCCGGGTTATCCCTGGCCTTTAAAAAATTCAATCCTTTATCAATAAACACATACTCGGACTCCTGGACTGCGCCATGTCGGGAATGATATGTCTCATCCATTTCCTCATTCAGCAGAGAATAAGATCCGTCCTCAGTCAGTATAATTTTAATCGTGCTCAAAACTGATATAAGTCATCTCAAATAATGATGTAATATACTCGTCAAATACTACCTTTAAAATGTTATGCAAGTCAAAGTTCAATCGCACCAATTTTTAGTAATTCTTCTATACATTATTTTAATTTCTGTCATTCTTTATTTCGGAAAGTCGCTCTTCATTCCGTTGTCATTTGCCGTACTCATCAGTTGTGTGCTTTATCCATTCTGCGCATGGCTGGAAAAGCACAAGATGGGCAGAATGGGGGCTATCATCATTAGTCTATTGGTGCTTACCCTGCTATTGAGCTTAATCGTTTTTCTCCTTATTCAGCAATTAATGGGATTTTATGAGGAGTGGCCCAATCTGCAATCCAAACTGGTTGGCTCATTTGATGAAATCAGTAAATGGCTTACCTGGAAATTTGACATTGACAAAGAAAAGCAGATGATCTGGCTCAACAAAATGGTCAATGATTCGGGCGGAAATGCCATGACGCTTGTACGAAGTCTGATTTCCACATCGGCAGTTTGGGCAGTACTTATAATTCTTATTCCCATTTATTCCGTTTTGATATTGTACTATCGCCACAAATGGCTGGAAGTGTTGTATCGATTATTTCCTGCCGAAGGGCGTGAGCGAATTCGGGATATCATGAAACTTAGTATTGAATCTTATTACAATTTCATCAAAGGAATGTTGCTGGTTTACCTGATCGTAGGGATTCTCAACAGCCTTGGGCTCTACTTACTCGGTATTCCACACGCTTTTCTATTTGGATTTATCGCCTCCATTCTCACGTTCATTCCTTATGTAGGTATCCTGGTTGCCTCTCTCCTCCCCATTTCAATGGCGTGGATTACTTATAACTCTATTTGGTATCCATTAGGGGTAGTAGGCATTTTCATGCTTGTTCAATACCTGGAGGCGAATTTGATTTTTCCGCTGGCTGTTAGCAGTCGATTAAAAATAAATGCCCTTGTAACAATTGTGGTAATAATTGCCGGGGGAATTGTCTGGGGCGTGGCCGGAATGATTTTGTTTATTCCCTTTCTCGGGATTTTGAAATTAGTTGCCGACCGAACCCCAAGTCTTAAAACCCTGGCTTTAATTCTGGGCGGAGATTCTGATTAATCTTTCTTAATCAGAGCAACTGCATAGGCATTAACACCTTCTTCGCGCCCAATGTATCCGAGTCGTTCGGCAGTTGTTGCTTTAATTGAAATATCCTCTTCCGTAATATTCATGAGTGGAGCCAATACCCTTTTCATTTCCGGAATGTGAGGATTCACCTTGGGTGATTCAAGGCATAGCGTGCAGTCTACGTTTTCTACTTTCCAGCCATGCTCAGACAGCATTCGGGTAACATCCTTCAAAAAGAATTTACTGTCCATCCCACTCCACCGTGGATCCTTATTCGAATAATGAAATCCAATGTCACGCAGATTAGCAGCTCCCAAGAGTGCATCGCAGATAGCATGAATAAGAACATCAGCATCCGAATGACCTACGGCTCCTTTCGTAGCCGGAAGTTTTATTCCGCCCAGGTAAAAATCGCGCCCTTCTTCCAATTGATGAACATCAAAACCTAGCCCTACACGGATTTTCATACATTTACTTTTATCCAAAAATAATCGGATTGACTGGCATACAATAGTTATTGCCCTATATTTAAAGTCATAATTTTATAATGAGTCATTTTCGGAATTTTTTAGTCGGTAAGGAAAGTATCACTTCGCGCAAAGAATTTAAATATGCCATGCTACGCGGGCAGTTTGCCTGTATCATATGCTCGGTGGCTTTGTTTTATACCATTCTGGATAGCATCAACGGTGTAAAAGTTTTCATACCCTGGTACGGACTTCTTGCCGGGTTAGCGCTCGTTTCGCTATTCCTAAATAGAAAAAAATATTACACCGCTGCTACCATCCTGCAATTAATACTAATTAACAGCCTGATCTTCCTGTTCGCAGATGTCGACCATCCTTATGGTGGTGTATTTTTCTTTTTTATGACCTGCTCCAGCGCAGGTCTCATCTTGCTAAACTACTATCATCGAACTCTTAGCATTGTGTTTGCCTTACTTCCTATCTTATTGGGGTACCTGGCATTTACCCAAGACCTGAGTATTATACCTCCACCGATATATGAGGAAAATATGGTTCGGATTAACTTCCTGGCTAACCTGACTATTGGAATTGTGTCAAACGTCTTTGTTGTCTTTTTCCTGATCAATCGAAACACGGAAACAGAAAGGACGCTACGCGATAGTGAAAAGCATCTGATAAAAATTTCTGCTGACTTGAAAGTAAGTGAAGAGCGTTTTGCTATGGCCCTTACTGGCACACGGGCCGGGATTTACGAATGGAAGGTTAAGAATAATTCTATCTCAGTAAGTACTCATTGGAAAAGTCTTTTAGGATATGACGAGGATGAATTGAAAGATCTTACTGTTCAATTATTTCTATCCTTTATTCATCCCGAAGACATATCCCGAACGTCTCAATCCATTGAAAGTCATTTGCATGACCATAAACCCTATCAAAACGAATTGCGTATCCGAACCAAAACCGGAGAGTATAAGTGGTTTCAGGATAGTGGAGTTTCAAAACTGGATGAGCAGGGAAATACATCTGTGGTAATTGGTTCAATCATCGATATCAATGAAAGAAAAAGAGCCGAGGAAGAACTTGCTTTAAAAAATGTACAGTTAGCAAAAACCAATGAAGAACTGGATCGGTTTGTCTATAGTGCTTCGCACGATATGCGGGCTCCGCTCAGTTCATTGCTCGGCCTGATCCATCTCTCCGAAAAAACAGATAGACCGGAGGAAGTAAGCATCTATCTGCAAATGATGAAGGACCGTATCAAAACCATGGAGGGTTTTATAAAGGAAGTTACAGACTATTCGCGCAATACACGCCTGGATATTGCACCTGTTGAGGTGTCCCTCCTCGATCTCGTTGAAGAAGTGGTTCAGAATCTTGCCTATTCAATTGTAAATAAAAAAGTGCGGATTGCTGTAGATATCGATAAAGAGCTCGTTATCCTTACCGATATCAGCAGGCTAAAAGTGGTAATCACCAATCTCTTGTCCAATGCCTACAAATACCACTTCTTCGATCAGCCTGACCCATTCATTATTGTTTCCGCTGTTAAGCGAGGTGAGAATGCAATTATAACTGTCAAGGACAATGGCTTGGGTATTTCGCCTGAACACCATTCGCGCATCTTTGAAATGTTTTATCGGGCCTCTGAAAATTCCGAAGGTTCCGGATTGGGGCTTTATATTGTAAAAGAAACTCTGGATAAATTAAGAGGCAGCATTAGTGTGCAGTCTGCGGAAGGAACAGGTTCAGAATTTATAGTTACCCTCCCTACCCATTGATAAAAAATTAATTCAGGCTTTCAGCGTGGTAGTATAAAACGCTTGAGTTCTTTTCATCAAAAATTTGCGTAGCCGTTTCCATTATATCTTCACGACTTACAGCTTCTATTTTCTTTGACTCCTGGTTTACGAGATCCGCATCCCCCGATAAAGCCGCAAACGCCAGATTCATTGCGCGATTGATAACTTCCACTTTCTCAAACTCCATTGTGGTTTGAGCCTGGTTTTTTACTTTTTGCAATTCGTCCGACTTAGGGCCCTCGCTAACAAACGCCTTTACCACCCGATCAACTTCCTGCTCGGCAACCTCCGGACTAATTCCATTCTTCAAACGACCACTAATTACAAGCATACCCGGATCGAGTGATCCCATCGCAAAGGAAGATATGGAGGTAAATATCTCCTTATCCTTTACTAATTGGTTATATAACCTGCTCGACTGACCTCTACTTAGTATGTCGCTTAATAAATCAGCCGCAAAATATTCCTTATCAAAACGACCCGGCATATGATAGCATTTATACAATGCATGCGCAGGCACTTTTGCATTCACAGAAAGAGTTCGTTTATTTTCCTGACGCGGTTCGACTGGAAGGTTGCGTACATGTTTATTTCCCGCTGGAATGGGGCCAAACCATTTTTCGGAAAGTTTCTTAACCTGGTCAAGGGTTACATTTCCAGCAACTACTAAAATAGCATTGTTGGGAATGTAATGTGTGAAGAAAAAATCCTTAACATCATCCATGGTTGCATTCTCAATATGACTGATCTCTTTACCGATTGTTGCCCACTGATAGGGGTGTGTATGGTAAGCCAAGGGTCGAAGTTTTAACCACACATCCCCATAGGGTTGATTGAGGTATCGTTGCTTAAATTCTTCTATAACAACTTTACGCTGCACTTCCAGTACCTTAGGCTCAAAGGATAAACTCAACATCCGATCGCTCTCAAGCCAGAAGCCAGTTTCCAGGTTGGAAGCCGGAACGGTGAGATAATAATTAGTAATGTCTGTATTGGTAAAGGCGTTGTTTTCACCGCCAACCATTTGCAGTGGCTCATCATAATTAGGAATATTGACAGATCCCCCAAACATTAAATGCTCAAATAAGTGTGCAAACCCGGTTTTATCAGGTCGTTCATCGCGTGACCCTACATCATATAAAATATTAATAACTGCTATCTGCACGGTGGGGTCTTCATGAACAATTACCCGAAGGCCATTATCCAAAGTAAACGTTGAAAAGGGGATCATGGACTCTGTATTATTTAAAACAAAAATCGGTCACTTGGGCGCAAGATAACAGGCCAGTTAATTTTTTCTCTACTTTAGCAACTACCTTTATCTCATTATGTCGGTTGAAATCATTCTAATAATATTAAGTTCCCTGGTCATTTTCAGCTACCTGTTCGATCTGACCGCAAAGAACTTTAAGATTCCTTCCGTTATACTATTGCTAATCAGCGGTATTGGTCTTCATTACCTGGCCGATTTTTTTTCATTCGCAACTCCCGACTTTACTCCCATTTTACCTTTAGTAGGCACGATCGGTCTGATCTTGATTGTGCTGGAAGGTTCCCTGGAGTTAAAACTTGAAAAAGAAAAATCCGGACTTATAAAAAAATCGCTTGGGTCCGCATTCTTCATTCTTATCATTACAAGCGCGGGAATTGCCCTGCTTTTTTATTACCTCACAGGAGAAAATTTCCGTACCTGCTTCCTGAATGCTGTACCGTTAGGGGTAATAAGTTCCGCTATCGCAATCCCATCCGCCAGTGCATTACCTGTCAACCGAAAAGACTTTATTGTTTACGAATCTTCTCTGTCTGACATTTTCGGTATCATGCTTTTTAATTTTATGATTACGAATGAAAGCATTAATGCAACATCATTCATTAACCTTACCTGGCAAACCATTCTTATTCTTGTTATTTCAGGACTTTTCTGCCTTGTGCTTTTGTACTTATTAAAACGAATAACTCATCATCTTAAATTTTTCCTGATCATCGCGATGCTTATATTAACGTATGCCATTGGGAAGTTCTATCATCTTCCTACCCTGGTCATTGTGCTGGCATTCGGCCTGTTTCTCAACAATCTTCAATGGATCAGACACCTTAAGTTCAGGCAAATATTCGAATATGAAAACTTCAATAAAGACCTTCAACAACTCACTCAGCTAACCGGAGAAAGTGCCTTTCTTGTGCGAACATTTTTCTTTCTGATTTTTGGCTTCACACTTGAGGTGAATTCGTTGCTTCATTTAAATGTGTTACTTAATGGGGCAGTCATCATTCTGGTGATCTATTTTGTTCGGATTATCTACCAAAAGTTTTTTGTTTCTACTGCCTCGTGGGCAGAATATTTTCTTGCCCCACGTGGATTGATCAGCATCTTACTTTTTTTTAGCATCCCTGAGGCCTTAAAACTAAAAGGCCTGCAAAATGGATTGCTCTTCTTTGTGATTTTAGCTACCAGTATAATTATGTCCTTCGGCCTTTTGGGTGTGCGTGATAAAAAGTCCACTCCTAACTCCACCCATAGGAGTACTGATTGAAACCTTATAAATTGCCGCCACATTTAGCCTTATGAGGTTCGCTCGCAAAAAATACTCTGACGCAGTACTGATCACATTGTATGAAGCATTGCTTCGTCCACGTCTCATCGAAGAGAAAATGTTGATCCTGCTTCGACAGAATAAAATCAGTAAGTGGTTTAGCGGTATTGGCCAGGAGGCTATTTCGGTAGGCATTGCGCAAGCCCTCGAAAAAGACGAATATATTTTACCCATGCACCGGAATCTTGGTGTTTTTACTGGCCGCGAATTACCTTTCCCCCGACTTTTTGCGCAGTGGCAAGGTACCTCCAAGGGCTACACCAAAGGGCGCGACCGTTCTTTTCACTTTGGTACGAATGAACATCACATCGTGGGGATGATCTCGCATCTGGGACCGCAAAATGGCGTGGCCGATGGTATTGCCCTTGCCTCGAAATTAAAAGGTGAAGAAAAAATTACTGTTGTATTTAATGGCGATGGCGGAACCAGTCAGGGTGATTTTCATGAAGCAGTGAATGTGGCTGCTGTATGGAGTTTGCCAGTAATTTTTGTCGTTGAGAATAATGGCTACGGTTTGTCAACACCCAGCAGCGAACAGTTTAAGTGCAAACAGTTTATTGACAAAGCTATCGGGTATGGTATAAAGGGCGTTCAGGTGGATGGCAATAATATTCTGGAAGTTTTTGATACTGTGAAAATGCTGGCCGCTAACATGCGAAAAAAGCCAGAGCCGGTTTTATTGGAATGCATCACATTCAGAATGCGTGGCCATGAAGAAGCCTCGGGCACTAAATATGTTCCAAAAAAATTAATGGAGGAATGGGCAAAGAAAGATCCGGTAGAAAATTACGAGCGATTTCTTGTTCAGGAAAAAATCATAGATCAGAAATATCCGGATACACTTAGAAAAAAAATCAAAAAAGAAATTGAGGTTGGGTTAGGAGAAGCCTTTGAGGAAAGTTTACCTGCTCCGGATACAACTCTCGAATTAAATGATGTATACGCTAAGTACGAGCAAGAAATAACTATACCTGCTTCCGAAAAAAAATCAGAGAAAAGATTTATTGATGCCATCAGTGACGGACTGAGACAAAGTATGGAACGGCATCCAAACCTTGTGTTGATGGGGCAAGACATTGCAGATTATGGTGGCGTGTTTAAAATCACGGAGGGTTTTGTCGAGAAATTCGGTAAAGATCGCGTGCGAAATACTCCCTTGTGCGAATCGGCAATTGTGGGTACTGGCCTTGGTCTCTCCATAAAAGGAATGAAAGCCATGGTAGAAATGCAATTTGCCGATTTTGTTACCGAGGGCTTTAATCAGATTATCAATAACCTGGCTAAAACGCATTGGCGTTGGGGGCAATGTGCTGATGTTGTTGTGCGTATGCCTACTGGCGCTGGCACAGCAGCAGGTCCGTTTCATAGTCAGAGTAATGAGGCCTGGTTTTTTCACACACCCGGATTAAAAATTGTATATCCTTCAAACCCGTATGATGCGAAAGGACTTTTGTGTGCCGCCTTGGAAGATCCTAATCCATATTTATACTTTGAACACAAAGTACTCTACAGGTCAATAAAGGATCAGGTCCCTGATGATTACTATACTGTCGAAATAGGAAAAGCAAAACTGGTAAGCGAGGGTAATGATCTATCCATCATTACCTATGGCATGGGCGTTCATTGGGCGAAAGAAATAATGGGTTCAATGCCGGATATAAGCGCAGACATACTTGATCTACGCACCTTGTTACCCTGGGATAAAGAAGCCGTTATGGATACCGTTAAAAAGACGAATCGAGTATTAATCCTTCACGAGGACACATTGACCGGAGGTATTGGTGGAGAAATTGCTGCCTGGATCAGTGAAAATGCTTTTCAATTCCTGGATGCCCCTGTGCTTCGCGAAGCAAGTCTCGATACAGCCATCCCATTTGCTGCTACTCTTGAACAAAACTTCTTACCAAAAGGGAGGTTAAAATCCAGAATTGAACAGCTTTTGAAATTCTAAGTGAAAAGCAACGTTATCCAGAAGCATAAAGGAACATGCTTTTTTCCTTAACTTAGCCCGTTTCTATGCCATTATCTTGACGGTCCGCAGAGAAATTACTTCATCCACCTTGTCACGCCTGATCTTTTTCAGTGCAGTGGTGGTGCTGCTTTTTCTTTCACCTGCCATTTTTGGCCAGGACAACCGGCCTGTTAATAATAAACGACAAATCAGGGAAACCAGAGCTAAGTCTGTAAAGCATAATGAAAAGGCTACAACCAGGGATATTGCAGGTAGAAAATTGCGTACCCGTAATAAATCGACAGCACAACGAGCTGTTTATACCGCAAACTCACCTTATAAAAATAAAAGAAGAACTGGCGGAGACCGGGTTGGTAAACCTATTGGCGGAAGTGCCCCTCGAATACGATCTCGATCTGCTGAGACTGCCCGCGCTAATGTCTATCCACAGAAAGGTCCATACGTAAATAACGACTCAAAGAAACCTTCACAAGCCTACTCTAATAGGAAAGAATTATCAAGGTTAAATCGTCTACAAGCACGAAAAGAACCACCTGGAAAAAAGAAGCGCGTCACGCCAAGGTCGAGTTCACAGGCTTATGTTACCCGCGGAAAAAGAAATGTCTATTGGGGAAAATACTCTAAAGGAGAAAGAGCTATTACCACGGATGTAGCTGGCCGGCCTTTGCGAACTAAGAACTTTCGTACCCCTGGCAATCCGGTTATGAAAGCTTCGGATCCCTACTATGGCCGTAAGAAAACTGGCGACCGTGCCTATAAAGGAACCTTCCGGTCAGGCTTTGCAACTGCTACAAGGCGCGGTGAATTACCTTGGAAAGGGGATGTATCCGGACAGCCTATCCGCAAAAGTAAAGGCAGAGATAACCAGGTAGCAGGCGAGCCTGGAACCAGTCCGCGTATCTCACCGG
The DNA here is from genome assembly GCA_035408225.1 of Cyclobacteriaceae bacterium. Classification (GTDB taxonomy): domain Bacteria; phylum Bacteroidota; class Bacteroidia; order Cytophagales; family Cyclobacteriaceae; genus ELB16-189. The sequence goes on along the minus strand of DAOOCD010000013.1, from coordinate 20,320 downwards.
GGTTTAGTGCGAGATACATGAAAAAAGATTTCTCACGCTTGCGCGGAATCAAAACCAAGAAAGGCGGAGGCAGTGTTACCGGAAAATATAAGTCAAACCAACCATTAAGCCCACGAACTCCAGGTATTGGCGCATCGTATATGCGACAAGATCAAAATAAACTACGGGGTATTAAGCCAGTAAAAGGAGGCGGTGGAAGTGTTACCGGTAAGAATAAATCGAACCAGCCGCTCAGTGCTCGTGCTCCTGGAATTGGCGCTTCATACATGCGCAAAGACTTAAATAAGCTGAGAGGCATAAAACCGGTGAAAGGTGGTGGCGGAAGCATCAGTGGACGTATGAAATCAAATACCCCGTTGGGTGCCCGCGCTCCGGGTAACCCAAGAATAGCCAGTATGATGGGAAATTATTCTGGTAATGTGAAATCAATCAGGCCTCCTAAAGGCGGAGGAAGTGTGAGTGGGCAGATGAAGAGAAATAATAACATACCCATTCCTGTAAGAGCCCCTCTGGATCAACGCGCTGCCAATTATCAGGATGTTTATAAAGGTTTTATCAAACGAAACAAGGTCACATCTGGCTTTAGTCAGGATGGCTTAAGTTATTCCGGGAGTATCAAAGCCCGAAGAGCTTCAAAAGGTGGTGGAAGTGTTAGTGGAAAACTTTGGAACAATGACAATAGACCAATTCCTGGAAAAACTCCTGGTGGATCAGCTAACAAAATAGATTCTTATCAGGGCAACCTGACATTAACTCCAAAATCATTCAATCGCGATGGCTACGATTTCTCAGGCTACAACAAAACAAAAAAACCACTTAAGGGTGGCGGAAGTGTGAGTGGAAGACTTTGGAACAATGACAATAGGCCGATTCCCGGAAAGACTCCCGGTGGATCAGCTAATAAAATAGATTCTTATCAGGGCAACCTGACATTAACTCCAAAATCATTCAGTCGCGATGGCTACGATTTCTCTGGGTACAATAAAACCAAGAAACCGGAGAAGGGCGGGGGAAGTGTAAGCGGAAAACTTTGGAACAACGATAACAAACCTATTCCCGGAAAAACTCCTGGAGGGTCAGCTAACAAAATAGATTCATATCAGGGAAACTTAAAATTTACAAAAAAACCAGAGAAAGGGGGTGGAAGTGTAAGCGGAAAACTCTGGAATAATAATGGCGAACCATTGCCTGTGAGAATGCCTGCAGGTGATCAGGCTGGTGATATCAACTATGCAGGCAAGACCAAACTTCCGCGTTTTAAACGAGAGTATGTCCGCAATCCAAATGCCAATGAAGAAGCTCTGAAGAAACACCGCCCGTATGAAACTGTGTATGAGATAAACGGTTTGATGGTGAGCGTAAAACAGAAGGAGACAGAAAAGAAACCTAAAGCCGTGAAGGGTTCCATGCCGGGTGTTCCGCCAAGCAAAGCAACCGTGAAAGCCAGTGAATATTCGCGTAGTATGAAGATGTATTGGGATTACAAACATAACCCAAGCAGTGCTGATGAGGCTCAAAAGACAATAATGTATTCTAAATCATTTGAACGGGCTACGGAGTTTGCCGGTAAGACCCGATTAACCAAAAACTATCGGCACAACCCAACTAGCGACAGAGATGCTCTAAAAGTTATTGCGCCCGGCAAGGCTTATGCACGGGTAGTTGATTATCAGGGAAATATTAAAATGAATAAGTTCAATCATAACAAACATTTTCCTGATGCAGAGTTTGCCCATGGCAAAGGAAACAATGTTAAGGACGAGCGAACTATAATGACCGATGTTAAGTTATTATGGGCGAAATTGTTCAAGAAAAATAGTACTCAGCCTGATGCTGTAAAAGATAAAGTGAGAAGGCCGCGGTACGACAAGAAAGAAAAAGAACTTTGGAAAGATCTATATGACTAAGCAAATAACCTGGACTCAGCTAACCACTGCGAATCAACTGGAAAATATTCAAGCAGAATCACAATCTCAACCTGTAATCATCTTTAAGCATAGCACGCGTTGTTCCATCAGTAAAGCAACCCTTGATCGCCTGGAAAGAAAGTGGAATAACGAAGAATTACCCCTAGTAAAACCATACTTTTTAGATCTCCTAAGCTACCGCGAAATTTCTAACCGGATTGCGGAAACCTTTCAGATTGAACATGAGTCGCCTCAGGTATTAATTATTTATAACGGTAAGGCGGTTTACGATAAGTCTCATTTTGAGATAGACTTTGCAAGCATCAAAAACGCAGTGAAGGCAACCTCTCAGCCTAAAAATTAAATGTTACCGTTTGCTTAACGGATTCAGCAAGACTAAGAGCAACCGGGCAAGTCTTTGCTGCATTTCTCAACTTTTGCTTTTGTACTTCCGTTGCTTGTAATGCAGCGTGAGAAAAAGTAATCTGAATTTCAGCAATTTTGCGGGGATTCGAGGACATAATTTTAACCACTTCTGATGAAAGACCTTTCAGGTTAATCCCTTCCCGGTCGGCTACCTGGCCCATTATGGTCAACATACAACTGCAAAGTGCAGCGCTTACCAAATCCGTTGGACTAAATGCCTCACCTTTGCCCATATTGTCAACAGGAGCATCAGTAATCACCAAATTTCCTGATTTCAGATGTTTCGCCTGGGTTCTTAAATCACCCAAATACTCAACCGTTGCCATTACACTCATAACAAGACTATTATTTCTGCGTTAGTTAAATTAATTTTATCTTTCCAAGGTAACGAAAAGTGGGTAGCATGAAGCAAGGTATTATTTTGTTTCTTTTGATGGGGAGTATAGCCTCTATGCCTCTGTTTGCTCAAACTCAGGATACATACGAATACAATTCTGAGTTTACCTGGGGTATTAATAAAAACTCTGCCGGAGGCTTGATTGGTGGCTTTACTTTTAAAAAAGCCCGTAAGCTAAATGATAATGTGCTCGAGACTTTTGGTCTGGAGATTATGAATGTAAAAAACCCTCAGGAAGTAAGACACAGTTCAGGATACACCGGCAATTACTTCATTTTTGGCAAAAGCAATTACCTGTATACATTTCGATTTCAATACGGCCGGGATTTAATCTTATTTACAAAGGCCCCGCAGCAGGGCGTAGAAATAAAAGCAGTTTTTGCAGCCGGACCCTCCCTTGGCATTGTGGCGCCTTATTACATAGAACGTACGGTGGATAATAGTTTTTTTACCTCCGTACACGAGCAGTACGATCCAAACAATCCCAACCATTCTTATAATAACATTTTGGGCACAGGCAATCTTTTTGAGGGAATTGGTGAATCCAGTGTGCAAATTGGGGGTAATTTGAAAGCTGCGTTAAACTTTGAACTTGGCTATTTAAAGAGTCAGGTTACGGGTTTTGAGGTTGGATTTTTGGTTGATGCCTACTTTAATAAAATTAACCTAATGCCTACGGCAGAGAACAAATCTGTATTCCCAACGGTATTTTTCACATTATTCTATGGCAGTCGCAAGTAATTGCGATTAAAAATTTTTTGATTTTCTGTGACTGGGTGGGCAGAAGTGCATTCTATTATTATATTTGAGATTCCTAAACCCGTAATTAGTAACGTATGGAAGCGAAAAAGACAGAAAAAGCCGATTTAACAAAAAAGAGCAATCTTTTTTTTAGTGTTGGCTTATTGGTAACAATGGCTCTAGTCTTCATGGCCTTTGAATGGAAGAGTTATGAGGATAGTCTGGTTGATTTACAGGGCAAAAACACCAACATTTTTGAGGAAATGTTAGAGGTGCCACCCACAGAACAACCACCCCCACCCGCTCCAATTATTCAGCAACCTCAAATTGTTGAGGTGCCCGATGAAGAGGAAATTAAGGAAGATCTCAACCTGAAGTTTGACGTGGAAGTAACCGAGGAGACTAAAGTTGAAGAAGTTGTTGTAGCACCCGTAGAAGAAAAAGAAAATGTTGACGAAATCTTCAGTGTCGTTGAAGAGTCTGCAGAGCCTAAAGGCGGTATGGGAGCATTCTATAAGTATGTAGGTGAAAAGATTAAGTATCCTGCCCAGGCAAGACGTATGGGTGTTGAAGGAAGAGTTTTCGTGCAGTTTGTTGTAAACCGTGACGGATCAATTGTTGATGTAACAGTTCTTAAAGGAATTGGTGCCGGTTGCGATGAAGAGGCTACAAGAATTGTACAGAGCGCACCAGCCTGGAAACCAGGTAAGCAAAGAGGAAAGCCTGTAAGACAAAAAATGGTTATCCCAATTATCTTCAAATTAGGATAAACCAGTTTCTTATAAAATTGAAAAGCCCTGACTGTAAAGTCTGGGCTTTTTTATTTGTCTCTCAGGAATGCTACAAGATCAGACCACACGCCAGACCAAGCAGAATAATTGCCCAAGATGGAATTCTGGTAAAAGCTGTTAATGCAAATGTAATAATGGTGTACATCGCATTTAGGAAAATAGCCTTTACGGGTTGATCATAAACTAGCGGTTGAAATAGTAAAACTGCGGCAGCTACTACAAGACCGGCATTGGCTGCGTTAATGCCCTCCATGGCAGCCCTGATAGGCCTGAACTTCTTAAGACTCTCCCAAATTCGGATCATAAAAAAAATCAAAAAAGTGCCAGGCAAAAAAATACCGGCTGCAGACATAATACCCCCAACGATCTCACCCCCCACTCCATATTCACGCATCGCCAATGCCCCAATGTAAGAACTGAAAGAAAATACCGGACCGGGTAAGCCCTGAACAAATGCATAGCCAGAAAGAAATTCTTCTGATGTCAGATATTGTTTGGGAGCATATTGTACAAACTCTGTGTATAACATGGGTGTAAGAACCTGCCCGCCCCCAAAAATCAAACTTCCGTTTCGATAGAAGTTTTCAAATAGACGCACTGGCAAGGTTAGTTCTGGAATTCGTTTAGTTGCCCATCCAAGTAAAGCAGCAAAAATCAATACCCCTGCCCACAGGAAAAAATTTGACCACGCTACATCAAACTTCTTTTTTTCCTCGCGGGGGTGAGCCCTATAGTTAAGTGCAGTCACCAATCCTGCTATAAGCAGCAACAACGGAAAAACAACAGGCGATTTAATGAAATAGGTTGCCACCCCAGCCAAAATCATCAGTACCAAAGCCCGTTTGGTTGTAACAGTTTTCAAGGTGATTGAATACGCAGCATACGCTACAAATCCAACAGCCATGGGTTGAATAAATCGTGTAAATCCAAGTGAGATATTTTTGGATTCAATGTTGCCAATTAGGATTCCAGCAGCAGTCATGATGGCAACAGAGGGAAGAAGCCAAATCAAGAGCGTTAAATACGCCAGGGAAGGACCCCCCAACCGATATCCAATTGCTGATAGCGTTTGAGTAGAGGTAGGACCAGGCACAACCTGGCATAAAGCATTAAGTTCTATTAAATCACTCTCCGAAATGTAATTTCTCTTCTTAACTAGAATATTTTGAAAATGTGCGATATGGGCTTGAGGTCCACCAAAGCACGTAACCGATAACAGGAATACGTCCTTCAGAAAGTTATAGCGTATTCTCTTCAAAATCGTTTCTTTATTTTTTCAAACCTATCTCACGTAATCGTTGATTAAGAAATTCTCCGGCCGTTATATCCTCCCACAACTTAGGATGTGTCTCATCCACGCATGTAGGCAGGGCTGCTAAATTCATTTCTGAGCGTGGATGCATAAAGAATGGAATAGAATATCGTGGCGTATTCATCAAATGACGGGGAGGATTTACCACACGATGTATTGTCGACTTTAACTTCTTGTTCGTTAATCTTTCCAGCATGTCGCCCACGTTCACCACCAATTGTTCTGGCAGTGCAGTGATAGGAATCCACTTTCCATCTCTTCGAAGTACTTGTAATCCATCGGCACTGGCACCCATCAACAGAGTTATCAAATTAATATCGCCATGTTCAGCCGCTCGGACGGCATCGGCAGGAACTGAATCCGGATCTTCAATTGGAAAATAATGAATGGGCCGAAGAATGCTATTGCCATGATGAACCTTATCATCAAAATAATTCTCAGGAAGGTTCAGGTATAAAGCAATTGCACGAAGCATTTGCACGCCCGTTTTTTCCAATCGCTTATAAACTTCCAAAGCAACTTCTTTAAACTCTGGTAATTCCGTTGGCCACACATTGTCCGGATACTCTTTTTTGATTGGATCATTATCCAACACCTCTTGGCCTACATGATAAAACTCCTTGAGGTCGCCTGTATTCCTACCTTTTGCATGCTCTTTCCCTTTACCAATGTAGCCACGTTGACCCGCTAAGCCCGGAATCTCATACTTTTGTTTAACCTGGTCTGGCTGCGCATAAAATTTTTTGATTGTGCTGTAAAGTTTAGCTGAAAGCTCATCGGTCAGGTAATGATTACGAATTGCAACAAACCCAATGCTATTGTAAGCTTCGCCCAACTGCTTTACAAACGTTGCTTTTCGATCAGGATCACCACTGGTAAAATCTGCAAGATCGAGCGAAGGAATAGCATCATAAAGTAATTCCGCCATAAGGGTAGATTATAGGGTTAATGCAAGCTAATTATTTTTGGTAAATTTACCCATTGTCTCCGGTCAGGCATGATTTTCGCGAGTTCACATTTAAATTCAAAATTGCCATGAAACCAATTAACAGAAGGACGTTTGTTAAAGAATCAATTGCTACATCTCTTGGAGTAGCAGCACCCTTCATTATGAAGGCTAACGGTCTATTCTCAGTAGAGAATCTGATAACACCTGCTATCCAATTTTCACAGATACCACTTCCCTATGCAAACAATGCCCTGGAACCTTACATTGATACGATGACCATGGAGATCCACTATGGTAAACATCATGCCGCCTACATCAAAAATGTAAACGATGCAATTGCGGCTGAAAAAATTACGTTTGCAACCGAGCACGAATTCTTCTCAAGCACTTCAAAACTTTCTGCGAAAGCACGCAATAATGGAGGTGGTGCCTGGAATCATAATTTCTTCTGGCAGGTGATGAGGCCCGGAAGTGGAGCACCGCCATCAGGAAAAGTGGCTGACGCTATTCAAGGTGCTTTTGGTTCAGTGGATAAATTCAAAGAGTTGTTTACTCAGGCAGCCATGACCCGCTTTGGCTCTGGCTGGGCCTGGCTAGTGAAAGATGGGACCACCCTAAAGGTGGGGTCAACACCGAATCAGGATAATCCGATGATGGATATCAGCGAACTAAAAGGAACTCCTGTTCTCGCGCTCGATGTGTGGGAACATGCCTACTATCTTAAATATCAAAACAAACGCAACGAATACGTAGCCAACTGGTGGAATGTGGTGAACTGGGATGAGGTGGCTAAGCGCCTTAAGTCCTAATTTCAGGTCGAATTATTATTATGAAAAAATTACTCCTGCTTTGTGCGGTGTGCGTTCCCCTTATTGGTTTTAGTCAGGCACAAATAAAAATGTACAAAACTTTTGGGGGAGCACGATTTGAAATGGATACGCTTGTACTTAGTCCAAAGCAAGTTCTTGAAATTCTGAAAGTGGAGCCCGTGGCTTATGAAGAATTTAAACAAGCCAAAGCCAACTATAACGTGGCCGGAGTGATGGGTTTTAGTGGAGCTTTATTAATTGCTTTTCCAGTTATAACTTCAATAGCTGGTGGCGACCCGGAATGGGCTTTTGCAGCCGGTGGTGCAGCGTTAATCCTTGGCTCCATTCACTTTAACAGAACTTTTAAAGGCCGCGCATTTAACGCACTGGAACTTTACAACAGTAAACTAACAACCCGGATACAACCGACTCTTCATTTCTATGGAACCCAAGCTCGGCTAGTGATTCGGTTTTAACGTATCACGCTGATAGATCCTCAGAGTGTCAGTGAAAATATTCTCTTCTGATAAAAGATTGCTCCGAAACGATGGTGCCGCAATGCCAGTATGAAACAATCTTGGCGAAGTGAATACCCGGGCTTCATCCCACAAGCCTGCATTGATAAACATGGATAAAGTCAAACTTCCACCTTCAATCATTACAGATTGAATTTTTTCGCTTGCTAAATAGTCAACTAAGGAAATCAGAAAATCCTGTTCATCCAGCCTGACAAGTGAGAGGTTAGCATGTTCTTCATGCTTAAGCAGATTAAAGCAAATGGTTTTTATCGATCCATCAAATAAATTCAGTTTATCAGGTAAGCGTAAAAAGCGATCAATCACCAGGCGTACCGGATCGCGACCACTCCAATCACGTACTGTAAGCATCGGATTATCATGAGCGGCAGTTTTGGTACCTACTAATACAGCATCTTCCTCACTCCGCCACTTATGCACTAACAGCCTGGAGAACTCATTGCTGATCCATTTTGATTCATAGTTACTACGGGCAATAAAGCCATCTGCTGTTTGTGCCCACTTTAAAACAATATAAGGCCGCTGCTGCTCATGAAAAGTAAAGAAACGTTTATTGAGTTCGCGACCTTCCTTCTCAAGTACTCCGGTAATTACTTCAATGCCTGCATCCATTAATTTTTTTACCCCGTTACCTCCTACGAGAGGATTGGTGTCGACATTGGAAATAATTACTTTTTTTACCCGATGCTCAATTAGCATATCTGCACAGGGCGGTGTTTTACCTGTATGTGAACAAGGTTCCAGATTAACATAAACTGTACTGCCTTGTATAAGACCTTTGTCCTTCACACTCGCCACAGCATTTACTTCGGCATGGGCCTGACCAAACTTTTGATGCCAGCCTTCTCCAATAACAATTCCATCCTTAACAATAACGCATCCAACTTGTGGATTAGGACTGACTGATCCGATACCGAGCCTGGCAAGTTCAAACGTGCGAAGAATCAAAAGTTCGTCCGGAGTCATTAAGATTAGCTAACATTGCAAAGATCATTTTCACAATGACCAATTCCAAAGAACTTTTTAATGATCTGGTAAGGCAAGTAACCCTGAAGGAGGATAAAGGCGAAATTCAAAGCATCGTTTATCTTATTCTTGAAAAGGAACTGGGGCTGACTAAAATCAATATTTTAGCGGGTGAATATATAAACCTGCCCGATCGTTCAATATTTAATCGCTATCTGAATCGGATTAATAATCACGAGCCCATTCAATACATACTAGGTGAGGAAATTTTTTATGGCCGAAAATTTAAAGTCAATCCTTCTGTATTGATACCCCGGCCAGAAACCGAACTACTGATAGATACAATCAAATCCTTTACTCTGCAATCCCAAAACAAATCACTTCGGATTCTGGATATAGGTACGGGCAGCGGATGCATTGCTATTTCACTTGCGCTGGAGATAGGTGATTCGGTGGTAACTGCCATTGATGTTAGCGAGGAGGCTCTGGTCTGTGCCCGACAAAATGCCGCTTCATTAAAAGCAGATGTTAATTTTTTTAAGCTCGACATCCTGAACGAAGAGATAAAATCTCAGTATGATTTAATTGTTAGTAATCCGCCTTACATTTCACTTCAAGAAAAAAGCCGGATGAACAAAAATGTACTGGATTATGAACCTCATCTGGCCTTGTTTGCCCCGGGTACAGATCCGCTTGTCTTCTACCAAACCATCGCACTTAAAAGTAAAAAAGCGCTGGCGGGCGGTGGCTCACTTTGGTTCGAACTCAATGAGCATTTTGGAGAAGACGTAAAAGTTATTTTAGAAGAACAGGATTACAGAAAAGTGCAGATCCTGAAAGATCTGGATAACAAAGATAGGATAGCCGTTGGACATCGAACCACAGACCCCGTTTATTAAAGTCCATTCAACTTAATTCCTCCCCGATCCAAAACGAATGATTTGATTTAAATACAACCATTCCATCTTTTTCAGTCTGAAAGAATCCAGAGGCAAACTCAGAAAATTCGGATTTTATAGGGTCTGGTAACAAATACAATTTTGAAGCGACCGAGACCCATTTTTCAAAATGCCCTGTCTTAATCCAGCGCCAAAGTCTATTCTCAACAAACACCTCTACATCAAGACCCGCAAATGATTCGACTTTGGTGAGATCTTCATAGCTGGCAAGTAAGCAATTCACCGAATTTGCCTTAGATGTAGTAAGAAAATGAAATGCAGTCATCAATGGGTCGTCACCGGGATTGTAGGAAAGAAATTTAACCGGGGCCTGATCAACAAGCTTGTTTTTCCAATGCTCAATCTCATTCAAAGGGGTAAGAACAACATCTACTTTAATACCCCACCCAAGAACAGTATCAACCTGATCGGCCAGCACAATTACTGTTGGCATCCATTCCAATAATTCCTGAACCTTATCAAATGAAATTGCGTGAGCATTCAGAATCAGCAAAGCAGGTTCCTGATCCTCCCGAACAATGTGATGACTGGACATTTATTTTTCGAAGAAACAAACGGAGCCGCCTACCCAGGTCTTATCCTTATTGAATTTAACCCCAATCATCTCGCCACGGCTCAGTCGGGCAAGGTTGGTAATTAATTGTGGACGTGCAGAAACTTCATCCCAAAGAAATAATAACCGGATTTCAGTTTTAACAAGGCCATCTGGCGCCTGAACAACCGGCTGATAATGAACTTTGCGCTGAAGCATATAGTTTTTACGCTCTGCGTGCGGTATATTAAGTATGTCTTCTTTTGTTACATTGAAAATTACACCAGTTCCTGAAAACGAGAATAACGGTTTGAGTACATACTTATCAAGATCAGCTGGTAACGTTTCGTACTCATTCAGAAACTTACATTCCGGAACTGCGCTACTTTTCAAGAATGGCATGGTGTACTTACTGATGTAAAAAAACCAATTGGGATGTCCGGCCCACTCCACATCTACATCTTCCGTTAAATGAAAGTCCGTTTTCAAATCTGTTTTCCCTACCAATTCATCGAAAATCACACGATTGTAAATTCGATGGATTGGAACTTCAACACCTTTCCTTTTGTAAAAGAGTTTACGGTTGCGAATAATCACATCTCCTAAATGAACAGGCTCTATGCCGAGATGAAGCTTGGTAACCAGAAAGTCGATGGCAGTATTTTGCTTCATCGGATCGATCTCCAGTAAGACCACATTCTCCGGATCATGGGTACCCACAATTGCTTTTCCTAAGCGCTCCCAATAAGCCTCAGATGTTGAGCCAAAATGAAAATCAAGATTTTGAGGAATCCGGTAATGCTGACGAAACTTGTTTCCTAAGAAATCCTGATAGCCGAATAAGGATGGAAAACCCTGGAGCTCGATCAATCGGGGCACCAGTTCATTGCTTCCATCTGTACATACAGCAAAGTCCAGGGCAAGAAACATTGTATGAGCATCTTCATTAGGCACCCGTACAGAATCAGGTAGCGCACCTTTCATGCGCTGTTTAAAATCCGGTAAGACAATGAAATCAATAATTTCATCGGCAGCTTTTAGCAGTTTTGCTTTAAAGTCATTACCCACAAAAACTGGACTCTCGGCTACCCGGAAAGTTATTTTGTAATTAAACTCACGATCAAGGTCAGCCAAAAAATCGTGATACTTCTGCTCGGTAAATTGTTGATTAAAAAGTTGTCGGGCCGATGCAATCATAACGGCACAGAGCTTAGGCGATGACTGAGGGCCGTCATTAGGAATCTCGGGACTATGGTTGAATAGGTTAGCATGATCTTATCAGGATCATTCAGGTGATCTAACATCTCCCAATATTTTTTCTCGCCATGCTTTTCAATAACTAACTCCTTTTTGTCTTCGCGCAACAAGTACATGCGCATACCCACAGCATCAGCCTCCGGATGAAACTGCATGCCTATAAAAGCTTCATCAAAGCGGATAGACATGACAGCGCGTTCCAAGTCCACATGCGGACGATATTTTTCAATACACAGTACCGCACCGCCTTCGGCTTCTATTCTTTTCTGGCTAGGCTGGGTAATTTGATAATCTCTGGAGTCTACAGCCCACATAGGATCATTTAAGGAACGATACAGTGGATCATGATGGCCTTCAAAAGTTTTGTGCACCGGCATTACACCAAATGATGTGGACTTACGCTTTGATACAACTCCATACTTGTAGTGCCTGCAAAAAATCTGGAAACTATGACAAATCAACAAAACGTGCTTCTTGTTTTCAGGATGCTGCTTATTATGATGCCTTATAGCATCCATCAAACCAAAATACTTACGCTCCCATAAGGAGTCGACAGTATCCAGCGGACTGCCCGGACCTCCGGAAGAAATGTACACGTCAAAATTAAGATCAGGGACTTCAGCTTTGAGGCGAACATCAAAAATCTGATATTTTACCATCAGGTGACAATCTGCTTCAAACTCTTCTATCAGTTGCCGAATGCCACGCATTCCCTCGTTGGCAACACCTTCATAAAGATCCAGTACGGCAATATTTATCTGATTTTCTGCTGACACTTTTTCAATCTTATAATCCCCTCACCGTTTCGTCCGTAATATAATCAACCACTTTTTCCATGTTGCCCGTGGCATTAAATACAGCCAACTGGCGGTCGGCCCCGGTTCCGTATTCTAATATGGTGCGAATATAATTAATGTGGTTACGGCTGCCAAGGTCGTCCACTACATCATCAACAAAATCAAGCAATTCAAGAATCAGTACACGTGTATCAACTTCTATTTGCTTTCCAAAATCAATAAGTCGTCCATCCAATCCATACCGCGAAGCCCGCCACTTATTTTCGTTAATGAGCGCCCGGGTGTACATTATAAAACTCATGTTCTGCAGCCGCAACTTATAGAGCTTAACAACCAATGCCTGAAACACTGCGGTGATTGCAAGGGTTTCCTCTACGCGCATGGGTACATCACAAATTCTGAATTCGATTGTATCGAAAAACGGATGCACGCGCACATCCCACCAGATTTTCTTGGCATTATCAATGCAATTGGTTTTGATAAGCAGGTTTACATAGTTTTTAAAATCATCCCAGCTTTCGAACCGATCGGGAATGCCTGTGCGGGGAAACTTATCGAAAACTTTTGTGCGGAAAGATTTAAAACCGGTATTCCTTCCCTCCCAGAAAGGTGAGTTGCAGGAAAGTGCATAGATATGAGGCAAAAAATACCGCACCGTATTCTGAATATGAATGGCCATGTTCTTATCCTGTATTCCCACATGAACATGCAATCCAAAAATTAAATTGGAACGAGCGGCCTCTTGCATCTCTTGTACAATTTCATCGTAACGAGGATTGGGCGTAATCAACTGCTTACTCCAATGCGAGAAGGGATGCGTACCCGCTGCACCAATTTTAAGACCCAGCGAGCCTGCTACTTCTGAAACAATTTTTCGAAGGTCCTTTATTTCCTTATAGGCCTGATCAACATCTTTACAGATACCCGTACCAACCTCAACAACAGCCTGATGCATTTCTGCCTTTACACTGTCCTTTATGATATTTGAAGCCAGTTCCACAATCTTCTGGTCATGCGAAGTTAATTCGCGCGTTTGCGGATCGATGACCATGTACTCTTCCTCAACTCCCAACGTAAATTTTTCCATAAGCCAACTAATTCCTGTAGCGAGAGATTACTTCTTTGCTGATTTTGTTTTGGTAGTTTCCCTTTTGGGCTCGGCCTTAGTCTCTGGTTTTTCTTTTGAAGGTGCTTTTTCAAAAGATGCAACGGCATTGGTTACATAAGTACCCCAGGTCAGGTTATCCTTTCCTGGCTTTTGAGTTTGGGCGCGTTCAACGGCCATCTTCGATGCGTGTTCAACTACCCAATCAAAATTTTCCTGACCTACTGATGTAACCTCGGCATCCGGTGCCGGATTACAGAAATCAATCGCGTAGGGAACCCCGTTCCGCACGGCCATCTCTACTGTATTAAAATCATAGCCCAGTGCATTACACAAGTCAAGCACATAATCATGTACTTTTTTCAACAGCTTTTCTGAGGCCGGACCATTATTACTTTGGTAGCGCAAATGATGTGGATTGCGTGGCTCATATTGCATGATGCGCACATATTTTCTGCCAAGGCAATAACAACGAAAATAGTCTTCAAAAATAATTTCTTCCTGTAGCATCATTACCAATTGATTGGTTTCGCTATAAGCCTTAAAGAAATCATCCCTGTTATTTAGTTTGTAAACACTTTTCCAACCACCACCAGCATGAGGTTTCATGTAAGCAGGCCAGCCGATATGGTCAAAAATCTTTTCCCAGCTTAATGGAAATTTCAGGTTAGCAAACGAAGCTTCCCCAGTATCCGTAGGGCGTTCATGGGAAGGTAGTAATACAGTTTTTGGGACTGGCACACCCAATTTTACGGCTAACGCATTATTAAAAAACTTTTCATCAGCACTCCACCAAAATGGGTTGTTGATAACGGCAGTACCCGATATCGCTGCATTTTTCAGATAGGCTCTGTAAAATGGAACATCCTGCGAAATGCGATCGATAATCACGGCATACTCCGTGGGCTCACCCTGAGACACCATGTCAACCAGAACAGGTTCTGCTTTAATATCTTTCAATCCCATCTTGTTAATTCGTTCAACAAATGCTTCGGGGAAAGATCGTTCCATGCCATGCAATACGCCTATTTTTTTCATAACTCTGATTTTAGTTTTTGATTCTTAATCTCAATTAGTAACTCTTCAAATTTTGCCGTTTCCGTTAAATGTGGATTATGGGCCGAATGCGCAAACCAAGATAGTTTTTTTTCCTCGCAAACAACCTGTTGATAATAAGATTCTGCCAGTTTAAAATAAGTCTGGTAATCACTGCTGCCGATAAGAAAATATACAGGACACTTAAGCACTGGGGCAAATTCCAAAAAATTAGTTCGTGAAGCTTCGTTGAATAAGGTTAACCAGGTTGCTGACCACTGATCTACTCTTTCCAACGTGGGTGTGGTAGAATTCATGAGTTTGCTTAACCACTTTCTGTGATAATACAGCTGGGTTCCGTTTTTGAAAGGCACCTCTACCTGAGCAAGTTCTGACAACGCCTTTTGATTATTCTCTTTAGCTGCATTATCCTGAAGCACCTTTAAAGAAATGCGTTCACTCTCCAGCTGATTTATCATTGGACTCAGGGCAAAGTATCCCTTTAACAACTCAGGTCTTTCGGCAGCCACACGAAGACCGAGATAACCACCCCAGGAGTGACCAACCAAATAAATTTTTTCCTGCCCGAACCTGTTGCAAAGAAATTTTATAACCTCTACTGCATCGCTAACAAAAAGGGAAACAGATAGGGCTGCCGGTGACTTGTTCAATACTGCAGTTTGCCCACTTTCCCGCTGGTCCCACATCACAACAATAAAATGCTTTTGCAATTCTTTGGTAAAGCGATCAGCATAACTCATCACTGAATTTCCGGGGCCACCATGTAAAAAAAGTAAAACGGGTGCCTGATCATCAACTCCCTGAAATTTTATCCATTGTTTAATCCCACCAATCTCAACTGCCTCGCTACTGTTTATTGCAGCGCTAAACGTTAGTGGCGCTGCCAGAATGAAGAATAAAAAAAGGCAGACACTCCTTTTCATTTGATCAAAGACAGATAATGAGGAAACATTTCGCGCCAGGCTGGCCAATCGTGGGGAGCATTTTGACGCACATCCAGCCAGTAGTTCATTCCTTTATTCTGCAGAATGTTGGCCATTTTTACGTTGGCATCCCAACACATATCCTGAGTGCCCGTTCCCAACACCACATACATATCGTAGAAATAGGGATTGTTTGCACTGGGCATATAATCGGGCGGGTTGTTGAAATAGACGTTATCATCATAATAGCCATCCATTTGATCTTTAATATCAAAGGCAGCCCCCATATTGAAAACATACTTCACAACTTCCGGATGTTTAAACGCAAAGTTTGTAGCGTGGTACCCACCAAAGCTACAGCCCGCGGTAGCAACTCGTCCTACTCCGGTTTCGCGCTGCGCGAGTGGTACCAATTCTTCCAGGATCATCGCATCATACCACATGTGATTTCGAACCCGATCCGCAGGATGGATATTTTTGTTATACCAACTCGCTTCGTCAATTCCATCCGGGCAATAAATTTTTACAAGGCCCTCATCCAAAAACCAATTCACGCTGTCAATCAGTTTGAAGTCTTTATTCTCATTAAAATGACCCATCGAGGTGGGAAATAAAATGACCGGATACCCCCGGGTACCAAAAGAAAGAACTTCAATGTCCCGGCTTAAGCGCGGAGAGTACCATTTGTGATAATGTTCGTAAGGCATATGGATTCAATTAAACTCCTATTTTTGCAAGCGTAAACTGCTTCAAAGTCGGAAATGCCCATTAAAATAACTATCTAAATTAATTATTTGTCGTCCTTGTCCACTGCCCATCATTATCATCTCGAAAAGCTTACCGATATACATTCTAAACTACTTGAGCGGGATACGGTAGTAGATATTTTTCTGCCTTTTCAATATAAAAAAGCAGGAAAATACTATCCGTTGCTTATTCTCAATGATGGACAGGACAGCGAAGCTATCTGCCTGAAAGCAACCCTTGAAAAATTAACCCACAGCCGGGAGATTGAGGATGTTATTGTGGTTGCTGTATATGCCGGAGACCGGATGCAGGAATACGGTGTGGCTAACAAGCCAGATTTTAAGAAACGAGGCTCACGGGCTAAAAACTACAGTCGCTTTATCATGACCGAGCTGATCCCCTATCTGGAGTATCAGTATTCAATTTCAAAAGAATCTCAGCATAGGGTTATAGCTGGTTTTTCGCTGGGTGGACTTTCTGCCTTCGATATTGCCTGGCATCATGGCGACTATTTTGGAAAAGTTGGCGCTTTTAGCGGATCGTTTTGGTGGCGCAAGCGCGATTCAAAAAGTCGATTTTATTCAGAATACTATGACCGGATTATGCATCAGCAAGTTCGGAGAGGCCGGTTTAAGCCAGGACTGAAATTCTGGTTTCAGGCGGGATTGAAAGACGAACATAGCGACCGCAACAAAAATGGTGTAATAGATTCGATCGATGATACTCTGGATCTAATTGTTGAGTTAACCAAAAAGGGCTATAGACCCTTTCATGATATTCATTACCTGGAACTAAAAGACGGAGAACACAATTTAAAGACCTGGGGCGAAGCCATGCCGCATTTTTTAACCTGGGCGTTTGGAGTTAAATAATTATCAACATGCAAAATTCAATTGATACGGTCATTTTCGATTTAGGCGCAGTACTTATCGATTGGAACCCACGCCATCTCTATCGAAAGATTTTTAAAACCGAAGAAGAGATCACCTGGTTTCTGGAAAATATCTGCACACACGACTGGAATGAAAAGCAAGATGCGGGCCGTTCGTTTGAAGAGGCTACGGAAGAATTGCTTATAAAATTTCCGGAACACGAACACCCAATCCGTGCGTGGTACGATCGCTGGCAGGAAACGATCAGTGGCCCCATACAGGATACAGTGGATATTCTTAAACAGATTAAGGAACAGGATCAGCATCGGTTGTATGCCTTAACTAATTGGTCGGCACAAACTTTTCCCTGGGCACTTCAGCAGTTTGAGTTTCTTTACTGGTTTGAAGGCATTGTGGTTTCTGGTCATGAAAAAACCAGAAAGCCTTTTCCGGAATTTTTCCAGATTCTATTTGATCGCTATAAAGTGAATCCAAAAACTGCGCTGTTTATTGATGATAGTCAGCGTAACATTGATGGAGCATTGGCGGTTGGGTTGCCGGGCATTCACTTTAAAACTCCTGAACAATTAAAAAGCGATTTGCTTAAACTGGGCGTTTTGCGTTAAGCTATTTTTACACACCCTGTTAATCTAAATATCCGTGCCAGTACGGATAGCAGAAGAATTTTTGGATTCTTAACTTTTCACAAAAAATTATGACTCTGAAAGGAATATGCTTCTACATGTGCCTGATTGCATTCGTGCCTGCATTTGCACAGTTGGAAAGCAACCCTGGTAAAAATAAAAAGATTGGATTCACCAATGTTCATGGAGATTGGGTGATACAACCCATTTATGATGAGGCCGAGGAATTTGATGATTACGCATATGCCTTTGTAAAACTAAAAGGTAAATGGGGCCTTATCGATCAACAAGGAAATACCGTTCTGCCTTTCGAGTACACTAAAGCCTATGCTGATGAGTTAGAAAATGTGAGGATTGTAATGAAAGGCGCTCGATATGGATTGGTAAACCTTGCTACTGGGAAAGAATCTCTTCCATGTATTTATGAAGATCTGTATTACGCAGAGTCACTTTACGACTTACCTCAGGTGATCGTAATCGTAAAAAATAAAAAAGCCGGGATAATAAACTTCGCAGGACAAGAGATTGTAGCCTGTCAGTTTGATACTGGCAAGGAGCCTTTTTTCTCGCTTGAATCTGGATTCTTTCGGGTAAAACAAAACTCACTGGCCGGAGTTATGGATAGCAAGGGTAACCTTGTAGTGCCTTGTCAGTTTGATGATGTGGAAATTTCATTAAGCCAAGACAGTACTTTTAATACAAAAAGTAAAGGGCGCTTTGGTTTATATTCATTTAGCGGTGAGGAAATCGTTGCCCCGATCTCAGAAAATGAAATTGAATTTGCCTACGAAAATACCTACGCCATTATATCGCAAAAGAAAAAATATGGTGTTATTGACCGGACAGGTAAACTAGTCGTGCCGTGCACATTCCCCAGCGATGATGATGCTTATCTTGAATTAGAAAAGATACTAACCCCAAAAAATTAAAATCACTTTTTGAAATTGACAATGCATCTCTCAATGATATCGCAGCAGTCATGCAACTGATCTTCATTGATTACCAACGGGGGCGCCAGCCGGATAATATTTCCATGTGTGGGTTTAGCCAGCAATCCGTTTTCAGCAAATTTTAGACACAAATTCCACGCTGTTTCACTCTGCGGTGAATCATTAATCACAATGGCATTGAGTAATCCTTTGCCTCTGACCAATGTAATCAAATTCGATTTCTCCTTGATGGCATTCATCCGGTCTCTGAAAAGGGAGCCCATTCGGTCCGCGTTTTCAGTGAGGTTTTCGTTCTTTACAACGTCTAATGCAGCCATCACAACTGCAGCGGCCAAGGGATTTCCGCCAAAGGTAGAACCATGTTCTCCGGGTTTTATAACTAACATGATTTCATCATCGGCAAGCACTAAAGAAATTGGAAGTACTCCTCCTGAAAGTGCTTTACCCAGAATCAATAAATCAGGACGAACTCCTTCATGATCAGAAGCCAGCATTTTACCGGTGCGGGCAATGCCCGTTTGAATTTCATCCATCATCAGCAATACGTTGTACTGCTTGCATAAATCGGCTGCTGCTTTAAGATAACCATCTTTAGGTACATACACTCCAGCCTCGCCCTGAATCGGCTCAATCCACAATCCGCAAACATTTAGATTAACGAGTGCTTTCTGCAAAGCCGCAACATCATCATAGTCAACAATCTCAAATCCTGGCATAAAAGGTCCAAAGCCTTTGCGTGCTGAAGGATCAGTAGATGCCGAAATAATAGTAGTTGTGCGACCATGAAAATTTTTCTTCACGGCAACGATTACTGCTTCGTTATCAGGAATTCCTTTTTTAGTGTAGCCCCATTTGCGGGCAAGTTTAATAGCCGATTCATTGGCCTCGGCTCCACTGTTCATGAAGAGAGCTTTATCATAACCGAATAAATCGCATACATATTTTTCGGCTACACCAAGCTTATCATTATAAAAAGCGCGCGAAGTAAGTGTAAGTTCTTTCGCCTGATCGATTAATGCATTAATAATGCGTGGATGACAGTGACCCTGATTTACTGCGCTATAAGCAGAGAGAAAATCATAATAGCGCTTTCCCTCAACATCCCATAAATAAACACCCTCGCCCCGGTTTAAAACCACCGGTAGCGGGTGATAATTATGTGCCCCATACTTTTCCTCTAAGTCAATCGCCTCCTGGCTGGATGTAATTGTAGATACCATATAACTGAAATTCAATGAGTTTCAAAGTTAGTCATTTGGCTACAAAGCGCCTAAAAATGCACCTTGTACCCAAATTGAAATGAACTAACTTTGCTTGGTAAAACAGCATTGCGGGGTATGGAATTCTCAACCGATTCGATTAAAAGATTATTTGAAAACCTGAAGACGATCGGTCTTTTTGGAAGAATCTTTCAATGGAGCGGGATTAAGTCGCAACTTGTTGAAGCTAACGGAGAACTTCAGCGGATCATTTCGGTAAGCGAATCTTTAAAAACCGAGAATCTCAAACTTGAGAATTCCATTTCCATCGAAAGATCAACTTCAAAAAACTTTCAGGATGCGACCAATCGGTTAACAACTGAATTGGAGGTTCTCAAAAACACGTATGCTAATCAAACAGATCGTATTGAAGCGCTACAAAAAG